>NZ_JBEKXH010000499.1:0-4633 GCF_049512235.1 Bradyrhizobium sp.
CGGCGCGCACTACATCAACGGCGACACCACCGCCTTCATGCAGTTCCTCACCTCGGACCTGTTCAAGGATTTTCCGACCCTGAAATTCATCATCCCGCATGGCGGCGGCGCGGTGCCCTATCACTGGGGGCGCTTCCGCGGGCTGGCGCAGGAGCTGAAGAAGCCGCTGCTGTCAGAGCATCTGCTGCACAACATCTTCTTCGACACCTGCGTCTATCACCAGCCGGGCATCGATCTTTTGACCAAGGTGATCCCGGTCGATAACATTTTGTTCGCCAGCGAGATGATCGGCGCGGTGCGCGGAATCGACCCCGAGACCGGCTTCCCGTACGACGATACCAAACGCTACATCGAGGCGTTGGCGATCCCAGCGCAAGACAAGCAAAAAATTTATGAGGGCAATGCGCGGCGCGTGTTCCCGCGGCTCGATGCCGCGCTGAAAGCGAAAGGCAAGTGACATGGCCAGCTCGATGAACGACCTCGGCGTCGTCAAGCGCAACATCGTTCGCGCCGACAAGGCGGCGGTCGAAAAACTGTCGCGGTTCGGCGTCGCCACCATCCACGAAGCCATGGGCCGCGTCGGCCTGATGCAGCCCTACATGCGGCCGATCTATCCCAGCGCACAGGCCTGCGGAACCGCGGTCACGGTGCTGCTGCAGCCGGGCGACAACTGGATGATGCATGTGGCGGCCGAGCAGTTGCAGCCGGGCGACCTCGTGGTCGCGGCCTGCACCGCGGAGAATACCGACGGCTTCTTTGGCGATCTCTTGGCAACGAGTTTTCGCGCCCGAGGTGCGGTCGGCCTCGTCATCGACGGTGGCGTACGCGACGTCAAGGACCTGACCGAAATGCAGTTCCCGGTGTTTTCCAAGGCGATCAGCGCCAAGGGCACCGTGAAGGCAACGCTCGGCTCGGTCAATATCCCGGTGGTCTGCGCGGGTGCGCTGGTCAATCCCGGTGACGTGGTGATTGCCGACGACGACGGCGTGGTCGTGGTGCCGGCGCGCCTCGCCCAACAGGTGGCGGATGCGGCGGAGGAGCGCGAGGCGAACGAAGCCGAGAAACGCGCCAAGCTGGCGGATGGCGTGCTGGGCCTTGACATGTACAAGATGCGCGAGCCGCTGGCCAAGGCCGGCCTCAGATATATCGATTGATCGCCATGTCCCTTGCATCCAACCTTTGGCATGTCGGCCTCGTAGGCTATGGCGAGGTAGGTCGCATCCTCGCCGAGGACCTGCGCAAGCAGGACGTCAGGGTCAGCGCCTACGACATCAAACTCGCAGGCGATCAGGCCGGGCCATTGCAGAATCATGCGGCGGCATTCGGCGTCGGACTGGCTGCTTCACATGCCGATCTCGCTGGTCGGGCCGACTTCATCGTTTCCGCCGTCACCGCGAGCCAGGCTGTGCCGGTGGCCCAGGCCTGTGCGCCGGCGGTAAAAGAGCGAGCATGGTTCCTTGACTTCAACTCGGCTTCGCCGGGCGCAAAACGGCGCGCCGCGGTCCTGATCGACGGTGCCGGCGGACGGTATGTCGAAGGCGCGGTCATGACATCGATTCCGCCGTATCGCATCAAGGTGCCCTTGCTGCTGGGCGGCCGCGGCGCCCGGGAGCTTGCGCCGCTGCTAGTCGAACTCGGCTTCAACGCCAAGGTCGCCAGCGAACAGCTCGGCGTCGCCTCCGCGGTCAAGATGTGCCGCAGCGTCATGATCAAGGGCATGGAGGCGAGTGTGATCGAATGTTTCACCACCGCCCGGGCCTATGGCGTCGAGGACGAAGTGCTGGCGTCGCTCAAGGAGACCTTTCCCGGCATCAACTGGGAAAAGCAGGGCGCCTATTTTTTCCAGCGCGTCATCGAACATGGCCGGCGACGCAGTGAAGAAGTACGCGAGGTGGCCGAGACCGTGCGCGAGATCGGGTTGACGCCATGGTCGGCGCAGGGCACCGCCGAGCGCCAGGCCTGGGTCGCCGACCTCGCCGACGAGGGCCTGTTCGGCGAAAAGGGCACCAATGAGTTTGCGCGCAGTGCCGACTGGCGCACCGAGGCCGACCGGATCCTGGCCCAGCTCAAGCCACCTGAACCCAGAGACTAAGATCTGAAAGAACGAAGAGAGAGGCGAATGCAATTCGAAAAGACCCCGGGCTGGCTGGACTGGTATGCCGGCCCCACAAGACCCCGCTTCAAGGTCCCGGAGGGCGCGGTGGACGCGCATTGTCATGTGTTCGGCCCGGGGGCGGAGTTTCCTTTTGCGCCGGAGCGCAAATACACGCCCTGCGACGCTTCCAAACTTGAGCTCTACGCGCTGCGCGACCATCTCGGCTTCGCGCGCAACGTGGTTGTGCAGGCGACCTGCCACGGCGCCGACAACCGCGCCATGGTCGATGCGCTGACCCATTCCGGCGGCAAGGCGCGCGGGGTTGCAACCGTCAAGCGCAGCATCGGTGATGCCGAGCTGCGCGCCATGCACGAGGCCGGCGTGCGCGGCGTGCGCTTCAATTTTGTCAAACGCCTGGTCGACTTCACGCCGAAGGACGAACTGATCGAGATCGCGGAGCGCATTGCGAAGCTGGGCTGGCACGTCGTGATCTATTTCGAAGCGGTCGACCTGCCTGAATTGTGGGACTTCTTCACTGCGCTGCCGGCCACGATCGTGGTCGACCATATGGGACGGCCCGACGTCAGCAAGCCGGTCGATGGTCCCGAGTTCGAGCTGTTCGTCAAATTCATGCGCGATCACGACAACGTCTGGTCCAAGGTCAGCTGCCCGGAGCGGCTGTCGGTCACAGGCCCGCCGGCGCGAAATGGCGAAGAGAACGCCTATCGCGATGTCGTACCGTTCGCCAAGCGCATCGTCGAGACGTTTCCTGATCGCGTGCTCTGGGGCACCGACTGGCCGCATCCGAACCTCAGGAATCACATGCCCGACGACGGTCTGCTGGTCGATTTCATTCCGCATATTGCGACCACGCCCGAACTGCAGCGCAAACTCCTGGTCGACAATCCCATGCAGCTATATTGGAGCTGAGCCGATGCCGCTTGACAAACCCTATATGGACGTTCCCGGCACGACGATCTTCGACGCCGACATGTCGCGCCTGGGCTATCATCTGAACCAGTTCTGCATGTCGCTGATGAAGGTGGAAAACCGCGCGCGCTTCAAGGCCAATGAACGCGCCTATCTCGACGAATGGCCGATGAGCGAGGAGCAGAAGAAGGCCGTGCTGGCACGCGACCTCAATCGCTGCATCGAGCTCGGCGGCAACATCTACTTTCTCGCCAAGGTCGGCGCCACCGACGGCAAGAGCTTTCAGCAGATGGCCGGCAGCATGACCGGCATGACCGAGGAACAATATCGCGACATGATGGTCAAGGGCGGCCGCTCTGTCGAAGGCAACCGCTATGTCGGGGAGAAGAAATAATGGCCCATATCTCGGCCAGCGTCTACACCTCGCATGTGCCGGCGATCGGGGCTGCGCTCGATCTCGGCAAGACCGCCGAGCCATACTGGCAGCCGGTGTTCCAGGGCTACGAATTCTCCAAGCAGTGGTTACGGGATCACACGCCGGACGTCATTTTCCTGGTCTTCAACGACCATGCCACCGCGTTCAGCCTCGATATGATTCCGACCTTTGCGATCGGCACCGCCGCCGAGTTCACGCCGGCCGACGAGGGCTGGGGTCCACGTCCGGTGCCGAAGGTGATCGGTCATCCGGAACTCGCCGCGCATATTGCGCAGTCGGTGATCCAGGACGATTTCGATCTGACGATCGTCAACAAGATGGACGTCGACCACGGCCTCACGGTGCCGCTGAGCCTGATGTGCGGCCAGCCGCAGGCGTGGCCATGCCCGGTGATCCCGTTTGCGGTCAATGTCGTGCAGTACCCGGTGCCCTCGGGCCGGCGCTGCTACATGCTCGGCAAGGCGATCCGCAAGGCCGTGGAGTCCTACGACGAGCCGCTCAATGTTCAGATCTGGGGCACCGGCGGCATGAGCCACCAGCTGCAGGGGCCGCGCGCCGGGCTGATCAACAAGGAGTTCGACAAAGCCTTCCTCGATCGCCTGATCGCCGACCCCGAAGGGCTCGCCGCCATGCCGCATATCGACTATGTGCGCGAGGCCGGCAGCGAGGGCATCGAACTGGTGATGTGGCTGATTGCCCGTGGCGCCATGAGCGATGTCAATGGCGGCAAGCCGCCTACCGTCCGGCATCGCTTCTACCATGTGCCCGCCAGCAACACCGCGGTGGGCCATCTGATCTTGGAGAACAACTGACGTGACCAAGAGCATCAAAGTGGCGCTTGCCGGCGCCGGCGCCTTCGGCATCAAGCATCTGGACGGCATCAAGAACATCGACGCCGTCGAGGTGGTGTCGCTGGTCGGCCGCCGGCTCGAGCCGACCCGGGAAATCGCTGCCAAATATGGAATCGCGCACGCGGCAACCGACCTCGCCGACAGCCTGGCGCGCAAGGAAGTCGACGCCGTGATCCTGTGCACGCCGACCCAGATGCACGCGGCACAAACAATCGCCTGCCTGAAGGCCGGCAAGCATGTCCAGGTCGAGATTCCGCTGGCCGATTCCTGGGCCGATGCGCAGGCCGTTGCCGATCTGGCGAAAGCGACCGGGCTGGTCGC
>NZ_JBEKXH010000500.1:0-4602 GCF_049512235.1 Bradyrhizobium sp.
CTTTCTCAAGCCGGCTCCACGCCCTCCCTGACCTCCGCCGTTCCCCGCGCCAACCCCGTCCACAAGGTGCCAAACCCAACAAAATCGCAAAAGTCAAAATGAGAATTGCTGGCCTATGATCCGATCTGCCATCCCCGCTAGGGGGTCCATATCCTCCGAGAAAACACGTGAAGAGCCTGAAACAATTGATCCCGGGCGCCGATAAAAACGAATCCCGCAAGCTGGATCCCATGTTGGCGTACTTCCTCGGTGCGCTCGACGTGCGGCTTCGACGATTGTCTCCGACAATTGTGTCTGGCAGCGATCCGGTGAGGCAAGGCGCTCTTGAGGAGATCAAGAGAGCGTCAGCTGGTTTTGCAACTACCTACGGGGATTCCGCCAACGAAGATGCGGCGTGGAATGAAGCCAATCGATTGGAAAGACTGTTCGCACTTGTCGAGCCATCGGAAAACCTATGGGCTGAGCTAAAGCGTTGTCTTGCCGAAGCGGCGGATGAAAACGTTGGATCGACCGCGCGCCTAGTTGCCTCAACAAACGCGATGGCGCCCCTCGTTATAGACCCCAAAACACCAGGAAGCCTGCTGCCGGGCGGAGACATGGTCGTCAGGTCTCTGTTGCTTGAAACCTTGGAAGAGACTCACTGGACGGTCCAGAGAAAATTCTATTCTCGACCAATCAGGAAAAGCGCCACGAGGAGGATCGTTTGCTTCGGGATGGCGGCATTTCTGCTCTTCATGCTGCCCTATCTCACGCTGTATTTTTACGTATGGCATGGAACAAAGGATCCTATCGCCTCCTGGGCTTGGCTTCCAATCTATACGGCCGCGACCGCCGGCCTCTTCGGAGCTTTGTTTAGCCGTTTGCTCTATCTGCAATCGAAATGGGACGCGCTGACAGTTGGCGGCCTCAAAGATGCACGCGAATTCACCTCCATCATATTACGAGGATGCGTCGGGATGATTGGGGCTGTCATTGTATTTTTTTTCCTTAAATCAGGCATTATGTCGGGCAGTTTGTTCCCAACGTTCTCGGACATTGGCATAGAGCGCTTTCAATCTTCTGAAAAAACGGGGAGCCTCCTTGCCGTGCTGAACCTTTACTACCCTACTAAAGATTTGGCGCTTCTCGTTGTTTGGAGCTTCCTTGCGGGCTTCTCCGAACGGCTCGTCCCAAGCATTCTTCGCGACACCGAAACTACACTTGGAAAAGCTTCGACAAAAGAATAGTTGCGATGCTTGGGAAATGTCTGTTGCACTGCGCGGCCAGCTTCCGTTCCAACCGGAGAGGCGGCAAAGCGGACTTTGACAGGCGAGGTCTCACTCGACATTCCCAATCCCCGAATCATGGCCACTGGAGATGAGCCATGGCCAACTCTGTTCTTTCCGCAGATTGCTTCCGCGGAGACCAAAGTCAACGAAGGCCGTTCGATTGTGTGATCAACTAAGCTTGCAGGACGTCGCCAAAGCGAACCCAGGCCTTCCCTTCCCACTTCTCCAATTGGACTTGCGTTAGCGGACGGTAGTTGGTTGGGCTGGTATTCACCAGAACTCCGGGCAGCAATGTCGGCAAGATGACGTTCTTCAGGTTCGTGGCCTGCGACATGATGTTTTCACGGGTCCATGAGTCACCGCATTGCTCGAGAACTTTCACCAGTGCCGAAGCGACCGTGTAGGCATAGAGATTGTAGAAATCGTCCTTGTTCCCCTCGGGAAAGTATTGCCGCATGAAGGTTAGAAAGTCCGCGATCCCGGCATCGTCTTTCCACGCAGGGTCGGCAACATCCTTGAGGTAGGCCGATGAGATCACTCCAACGGCATTCTCGGGGCCTGCGGGGCCGATTGTTCCCGCGTAGGACGATGAGCCGCCGGTGATGTAATGGCGGGTTTTCCAGCCGGACTCGGCGACCTTCCGGATTGCCTGTGCGGTGAACTTTGCGGTCGTGCCAGAAATCAGGGCGTCCGGTGCGGTCGCGCGAATCTGGAGAATTTGCGAGTCGATCGTCGGATCGGAGGTTTCGTGGGACATCGTCGTCAATTGACTGCTTTCGCGCTCGCCCAGCGCATCCTTTGCGCCAAGCACGAAGTCCTTGCCGAAGTCGTCGTTCTGATAGAGTACGGCGAACTTCGCGTCAGGCTTCTCAGCAAGCATGTGCTTGACGAAGATTGCCGCTTCAGTGCGGGCGCTGGGTGCGAAACCCATGCTCCATGGATGGGTCTTGTAGTCGCTCCACTTGTCGCCGTTCACCGACAAGAACAGTTGCGGGATCTTTTTTGCATTGACGTATTTGACGATCGCCGAGTTCGTGGCGGTGCCCAGGCTGCTGAAGAGAATGGCGACTTCATCGCTTTCGACGAGCCTGCGGGTCTGTTCGACGGTCTTGGCTGGATTAAAGGCGTCGTCATAATAGATGAAGTTGATCTTGCGGCCGGCGATGCCGCCACGATCGTTGATCATCTTGAAATAGGCGGCCTGGCAGCGTGCCTGAACACCGTAGGCCGAGACAGGACCGCTCTGGGGCGATGTGCTGCCAATGCGAATCTCGGTTGACGTGATGCCAGGGGTGTCCGCAGCCTGAGCCTTTATGGTGCTTAGAGTGATGGCAGTCGCGGTCGTGCCGACAATAAATCGGCGGCGGTCCATGCTCGTCATTGGAACGGTCTCCCTTTCATGGTGTTTATGGGGTCCTGCTGCGGGGCAGGCGTCATCAGAACCTTGATGAGTGATTTTTGGCTGCGGAGCTGATCGAACACCTCCGGAAGTGCGTCGAGGGACACAACCATCGACACCATGGCGGCAGCCTTCCGGGCATTTTGCGACAGGTATCGACTGACATACGCGAAGTTGTGCGGTGTGTATCCGAGCGCAAATTTGAGCGTCGCTTCCTTGCGAATGGCCGCGCGTGGCATCCAGCGATCTTCCGTCATGCAGACACCGACGATGACGGCGCGCGCCCGAACGGCCATGACGTCGATGGTCTGCTGAAGAAAGCCGGGGGCGCCGACACATTCGAACACGACGTCGGGTGGTCCGATGCCGATGCGGGCCAGCGCCGAGGGCAGATCCTCGACCGTCGGGTCGATTGCGGCCGCGGCGCCGAGCTTCAGCGCGCAAGCACGGCGGTCGGCATCCGGTTCACTGACGACCACCGTTGCGGCGCCGGCATCGATCGACATCAGGAGGACGCCGAGTCCGATCGGGCCGCCGCCGATGACGAGGACGTGGTCATCCTTCACCCGGCCGCAGACATCGACGGCGTGACTCGCGACGGCGAGGGGCTCGATCAGGGCCCCGTCGCGCAGGCTGACGTTGTCGGGCAGGCGGATCGCCTGGGAAGCACGGATGCGAACAAATTCGGCATATGCGCCTGGCACTTCCGGTTTGAATCCCATGAAGCAGCTATTGGCGCAGGCAGGGTCGCGCCCGCTATGACACTTGCCGCCGCTTGCGCAGACATCGCAGACCCAGAGCGGGTTGGCGACGACACGTTCGCCGATCTGCCAATCCGGCGAGGTTGACTGGACAATCTCGCCGGTGAATTCGTGCCCCATGACGGTACCCGGAGGCAGAGCCCCGGGCGTCTCGGCAGCATGCAGGTCAGAACCGCAAATGCCGGTGAATGCCACCTTCAACAACAGCTCATTGTCACCAAGCACCGGCTGCTCGACGTCGTGAATGAGAAGGCGTTGGCCCGTTTTCTCGAATACCGCCGCCTTCATCAAGGGTTCCATTCTCTGACTGATCGATTGCACGCGGCTCAAGCCGGCGTGCGGATCGGGATATTTTCATAGTATGGGATCATGATCTCGCGTTTTTCGTCGCTGATCGTGCCGAGTGCGGCATTGGTAACCGGATGCACCACGTCCGGATCGATCATAATTTCAATGCAGGCGGGCTTTCCTGATGCATAGGCGCGAGCGATCGCGGGTTCGATCTCCGCAAAATCCGTCACACGTTCGCCATGGCACCCGAACGCGGCTGCAATGCTGGCATAATTCGTGCCGCTTAGTTTGCTGATGGCGCTGTAGTTCGCGCCGTACATGATTTGCTGACCATGGATCGACATGCCCCAGATCTGGTTGTTGAGCACGACGGTACAGATCGGCAGCCGGTGGCGCACCATCGTGTCGAATTCCTGGATGTGGAATCCCATCGCGCCATCGCCGGTGATCTGCATGACGCGCTTGTCCGGATCGACGATCTGCGCCCCGATGGACATGCCGGGGCCCGTGCCCAGAGCTCCGAGATAGCCGAGGCCTTGGACGTGACCGGCCTTGTCGGCGCGCAGGTGGAAGGCGGCCCAGCTTGCGGCTTCGCCACCATCGAGAACGATCGCTGCATCAGGTCCTGCGGCGCGGAGCGCAGTGGCATTCGTGAAGCCTGGTCCGGCCGTGATGACGCAAACACCGAGCTTCCCGGTCGCGCGCGCATAGCCGTCAGCGGCGTGGCCAGCGGATGACTCATGGCGGAAATCGACGAGGCGTATCTCATTGCTCAGGCAGCCTCGATAAAAGGATTCCAGATGTCCGCCATGAAGTGCGAAGACAGTGTCGACGCCGGCATCGCGCAGAGTGCGAGCCAGGAGTTCTCCGCCCTCGATCCAGC
>NZ_JBEKXH010000501.1:0-4590 GCF_049512235.1 Bradyrhizobium sp.
TGCCGGCGGCCTGCCGACCGACCACGGCACACTGCACCACGGCAGGATGGGTGCTGATCACCGCCTCGATCTCGGCCGGATACACGTTGAAACCGGAACGGATGATCATCTCCTTGGTGCGGCCGACGATATACATCTGGTCTCCCTCGAAGCGGGCAAGATCGCCGGTATTGAACCACCCGTCCGGGTCGATAACCTTCGCGGTGAGATCGGGCGCGCGGTAGTAACCGCGCATCACGTTCGGACCGCGGACGTGCAACTCGCCGATGTCGCTGTTGGTGACGATCGAGCCATCGCGCGCGACGATGCGCGCCTCCAGGCCTGCCAGAATCTTTCCGACCGAATTGTCGCTGCGCGGTGCGTCGGGCCTCACGCCGGAAATTCCCGGCGAGCACTCGGTGATGCCGAAGGCGTTGAGCAGGGGCAGGCCGAGTTCATTCTCCACGCGCGCCTTCAGATCGAGATCGAGCGGGGCGCCGGCGACCGCGATCAGGCGGAGCGCGCCGCGGTCCAGCCTGGGCAGCCTCGCCGTCGCCTTGTATTCGAGCAGACGCTGATAGGTCGCGGGCACGCCATTCAGCAACGTGATGCCCTCTTCCGCCATCGCCTTCACAAGCGCCGCCGGGCTGTATTTGACGACGAGGCGGATAACGGCCCCGACCATCAGCGTCATGGTCAGAAGCGAAATACCGACGATATGGGAGATCGGCAGCACGCAATATTGCACGTCCGCCGCGGTCATATTGCGATGAATGGCCGTGCTTTTGGCGCTGAACAGGAGATTGCGATGGGTGAGCATGACGCCTTTAGGCGCCCCCGTGGTCCCCGAAGTGTAGATCAGAATCGCGACCTGCTTGGCTCCATCGGGCTCGAGCGGCTCGGCCACCGCGTTCTCATTGAGCGCCGAAACGCCGATACCAGAGAGCGGACCGACGTCGCCGATCCCCGCCGCGGAGCGCGATGCATGGGCGGCCGCCTCCTCCGAAACATCGGCGGTGAAAAAGACGCGACGTGCGCCGCTGTGATCTCTGATCTGGTCGAGTTCACGAGGCGACAGACGTGGGTTGGCGACAATGGCCCACGCGTCCAGCCGGCTGGCAGCGAACAGCAGGCATGCCAGCGATATGCAGTTTTCGCTGACGATCAAGACCCGGTCGCCAGCGCGGACTCCCAGTTGTCGCAGAGCATCGGCGGTTCCGGAGACCGCCCGGTCGAACTGACGATAGGTCAGCGTGTCGCCGTCCTCGACCAGTGCGAGGCTGTCCGGCGTCGCCGCGACGTAAGGTTCGATGACCTGGTGGAAACGGTTGGGCAGGCCTTCAAGCATCCCGGCCGCTGCGTCCCTTGCTTTCGTCGGCAATGCTACCTCCCGCCTCAATCGCCGTCTTTCCGGTGCTTCACGCAGTCTTGCGCTGCGCGGCATTCAATTGCGCGACGATTTCTTCCTCGACGTTGCGCAGACTGTCCTTGCCGAAGAAGATTTCGTTGCCGACGAAAAAGGTCGGTGAGCCGAACGAGCCGCGATTGACCGCGTCGCTGGTGTTCTCGATCAGCTTGTTCTTGACGTCGTCCTGCTGCGCGCGCGCGACCAGGCGATCGATGTCGACGCCCGACGAAACCAACGCCTCGCGAAAGATTTGCAAATCGTCCATCTTCTTCGGCTCGACCCACATGTGGTGGTAGGCCGCACGGAAATAGCTCTCGAACATCCCCTCGAACTGCGCGGCGACCGCTCCTCGCATCAGCATCAAGGTGTTCACCGGAAAAAACGGGTTGGGCTTGAACTTCGTGATGTTGTGCCGCCGCAAGAAGCGCTGCGTCTCCAACGCGTTGTATTCCGGCTTGTTCTTGATCCCGCGTAACGAGTCGAATGGCGACATGTTGCCGGTGGCCTTGTAGACGCCGCCCAGCAGCACCGGGACATAGTCGAACTCGACTCCGGTCCGCTTTTCGATCTCGGGCAATACGAGCTCGGCGAGGTAGGCATTCGGGCTGCCGAAATCGAAATGAAATTCAACCTTGAGCGGTGCGGCCATCGGATAGCGCCCTTTTCCTGCTGATGCGGCGGGAAGCCGCCCGATCATTGCATTCGTGTTTTTATAGTTCTATTTTAGAACTGTCAATCCAGTTTATAATTCCAAGGCAATAAACCATACACGATTAGTTGAACATCTGTCAGTTCCCAATTAGAATTGAGAACTGCCTGGCTGCTTGCCTTGGATTCGCAGCTTGCCGGAAGTGACTGGAGAAATGAATGAAATGGAATACGCTTGAAAAAGAACGGAAGCGTTTCAGGCGTCGCTTGGAGTTACCCGCCATCTCCCGGCGGATCGGCTGAAGAAGCTGGTTCGCTTCGACGTGCCGCGCCGGATTCCGTATCAGGAATCGCCCAAGCGCTACGAGTAATTTCATTCAGCCGTGATACGCAAACAGCTCGACAGGCTCGTTGAAGCCGCGCACCGGATACTCGCCCATGCGTTCCAGATCGAACTCGCCCTCGACGACGTCGGCGAACGCGCGGGACACGAGCACCGGCCTCCCCAATTGTTTGGTTAGGGTTTCGAGACGCGAAGCCATGTTGACCGCGGGGCCGATGACGGTGAAGTCGAGCCGGGTGCGCGACCCGATATTGCCGTACATGACGTCCCCGACGTGGACGCCGGTGCCGTAATTCAGCGGCGCACGACCGCTTTCGCTGTTCTTTTCGTTCAGGGCAGCCATGGCCTGACGGGCTTCGGACACCGCGCGCAGCAGATTGGCGCAGGCCGATTGCTGGCTGAGCGGAAAAATCGCGAGCAGACCGTCGCCGACAAATTTCAGTATTTCCCCGCCATGTCGCGCAATCGGCTCCGACATCGCATCGAAATAGCTGTTCAGAAGATCAATGACGTCATCGCGCGGCCAGTTGTCGGAAATCGCTGTAAAATCACGCAGATCGCAGATCATGATGGCGGCGCGGACCGTCGTTCCGCTGCCGCGCCGGGTGGCGCCGGCCAGAATGAGCTCGCCGGCATGCGACCCGACATAGGTTTCGAGCAGCGTTCGCGCCAGCCGGTTCTTGATACGGATTTCGCTGACCAGCGCCAGCACCGGCAACAGTTTCAACAGGCCGGCGATATGCGCGTCCTCGAAACCGCCGGGACGGTCGGTTGCAAAGGTCACGATATGCCGCTTGCCGAGCGTGTGGTACAGCGGCCACGCCACATAGTCGGTCAGGCCTTTTGCCCGCATCTCGTCATAGACGGCGTGCTTGCGGCCATCAGAGGAATCGCGTTCGAGATTCTCGCGCACCTCGGTGGCGCCGCCATGGATTTCGTAGGCGGGACTATCGATGTATTGGGATCGCTCCCTGACATCGTAGTCTACCCTCTCAATCACGGCCGCGCGCATCCCGTTCTCCCACGTAATCTTGGCGCCAAGCCATTGCGGATGGTTGACCACAACATGAAGCGTCGCCCGCTTGACGGGAATGCCCGCTCGCTGGAGCCGGACACACAGCTCGGCGAAGATATTGTCGATGAAGCGCTCGTCGCGCGCGTCATTTGTCAGCCAGTGCAAAACCTCGCTGGCAGAAGGCTCGATGACGGGATCGATGTCTGGTGGCGCGTTCATATCTTGCTCCTGAGCCGTGACCGGGTTCGACGGTGCAGGATTATGTCGTGTCTCCGCTCGACGGCGTCAACGGAGTCCGCCGCAATCTGGATGCGCGCGCCGGGTTGCCGGTAGGTAATCGTGTCGGGTGCGCCAATCAAATCGATCGTTTATCGGGATCGTCCGAAAACGAACTCGGAATAGCCACTCCGAATGGCTCGCGTCCAAACCGGCGTGAGACGCATTTTCAAAGCCCGAGTGTTTGCCCCGGTATATCAGCCCGGCCTTCACTTACCGTGAAATAATGCGAGCGGCCCGGCGCGATAGCTGTGAATGAAGAAACTGCTTCCCATAGTGCCGTAGGCGCGCCAATCGCTCCATTGAATTTGATAACGCTCGACTGACTCATGCCGTGCCGATTGAATGAACTACCGACAGCTGCCCCACGCTCTCGGAGCGCCTTTACGTTGTCTTTGTTTTGGAGTACTTTGCCTCCACAGAAAAAATGCTTAGCCGCATCGATGGAGTTGTGTCGGCCTCGATCGGCGCTAAAAAACTTTACAAAAAGAAATTCACTGCAAGTGAATTACGCTCCGCACGGAGCGACGAAGAGAGGGTGGGATTGTGCTCAAGGACATCGCGCGGCTTTTGCCGCTGTTGTTGCTATTTTCACTTCATCCCGACCGCGCCGAGGCACAGCAGTTCGCTGGTCCGCCAAGCCTGAGTTTGGGCGACGCGGTCGTCACTGGATTTTCCGGAACCATAGCTCCCGACCCGATCAAGCCGCTGCCCGCGGGCAAGTCCGCGATTGATCTTACCTTCATCAATCCGGACGGCCCCTCCGCCCGGGTCATGGATGTCCGGCAAGCCACCGCGAATTGGGACGGTCGCGACCTCCCGGCGACAATGCCGTTCGATGTATACGCCCGCGATGTCGGACAGGTCTTCGGCATAGCCCTCGACGATCAGGCGGCGCCCAATATCTATCTGTCCGCGACG
>NZ_JBEKXH010000502.1:0-4584 GCF_049512235.1 Bradyrhizobium sp.
CTCTCACCGTGCGATGCATTGCCAGTCTCCATGTTCGCAGTGCGAACATTGCAATATATTGCCTGGATATTGAAGCTCAATGAGGCGATGGATGCCGCGCACGTCCGAAACAGGCGGCGACGGGGAAGAAACAATGGTTCATTCGCGCTTCAAATTGTCAGCGGCCACGTGTCTGGCCATCGCCGTTCTCTCGACTCCGGTCGGAGCCCAAACGGAGACTGCCTCCAATCTCAGCGGCGGCAGAGTGAAAATCGGCGTCCTCACCGACATCGCCGGCCCCACGGCCATGGCGAACGGCAAGGGCTCCGTGATCGCGGCCGAAATGGCCGCCGAGGATTTCGGCGCCGGCCTCGACGTCGAGGTGGTCTCGGCTGACCACCAGGGTAAGCCCGATATCGGGTCGCAGATCGCTGCACGCTGGTTCGACGTCGAGGGCGTCGACGCTATCGCTGACATGCAGGGCTCGCCGATCGGCTTCGCAGTGCAGAACGTGGCGGCGCAGAAGAGCAAGATCATGTTGCTCTCTGGATCAACTTCGTCGGACTTCAACGGCAAGGCGTGCTCGCCGCTGACGGTGCAGTGGACCGTCGACACCTACAACCTCGCGAAGGGCGCGGCGAAGGCGGTGATCGAGGCTGGCGGCACCAAGTGGTACTTCCTGACGGTCGATCAGGCCTATGGTCACGCCCTGACCCGAGACACGTCGGAACAGGTGAAGCTCAATGGCGGGCAGGTGGCGGGTAACT
The DNA here is from genome assembly GCF_049512235.1 of Bradyrhizobium sp. Lineage (GTDB taxonomy): Bacteria > Pseudomonadota > Alphaproteobacteria > Rhizobiales > Xanthobacteraceae > Bradyrhizobium. The sequence continues at coordinate 747 of NZ_JBEKXH010000502.1, forward strand.
CCGTGTTTCCGCCGAATACCTCCGACTTCGCATCGTTCCTGCTCACCGCATCCAACGCCGGAGCCAATGTCATCGCGGTCGCGGCTTCCAGCGGCGATACGGTGACTGCGCTGAAGCAGGCCGACGAATTCGGACTGAGCGCGAAAGCCAAGATCGTTCCGCTCCAATCGGTGCTGACGGACGTGCACGCCGTCGGTCTGAAGATCGCGCACGACGCCTACGAAGTCTCCCCCTTCTACTGGGACCGTACGCCGGAGACGCGGGCTTGGGCGGAGCGCTTTTATGCCAAAGCAAACATAATGCCGACTAGTTTCCACGCCGGCGTCTATTCGTCGGTCGCGCACTACCTCAAAGCGGTCAAGGCGACGGGCACGCACGAAGCACCGATCGTGATGAAGCAGATGGAGAAGGAGCGGGTGCACGACTTCTTCGCGAGCGACGGATACATCAGGGCGGACCGCAAGATGATTCACGACATGTACCTGCTCCGGGTGAAGAAACCCGGCGAGAACAAGGGCGACTGGGATCTCTACAACGTCGTGCAGACCTTGCCGGGAGAGTCAGTCAACCGGCCCCTGTCCGAAAGCTCGTGTCCTCTGGTGAAGAAGTAGCTGCGGGCAATCAATCGACCCTCTCACTCGGCGTTCGAAGGAATCCGACCATGTCAGTCGCCATCGTCTGCGCATCCCATACGCCCCTCATGTACCGGGGGCCCGCCAGCAACGAAACCGAGCAACGCGTTCGATCGGCCTTCGGGCGCCTTGGATCCTTTGTGAAGGAGTTCGCGCCGGACTACGTGATCCAGTTCGCGCCCGATCACTTCAACGGCTTCTTCTACGATCTCATGCCCTCGTTCTGCGTCGGCGCGGGAGCGGTATCGCTCGGCGATTGGGGAGGGGGTACGGGTCCGTTGGACGTGCCGGAGAAGACGGCTCTCGAGCTTGTAGACCACGTACGGGCGGAGGACTTCGACGTTGCAGTGTCGTACCGTATGCCAGTCGATCACGGCTTCGTTCAGATGTGGGAAGCGGTCCTCGGTGACTTCAAATCGATCCCGATCTTGCCAATCTTCTTGAACGCCGCAGCACCGCCTGTTCCGACCTATCGCCGCGCCCGGCAGCTCGGTGAATCCGTCGGCCGCTTCGCGATGCGTTCGGGCAAGCGTGTGCTGTTCGCTGCATCGGGCGGCCTGTCGCACGATCCACCGCTACCGTCGATCAAGGATGCCCCGCCGGAGCTCCGCGAGCGCCTGATCAGCGGACGCAATCCGACAGCGGAAGCCAAAGAGGCGCGGGAGAAGCGCGTGCTTGAGGCGGGTGTTCTGGCCGAAGCGGGCAAGGGTCCCTGCAAGCCGCTCAATCCGGAATGGGACGAAGAATTCATGGAGATCCTGCGCAGCGGGCAGATCTGGCGGGCCGATGCGCTCGACACCGACAAGGTGCGCGAGGCGGCGGGCCGCGGCGCCAACGAGGTCCTGGCGTGGGTGGCCGCCTTCGGCGCCTTCTCGACCGGTGGCCACTTCACGGTGGCGCAGGAATTCTACGAAGCGATTCCAGGCTGGATCGCCGGCATGGCGATGATGGCAGCCAGACAGACCGACGCTACTCGTTGATCGTCTCATCCCGCGCGAACGCGGAGGCATCGCGGAGCAAATACAATGGCATATGAAACAGACGTGCTGATCGTCGGGGCCGGTCCAACCGGCTCGACGACCGCCCTCGCGCTCGCAAACTCCGGCGTGCGCTGTCACATCATATCGCGCGGCAATTGGATGGCCGATAGCCCGCGCGCGCACATCACAAACCAACGCGCCAACGAAGTCTTCCGGGACCTTGGGATCTCGGAGGACGTCGCCCGTTACGCGAGCCCATGGGAGCAGATGGGAGACACCACGTTCACCACCAGCCTGGCCGGCCCCGAACTCATCCGGATGCGGACGTGGGGGACCGGGGACGACCGCCGGGGTGACTATCTCAGGGCAAGTCCGTGCGGCATGGTGGACATCATCCAGCCATTGCTCGAGCCGATCCTTTTCCAGAAGGCGGCCGAGAAGGGCGCCACTTTCGCGTTCAACACCGAATACGTCCGTCATGAGCAGGACTCCGACGGCGTCACTGCTACGCTGCGTGACCGGTTGGACGGGCGCGAGTTCACGATCCGGGCGCGCTATATGGTCGGCGCCGATGGCGCAAGATCGTCCGTGGTCGAGCATCTCGACCTGCCCATCGAGGGTCGGATGGCGCGCGCAGGTACGGTCTACACGATCTTCAACGCCGACCTCTCCAGGTACAGCAAACATCGTCCCAGCATTCTGAACTGGATCGTGACGCCGGACGCGAGCTTCGGCGAGATCGGTATGGGCCTGCTTCGCGCCGTGCGGCCGTGGACGCAATGGATCGCCGGCTGGGGGTTCGACATCAACGAGGGGGACCCCGATCTTTCCGAAAGCAACGTCCGCGAAAAGATCAGAATTCTGATCGGCGATCCGGCGATCGAGCCAGATATCGTGAGGACGTCGGTTTGGTACATCAACCAGGCGTACGCGACGCAGTATTCCAAGGGGCGGGTGTTCTGCGGTGGCGACGCCGTCCACCGGCATCCGCCGTCGAGCGGTTTGGGCAACAACACCTGCGTGCAGGACAGCCACAATCTCGGTTGGAAACTCGCCTACACCGTCAAGGGCTGGGCCGGCGCGAAACTTCTGGAGAGTTATTCCCTGGAGCGGGCTCCTGTCGGAAAGCAGATCGTATTGCGGGCCAACCAGTCGCGGCTCGACTACGCCCCGTTGAACGCCTGTTTCCGGGTTCAAGGGGCCGAGAATCCGGTAGCTGCGGGGATCGTTCGCTTCCATGATCCGGGTCCCGAGGGCGTCGCCGCCCGCAAAGCCGCCCAGGCCGCGCTCGACCTCAAGCAGACCGAGTTCAACGCCCAGGGCGTCGAGATGAACCAGCGGTACGAATCTTCGGCCGTCATTCCTGACGAAGGGGCGAAGCCGGAAGAATGGCGACGCGACCGCGACCTCCACCATCAGCCGACCACACGACCGGGCGCCAAGATCCCGCACGCATGGCTCGTCGGTTCGGACGGCACGCGCATGTCGACGCTGGACGTGACCGGGAAAGGTCTCTTCACCGTCGTGACCGGCCTTGCCGGTACCGCTTGGCAAGAGGCGGCGCACCGCCTCGATTTGCCCTTCCTGCGGACCGTCGTGACGGGCTCGCCCGATGCGCAGGACCTGTACTGCGAGTGGCAGCGCGTCCGCGAGATCGAAGAGGCGGGAGTGCTGCTGGTGCGACCGGACGGCGTGGTGGCCTGGCGCCACAAGGAAGGGACGGCCGACCCCAAGGAAGCCGAGCAAAAGCTGAGCGCGGCAATCCGCGCCGTTCTCGACCTGCCGAGCCCCTCCGCGCTTCCGCGTCAGAAGCAGCCCGAACCATCGACGCCCGGCGACACGCCGCTGTTCGCCTGAAAACCAACCAGCGAGACACTTATGAGTGACACCAGACCTGCAAACTTTTCGAGCGTCTGGGCCGATCTGAGAAGCGTTTCCTTCAAGCAGCACTATATCGACGCCGGCGGAATCCGGACCCGCTGCATCGAGTCCGGTGACCCTTCCAAGCCGCTCGTCCTGGCGCTGCACGGCGTCTGCGGCCACGCCGAGGCGTACTCCAGAAACTTCGGACCACATGCCGATCATTCTGGTTCGTCGCCATCGACATGCTCGGCCACGGTTGGACCGACAAGCCAGCGATCGATTACCAGGTGAAGGACTACGCGGACCACGTGCTCGCGGTCCTGAAGACCCTCGGTAGGGACAAAGCGATGATTAGCGGTGAAT
>NZ_JBEKXH010000503.1:0-4580 GCF_049512235.1 Bradyrhizobium sp.
AACTGCTCGACAGCACGGCCTATGACATCCACCGGATCGCTGCGGGTGTTCCGCTCGGCGGCATGGATTTCATGTATGGCAATGCATTTCCGCACGAAAGCAACATGGATCGCCTGCACGGCATCGATTTCGCCAAGGGTTGTTATGTCGGACAAGAGGTAGTGTCGCGCATGCAGCATCGCGGTACCGCACGCACGCGGACGATTCGCGTTGATCTTGACGGCCCGGCGCCGGAAGTAGGCGCTACCATCCTTGCCGGCGACAAAGCGGTGGGCACCATGGGATCAGCGGCAGGTCATTGCGGGCTGGCACTGATCAGAATCGACCGCGCTGCCGACGCGCTCCAGGCCGGAATGAAGCTGACCGCGGGTGGCATCGCGATCCGGCTTGCCGGAGGAGATGAGCTGTTGATCGCGCCGAAGCAGACTGTGGCATGAGCCGTTCGGCGCGCCTGCATGCCGATGGCCTGACGCGCTGTCCCTGGCCGGGGCAAGACCCGCTTTATATGGCCTATCACGACAGCGAATGGGGCGTACCTGAATATGACGACCGCGCGCTGTACGAAAAGCTCATCCTCGACGGTTTCCAGGCCGGGCTGTCCTGGATTACGATCCTGCGCAAGCGCGACAATTTCCGCAAGGCGTTCGACGATTTCCGCCCCGAGAAGATCGCGCGTTACAATGCCGCCAAGGTCCACGCGCTGATGAACGACACCGGCATTGTGCGCAACCGCGCCAAGATCGAGGGCACGGTAGCAAGTGCAAAGGCCTATCTCAAGATCATCGATGATGGCCCCGGCTTTTCGAAATTGCTCTGGGATTTTGTCGACGGCAGGCCGAAGGTCAATCATTTCAAGACCACCGCCAGCGTGCCGGCATCGACGCCGCTCTCGATCAAGATCTCCAAGGACCTGGCAGGGCGCGGATTCAAATTCGTCGGTCCGACCATCGTCTACGCATTCATGCAGGCCACCGGCATGGTCAACGATCATCTGGTGACCTGCTTTTGCCACCAAAGCTGCGGCGCAGCGCATCGGGCGCCGCGCCTTGAAGTCAAATGACGGGGCAACAGGAATTGCCCGCGCCGCAAACCTCCCCCCGGGTCTGGCAGCGGATGTTGTCGGGGCGCCGCCTCGATCTCCTGGACCCCTCGCCGCTGGATGTCGAAATCGCTGATATCGCCCATGGCCTGGCGCGCGTCGCGCGCTGGAACGGTCAGACCCGCGGCGCCCACATCTTCTCGGTGGCGCAGCACACGCTGTTGGTCGATGCCGTGATGCGCGAGCGGATCCCGCGCGTCGACGACAGGTTGCGGCTGGCGGCGCTGCTGCACGATGCGCCCGAATATGTCATCGGCGACATGATCTCGCCGTTCAAGGCGGTGCTTGGCGGCGACTACAAGGCGGTGGAAAAAAGGCTGCTCGCGGCAATCCACATCCGCTTCGGACTGCCGCCGGTGTTGCGGCCGGAGATCGAGCAGAAGATCAAGCAGGCCGACCGGGGCGCGGCCTATCTCGAGGCAACGGAGCTTGCAGGATTCGAACAAGGCGAGGCGAAGCGTCTGTTCGGACAGAACCCCGGCCTGCCCGAGACAACCCGGCAGGATTACCTGACGCCGTGGACGGCGGCCAAGGCCGAGAAGCGGTTCCTGGCACGGTTCAAGACGGTCTCATCGCCGTTGTAGTTGCAGCCGTAGGGTGGGCAAAAGCCAACGAGTCGCACGAATGCGCGGGGTCGATAGCGTGTCCACCATACTTCTACCGCGGAAATCATGGTGGGCACGGCGCGAAAGCGCGCCTTTGCCCACCCTTCAACCGAACAACCTTTCACCGCCGGTCGCGCGGGTTTATATTCCGTTCGACAAAAGGAACGCCATGATCCACGTCTGCTCGCTCGCCGCCCTGCCCGACACCGTCAAAGCCACCGGCGCCAGTCACGTCCTTACCGTGATGGCCAATGTCGATCAGGTGCAACGGCCGGAGTCGGTGCTTCCGGCCAATCATCTCAAAGTCCAGATCGACGATATCACCGAACCGATCCATGGTTTTATCGCGCCTTCGGATATCCATATCGAACAGGTCCTCAACTTCGTGCGCGGCTGGAATCGCAGCGCGCCGCTCGTCGTCCATTGCTATGCCGGCATCAGCCGCTCCACCGCGAGCGCCTTTGCGGCCGTCTGTGCGCTCAATCCGCATCGTGATGAACTTTCGATCGCCCGGCAAATTCGCGCCGCCTCCCCGATCGCCTCACCGAACCGGTTGATCGTCAGTCTGGCGGACAAGGCGCTGGGACGGGAGGGGCGCATGCTGCGTGCGCTGGACGAAATGGGCCCGGGCAGCATGATGGTCGAGGGCCGCCCGTTCCGCATCGACCTCGACTGATGTCCTGCAACGACGCCAGATCGGCGAAAAGCACGAGCAGAATTTTCGCGGGCTGGTGGAGGCCGGCGCCCTGGTCGAACCGAGCGGCGTGATGTCGACACAAACAGGCGGACGGCCTGCCGCGCTGTTCCGCTTCGGTCGCGAGGTGCTGCAGGAGCGGCCCGCGCCGCGCCTGCTCGTGCGCGGCCGGCGCTCGAGACGATCGAGAGCATCCCGGCCGCCGTCATCGCACTGACGATCCTGAAGTCGTTCCTGATCGACATGGCGTCGCTGACAGGCGTCTACCGCGCACTGTCATTCATCTGCCTCGGCCTGGTGCTGGTGGCGATCGGCTGGCTGTACCAGCGAATCCTGTTCCGCCAGCCAGCCCCGGCGCCCGCGCCGGGGCCCGGTGCTTAAGTTGGCAGCGGCGTCAGGCCGCGGTGCCGGCGGCTTCGGCGGCGGCGGCTTTCATGTTCGATGACATCACTTCCGTTACCGCGCTCTGTTCCTGGATGGACGCGGCGGTAGAGGTCACATACTCGTTGACGTTCTCGATCGCGCACTTGATGACCTTGAGCGCGCTGACCACGTCACCCGAAATGACATTGAGGCTTTCGATTTCGCTCCCGACCTTGTCGGTGGCCTGCTTGGCCTGATTAGCGAGGTTCTTGACCTCGGAAGCGACCACTGCAAACCCCCGGCCGGCTTCGCCGGCGCGCGCGGATTCGATCGTGGCGTTGAGAGCCAGCAAATTGATCTGGCCGGTGATGCTCCCGATCAATTCAACGATGCCGCCCATGGCACTGGCGGCCGCGGTCAGGCGCTGGGCCTGCTGATCGGCGTTGTCGACCTGTAACACCGCCGTCGACGCCGTATCCCGGGATTTGATCATCGCGTCCGAGATGTTACGGACAGAGACTTTCAGATCGTCGGCTCCGGCGGCGACCGATTCCATCATGTAGCGAACGTTCTCGCTCTTCCGGCGGGCGATCACCTGCGCGGTGGTGTCGGTGGCGTATTTCACCACCTTGAACGGCCTGCCATTCAGGTCAAGAATCGGATTGTAGGAGGCCTGGATCCAGACATCCCGGCCGTCCTTGCCGATGCGCTTGAATTCCGCAGCGGCATACTGCCCCCGTTGCAACTGCGTCCAGAAATCGCGATAGGCCGCGCCGTCGCGTTCGGCGGGATCGACAAAGATGCGGTGGTGCTTGCCCTTGATTTCGCCCAGCGAATAGCCGAGTGCCTTCAGGAAATTATCATTCGCGGTCAGGATCGTGCCGTCCATGGTGAATTCGATCACCGCCTGCGACTTGCCGATGGCCGCGAGCTGTCCCTCGAAATCCGCGGTCTTCAATTTCTGTTCGGTGACATCGGTGGCGAACTTCACGATTCTGAAGGGCTTGCCCCTTTCGTCGAGGATCGGATTATAGGTCGCGAGAATCCAGACTTCCTTGCCGGCCTTGCCGAGCCGCTTGTATTCCGCCGCTTGATATTCGCCGCGGTTCAGGCTCGCCCAGAACTCCCGATACCCGGCGCTGTCGCGCATCGCCGGCTCGACGAACATGCTGTGATGCTTGCCCTGGATTTCGGCAAGTGTATAGCCAAGGGACTTGAGGAAGATATCATTGGCGGTCACGATGGTGGTGTCCAGATTGAATTCGACCACCGCCTGGGCACGAAGAATGGCGGCGATCTTGCCGGCGTCTTCCATGCTGCGGATCTTCTGCGCGGTGATGTCGGTCGCAAATTTGATGATTTTGACAGGCTTGCCATGACGATCCAGGATCGGATTGTAGGAGGCCTGAATCCACACCGCGCGGCCGCCCTTGCCGATCCGCTTGTATTCGGAGGCCTGAAACTCGCCGCGCCTGAGACCGTCCCAGAACCCGCGATAGGCCGCGCCGTCGCGCATCTCCGGCTCGACGAACATGCTGTGGTGCTTGCCCTTGATTTCCGCGAGCGTGTAGCCGAGCGCGTCAAGAAACTTCTGGTTGGCGGTAATGACCACACCGTCCATGCCGAATTCGATCACGGCCTGCGATCGGCTGATGGCCTCTGCCTGCGCGTTTTCAGTATCGGAGCTATGCTGCCAAAATCTCATGTCGCAAAGCCTCATGTCTCGTCCAGGCGCCGGGCGCAGATTTCGGCCACCTCAGGCGGCGCGGCGGTCCTGAAGCAGACCGATGATGGCCTTCCGTTGGTCTTCAGCCTGGTT
>NZ_JBEKXH010000504.1:0-4569 GCF_049512235.1 Bradyrhizobium sp.
CCGGCGGGCGCGTGACCGCGCAGCCGCTTGTGATCTCGGCGAGCGAGGTGCGGCGCGACCAGGGTATCGTGCGTCAGGTCCACGCCGCGCAGAGCGTCGGCCGCCAGATCGTCACGGAGCGGCGCCTCCAACGGCAGCAAAATCCGCCCGGCAATCGGCCTGGGAATAATCCCGCAGCGAATCCGGCGCGTCAGCCCGGGCTACCGAAGCAGAATGGATTGCCGCAGCGGCCCGGTGCGCCGGCGCAGCCCGGCCGGCCGAACCGCGCCGGACAGCAGGGACAACCGCCGCAGGCGCCCGGCTTGCCGCGGCCGCCGAATACGCCCGGCCTGCGTCAGGGAGGGCCGCAGAAGCCGGATGCATTGCCGCAGCAGCCGGCGCTGCCGAACCGGGCTGGAGAGCAATCCCAACCGCCGCAGGCGCCGGGCCAGCAACGGCAGCCTGGCGCGCCCGGGGTGCGTCAGGGGGGATTGCAGAATAAACCAGCGCTGCCGAAGCGGCCGCCGGCCGGTCCAGCGCCGAAGAGAAAACCAGACGAAAGGCGTTAGTTTAGTTTAGTTAGCGGGTCGATTCGACCCGACCGGAAAATGCTTCGGTTCAGGAGGCCGAGGGGGTGCAGTCAGGTCGCGCGGGCGCGGCGCAGCCAGTCGCGCGCCTTCTGCAACAGACTGATGCGCTGGTCTTGGGCCGGGCTTGCCTGGTCGTCGTTACCGCATGGAGCTTGCAGTGCCGGGACCACGGATACTTCTTGCCCGACGTCGGGCGCCACCTCGAACGCCGCGGGCCCAATCCATGCGGTCACGGTGACCTCTCGCTGCGCCGACGGCGCCTCATCGGGCGCGACCGGAGCTGCGATCAATTCGGGCGGCGGCGCAGCCGGAACCAGTGTCGTGCGCGCGGGGTCGGTCGCGACGATACGCCGGCGCCTTCGTTTGCGGGGCGTGGCCTGCGTGGCCGCGGGTCGCCGTGAAAACTCCAGCGCGAGCGGACCGACATTAGCGAGAAAAGCCTGCTCGCAGGCGCGCGACAGCCGCCCGACCGCGGCCTCCAGCGGCAGCCAGTCGACCTCCCTGACGTCGTCCATCAGCTCATGCGATGGCCCGCCGCACGTCTCCATCCGCCAGTAGTGAACTATTCTGGAACGGCCGCCGGATTCATAGACCAGGGTGCCGAGGAACTCATGGACGGTTACATCGTGCCCGGTTTCTTCCCATACCTCGCGCTCGGCGGCGGCGCGCGGCGTCTCGCCATCATCGAGCCTGCCCTTGGGAAGAACCCATTCATTGCGCTTGCGCAGCCGTACCACCGCGATCAGCGGGTTTGCCTCATTCCGCAACACAATTCCGCCTGCCGCCAGAACAGGTACTCGCACCATCATTCGCCTTTATGCCGTCTCCGAATCGCGCGCTTCGCGCGCCTAGCATATAATGAGGCACGGCGGCAAATCGAGAGCGGCGAGGTATCACAGGGCCCGCGAGCGATTTCGAAGCCTCAAGCCGGCTTGCGCATCAAGGGTTGTCCGGCGCAGATCCGCTCGCCCTCCGCCACATTGTCGCAGAATGCAAAATGATCTGGCGCCAGCACGATGATCGTCGATCCATGCTCGAACCAGCCGAGTTCATCGCCCTTGCGCACCGGCACATCGCAGCGAAACGTGGCCGGTCCGCGGCTTTGCGCATTGAGCACGCGACCCAGAAAATGCAGCCGGATACTGGCCACCAGAATGGCTGCGACCGGCACCAGGGTCAGGGCTTCGCCGGTCGAGAGCCGGGTTTTGATGACGGCGCGCTCATTCTTGCAGAACAGCCGTTCAATCCGCTTCAGCGCGATCGGATTGACGTTCCAGGTATCGCCGCAGATGAAGCTGACCTGCTCGATCCGGCCATCGAAGGGAGCGTGAAAGCGGTGATACATGCTCGAGGTCAACCGCAAGGTGATGAACCGGCCATTGCGGTGCGCGTCCACCAGCGCGGGGTCGCCGAGCAGGTCGGCGAGCGAATAGCCGGCGCCCTTGATCTGGAACAGCTCGGTATCGGCGATGCTGCCGTGGGCGCCGATGATGGCATCGCACGGGCTGACGACGATCGCGGGGTCGGGGTCGGGCGGACGCGCGCCGGACTTGAGCTCGCGCGTAAAGCAATCGTGCAGGCTCTTGAAGCTTTGCTTCCGCGCTTCGCTGAGATCGAGATCGGAAAACAGCCGCCAGCACGCGATCGAAAGGTCGCGAATCACGGGCTGCTCGATCTTGCTGAACCAGCCCATGAACCGGGTCAGGGCCGCCCGCGGCACCCGGTTGGTCAAAAGGAAGTTCAGGTCTTCCTGCTGCGACAGCACACTGATGAGGCTGCGGATCGTCATGATTCTGTCAGCGGCTGCGGATAGCGGTAGGTCGCATGGATTTGTCGCTTCCGATTCTCTCGCTCGCCGGCGCCGCGATCGCCGGTACCGCTGCCGCCGTTCCCAGATTGCGGGCGCGGCTTAAGTTGTCGCGGGCCAAGCACCGCTCCCTGACCGGGCATGCCAAGATGTCGCGCCTGGTGGCGCGGCTGATTCCCTACTACGAATTCGACATCAACGATTTTTTCCGCTCCGACGGCGCGCCGGCCGGGGTCGCCACCAAGCGTCAGGACGGCTTCTTCCGCCTTGCCGAGCTTTACCGGGACCGCTACGCCAAGAGCCGGCAGCTGACGGCCGAGGCCGCAACACGAATTTCCGACCTGCAATTCACCGAGGCCTACCGGGTGCCCTTTCAGTACAGCCGGCTGGTCAGGGAGCATCTTGGCGCCGGCGCGTTCGTGCAGTCGTCGGCCGGCGTCACGGTCACGGATGTCGACGGCAATGTCTGCTACGACCTGACCGGTTCCTACGGCGTCAACATTTTCGGCAACGACTTCTACAAGGAATGCATCGACAGGGCCGGGGCGCGGGCCCATGCGCTCGGCCCGGTGCTCGGGCCATACCATCCCGTCATCGTCGATAATGTCGCACATTTGTGCGAGATTTCCGGGCTCGACGAGGTCTCGTTCCACATGTCCGGCACCGAAGCGGTGATGCAGGCGGTAAGGCTGGCCCGCTATCACACACGCCGCTCGCATCTGGTGCGTTTCGCCGGGGCCTATCACGGCTGGTGGGGCGACGTGCAGCCCGGCGTCGGCAACCCGATTTCGCCGCACGAAACCTATACGCTCGCCGACATGTCGGAGGCCACGCTGCGGGTCCTGAGAACGCGGCGCGATATCGCCTGCGTGCTGGTCAATCCGCTGCAGGCGCTTCACCCCAACGGCAATGCGCCGTCGGATTCCTCGCTGGTCGACAGTTCGCGAACCGGTCATTTCGATCGCGCGGCCTACGGCGAATGGCTCAAATCGCTGCGGCGGGTCTGCACCGAGCGCCAAATCGTCCTGATCTTCGACGAGGTATTCGTCGGTTTCAGGATCGCCGCCGGCGGTGCGCAGGAATATTTCGGTGTCCGCGCCGACATGGTGACCTATGGCAAGAGCCTCGCCGGCGGGCTTCCCGTGGGCGTGGTCTGCGGACGCAAGCAATTGATGCGCCGCTTCCGCGACGATCATCCGGTCGATGTCTGCTTCGCCCGCGGGACGTTCAATTCGCATCCCTACGTCATGGCGGCGATGGATGAATTCCTGGGCCGGCTTGCCAGTCCGAATTTCCGCTCCATTTACGATGGTCTGGGTGAGCTCTGGGACGGCCGGGCGGGGCAGCTGAACGCCATGCTGGCCGCGCACGATCTGCCGGTGCGGGTCTGCAACCTCTCTTCGATCTGGATGGTCCATTATACCGAGCCGTCGCGCTACAACTGGATGTTTCAGTATTATCTGCGCCTTGAGAACCTGGCGCTGAGCTGGATCGGGACCGGCCGCCTGATCTTCAGCCTGAACTACACCGAGGCGGATTTTGCCGAGGTGGCGAAGCGCTTCGTGGCCGCGGCGGAGAACATGAAGCAGGACGGCTGGTGGTGGCGCGACGCGGCCCTCACCAACAAAGCCATCCGCCGCCGGATCCTGAGAGAGATGATCGCAAGCGCCTTTCGCTGACCGATGGTTTAGCCGCATTCTATCGGATGATTTCAAACCACGTTCAGGCGTGCTGCTCTTCGAGCTCGTGCTCGATCAGATCGAGGCCGGGATCGATCAACTCGCCGCGCAGCAGAAACAGCGGCGCCTTGTAGTAAAGCCGGAAATCGCTGAACGGGTCGGTCAGGATCTTGGTCATCCAGACCAGGCCGGTCTCGACGTCGCGGATGAAGAACAGGTGGACGGTACGGAACAAGAGGCCGCCGATCCCGATCGCAAGCCAGATCTTGGCGACCTGGCGCATGAAATCCGCCGCCGAGGTCCAGGGCGTGAAAAGGCCGAACAGGGTCGGATCGAGCAACAGCACCAGCGGCGAGAGCGCCCAGATCGTCATCAGCACGATCTTGCGGTTCAGATTATAGCCGACCTTGATTTCCTCTTTGTGATCGTGCGTCGCCTGATTGATGTGGTCGTAGCCCTTCGGCTCGAAGAAGAAATGACCGGCCTGCCTTGTGGTCATGGAGACCAGCCAGCC
>NZ_JBEKXH010000505.1:0-9406 GCF_049512235.1 Bradyrhizobium sp.
CCGTAAACATGAACCTGCCAATCCATCGCCGCGAGCGAGGTGAAATTGTCCACCCCATCGACGGGCGCCCACGGCAGACGATCGCCGCCATGCACCTGCCCGGCCGTGCCACGGCTCAAGGGACCGCCGCGATAATTCAGTGTGATCTGCGACACCGTCCGGAACATGAATTCGCGCACCGGCTCGAACGCGGCAGCCGCCGGGATCAGCATCGGCGCGACCCACATGCGCATGAGGTCGGCGATCCGCCCCTCCGCGGTGGCAAAGGAGAACACGCGATCGGTGGTCGCAACCAGGCGCCGCGCGAAGCCGATCCGCTCGGCTTCGTAAGAGTTAAGCAGACGCCCGCCCGCGCGGCCGCCCACCACCGCCGCCAGTTTCCAGGCCAGATTGACGGCGTCACCGATCCCGGTATTCATGCCCTGGCCGCCGGCCGGGCTGTGGATGTGGGCGGCGTCGCCGAGCAGGAACGCCTGCCCTTTCTGGAACTTTTCGGTGACGCGGTGATGCACATGATAGGTCGAAAACCAGTTGACCTTGCTGACCTCGACCTTGAGGTGCTCGATAGCGCGGCGGCCGACGTCGTCGAAACTCAATTTTTCGGCGCGATCGGCCCGCGCGTCGCGTACGGTGCCGATCAGGCGCGCTCTTCCCGCTCCGGCCAGCGGGAAGACGCCGAGGAAGTCGGCCTCGTCGAGATCGATATGCAATTCGCCATTCAGGGCCGGCCCCTTGGCGTCAACGTCGGCAACATAAAAGATCTGCCGATAGGTGCCGCCGGGAAAGCCGGTGCCCATGGCCTCGCGCACGATCGAACGGGCGCCGTCACAGCCGGCGAGGTAGCGCGCCGCGCACTCGAACGCATGGCCGTCTTGCCCGCGCAGACGGGCGATGATGCCATCTTGCTCATCGACAAAACCGGTCAGCTCGGTATGCCGCTCGACCGCGACGTCCTGCATCTGCAGCCGCTCGATCAGGAGCTGCTCGTGCTGGTCCTGCGGAAAGATGTGCAGGAAGGGGTAGGGCGTCAGCTCCGCGCCGACGTTTTCGAACGCAATCCGCGCCGCGGCTTCACCTTTGACCCAGAGATTGACAGCCGGTACGTGATGGCCTTTCGCCACCACCGCTTCCGTGAGATCGAGCTGCCGGTACAGTTCGAGGGTACGGGCCTGCACCGCCAGGGCCCGCGAGGTCGTTCCCGGTCCGGCGGTCTTGTCGACGATCCGCACCTTGACGCCGAGCCGGGTCAGCCAGAGCGCCAGCACCAGACCGGTCGGGCCCGCGCCCACGATCAGAACATCACACTGTGCCATCGTGACCTCCGTCGGCATTGACAGGGCTCTGAAGCAGAGCACCTCGGGCGGTTTAGGCAAAGGGCCGCCGGATAGTTAAACGAATTGGTGGAAGTTTGGTTCGCCGGTCCGGCCAGCCCGGCTTCTCAGCCCGCCGGCAACGCGCGCAGCCAGTCAGTAATGGTCTGCAGCGCCAGGGAATCGGAGAATATCCGGAAATGATTGACGTTCGGCATGACCTCGACGCGCGCGCCCGGGGCGGAGCCGGCAAACAGCCTGCGCAGAGCTTCGCCATCGACCGCTTCGACATTGGCGCCGACCAGAACCAGGGTTTGATCGCCAAGCACACGCAGATCCTCCGCATACCTGGTCATTATCATTTTGAAGTCGGCAGCGGGCTTCCCCGTATTGGCGTGATCCCGATCATCGTCGGTCCGCTGTGGTTCGGGATGGGCTATTTCGCGTGGATCGTCGCCGGCACCTTGCTCGGTGGCGCCGATCGGAATTTGGACCGCCGCCTTAACATTTTCGTCCTGCCGCTGGTGGCGGCCTTCGTGTTGACGCAGTGGGACTATCTGGCGCATCGAGGATCTGCGCGCGTCCACGGTCATGGTCATGCTGCTGACGATGTTCTTCACCTCGGTGCTGGCGGCCTTGCGGCTAGCGACCGATGATCGGCCGCCGCCGGTTTGAGGCGCCTGGGCTGGAGCGGAGGTCTCGGACAGAATGGCTGGGGCGTGGGCTGCCTCGGCGAGTACAATCTGCTCCCGGCGTTCATCTTCGAGGTCGTCGCGACCTTTCTGTTCCTGGTCTGCATTCTCGGCGTGACGCAAATGTTCAAGCCTGGTGACGTGCTCGCCGCGGACAACGCCTGACGCAAACTGCCATCGTCAAAGAAAGCGGCGCGACCCGCTTAGGCATAGACCAGAGGATCGGCTCTCATCATACTGGCGCCGCCGGCCTTCGCCGCGCTTGACGAGAAGGCTTCCGTGCAACCGGGGAAAACGCGATGGGTATTCGAAAATGGTCGCGGCGCGACCTGCTCAAATCCTCAGGCAAGCTGGCCACCGGCCTGCTGTTCGCCGGGCCGGTCAGGGCAGCTCTGCCGCCACCGACCAGCGTTACGCCGGCGTTGATTGAAGCCGCCCGCAAGGAAGGCAACGTTTCATATTATTCAGCGCTGGAGCTCAACGTCGCCGAGCGGCTGGCCAAAGCGTTCGAAGCCAGATATCCCGATATCGCGGTACGGGTCGAGCGCTCCGGCGCCGAGCGGATTTTCCAACGCATCGCGCAGGAGCAGGCAAGCGGCATCAACGCCGTCGACGTCGCCAACTCAACCGATCCCGCGCATTACCTCGACTGGAAAGCCAGGGACTGGCTTGCGCCCTATGTGCCGGACGATGTCGCGAAGTATTTCCCGGCGGATCAGGTCGATCCCGAGGGCCTCTACGCCACCTCGTGCGGATGGATCGAAACCATCGGCTACAACTCAAGCCTGGTAAAGTCGGAGGACGCGCCTAAGAGTTATGCCGACCTGCTCGATCCCAAATGGCAGGGCAAGATCGTCAAGGCCCATCCCGGCTACAGCGGCGCCATCATGACGGCGACGTTCGTGCTGGCGCGGGAACTTGGCTGGGGCTATTTCGAAAAGCTCGCCCAGCAGAAGATCATGCAGGTGCAGTCGGCGGCGGACCCGCCGAAGAAGCTCCTGCTTGGCGAGCGCGCGGTGATGGCCGACGGCAATGACTACAATCTCTTGCTGGCAAAGGACCAGGGCAAGCCGGTCGAGGTGGTCTATGCCGCCGAAGGCTCGCCGCTGATCATCGTTCCCTGCGGAATATTCCGCAACGCGCCCAATCCGAGTGCGGCGCGGCTGTTCCAGAGTTTCTTTTTCAGTGCCGAAGGGCAGCAATTGCTGGTCGACAATTTCGCGCATCGATCGTTCCATGCGCAGGTGGAGGAAAGGCCCGGTCACCCGAAGCTTGCATCGCTGAAACTGCTCAAATCCGATCCGGCCGCGGTGCTGGCGCAGAGCGAGGACATCAAGGCGCGCTATGCCAGGTTGTTCAAGGTGTGATCATTGCCGCGTTCGATCGTTGCCTGGTTTGTGGTGTGCTGGGGGCTTTTTCTCGTCGCCGCCCTGGTCGTGGGCGCAATGCTGGTCGCGCTTTACCAGGATACGACGAGCCAGAGGACGGCCCGCGCGGCGGCGAACAATTCGCGCGCCTGCGATGCGATCGTGCGGGAGGCAGGTTCAGCGGGCGCGCTTGAGCGTTCCGGCGCGAAGGCCGGTTATGCAGCCGCGGTTGATCATGCGCTGGCATCCTTTCCGGGCGTCGAGGGCGGAATATGGCAAAGCGCGGTTGGTTCGCTGGCCTACGCTTATCCGACCTATGAAGGCAGCGGGCAAAAGACCGACCTTCCGCAAGCCGAGGAGCCGACCATCCGGCAGGTCGCGGAAACCGCGGCCTCGGCGCGGCGACCGGTCGAACGGAAGCGGGATTCACGCTCGCAGGTGCTTTTGATTTCGGCCTGCCCGATGGCCGGCGCCGCGGCCGACATCACGGCCTGGACAATGACGCGCGTTGTAAGTATCGGCGCCAGGCCTTTTCTGCTTGCGACCACCGGACTGGCTTTGCTGCTTCTGGTGCTGCTCGGGTCGGCAGCGTTGCTGGGCCGGGTGTTGTGGCGCTGGTCGCAGCGATTGCGCACCGTCGAAGTGGCGCTTTCGGCGGGCGCGGAGGATCTGCCGGTGCTGGAGCTGACAGGACAGCGCGATCTCGACCGCATCATCGATGCCATTAACGGCGCCGGCGCCAAGGCGGTGGAAGCCCGGCGCCGGACCGTCAGCCTGCTGCGGCGGGTGGCGGAAGGCGAGCGCCTGGCCGCGCTGGGCCGGGTCGCGGCCGGCGTCGCCCACGAAATACGGAACCCGATCGCCGCCATGCGGTTAAAGGCCGAGAACGCCCTTGCCAATGAGTCCGACCGCGGCCGGTCAACGGACGCATTGCGGGTCGTGGTCGAACAAGTGGGGCGGATGGACCAGTTGCTGCAGAATCTTCTCCGCTCGGTGCAGCGCTCCGAACTGTTGCCCGAGCCGATCGCCGATATCCGTCGGTTCCTCGCCGAGCATGCGGCGCTGTTCCGCGAGCAGGCGGGGCGGCGGTCCATCACGGTCGAAGGGCCGAAAACCCTGACGCCTCCCGTCAGCATCGACCGGGCGCAAGTCGGACGCGCGCTCGACAATCTGATCCTCAATGCGATCCAGCATCCACCCATCGCGACCTCGAGCAATGGGTGAGAGAGGGCCGCTTCCGCGAAGATCTGTTTTATCGACTGAATGTCGTGCCCATCGCGCTTCAGCCGCTGCGCCGGCGGGCCGGCGATATCATGCCGCTCGCCGAACACTTCCTGACGCGTGCCTCCTCGCCGGCCAAGCAACTGTCAGAGGATGCCCTGCAGCGGCTGACCGAGCAAATAAAGGACAGTCGAGATGCAGAACATCGGTGCGGTCTGGCTCTATCCGATCATCCTGATCGCGGGCGCGTTACAGGCGTGGGGTCCGCCGATGAACAACGCGCTGCGCGGCTCGCTGGAAAATCCGTGGCTGGCGAGCCTGATTTCGTTCCTGCCGATCGTGGCGCTGTTGGCCTGTGTGCTGTTGTGTCTTCCGCATCCTTTGCCGAGCTCGCGGGGCATCGCCGAGATGCCGTGGTGGGCGCCGCTCGGTGGTCTGGTCGGCGCCTTCGCGGTCATTGCCGGTCTGCTGTTCGTCGGCCAGGTCGGCGCCGGCGCCTTTGCCGGACTGACGATCACGGCGAACATCCTGATGTCTTTGGCAATCGACCGCTACGGCTGGTTCGGCATGGCGGTCCACGATCTCAGCTTGGGACGCATCGCGGGCGCGGCGCTGATGGTCGCGGGCATCACCCTGATCTCGAAATTCTAGAACTGGTCGGCGGGCCATGTCCACGGAGTGCAATATGACAAACAAGACCGACACGCCGGCGTCGAAAGCCATCTGGCCGCTATTGTCCTTGAACTTCTTCATGGCCGACATGCAGGCCGGCATCGGGCCGTTCCTCGGCGTGTTCCTGCTTGCTCATGGCTGGCAGAGCGGCTTGATCGGCACCGTGATGACGGTGGGCGGGGTCGCCGGCATGCTGATGACCACGCCCGCGGGCGCGCTGGTCGACGCCACCCGCCGCAAGAAGCTCTATGTCATCATCCCCGGCATCTGCACAGTGACCGCCTCCGGCATCATCCTGCTCTCGCAAAGTTTCTGGCTGGTGACGGCATCGCAGGTTGCAACTGCCGTAGCCGGTGCCGCAATCGGGCCTGCGGTTTCGGGCATTACGCTCGGCATCGTTCGCCAGGCCGGGTTCAACCGGCAGAACGGGCATAATCAGGCGCTCAATCACGCCGGCAACATGACCGGCGCCGGCCTGTCGGGCCTGCTCGGATGGCAGTTCGGATTCACGGCGGTGTTATTGCTGGCCGCATTGTTCGGCATCCTTTCGATCGTCTCGGTATCGATGATTCCCGGCGCTGCGATCGACGACGACGAGGCGCGCGGCCTGCACCAGAGCAACGAGGACAACGGCAAGGTCGGTGGCCTCACCGTGCTGCTCGAATGCAAGCCGCTGCTCATTCTGGCCGCGGCGCTGGCCCTGTTTCATCTCGGCAATGGCGCGATGCTGCCGCTCTACGGTCTCGCCGTCGTGGCCAACAAGCAGGGCGATCCGGCAGGGTTTGTTGCGATCACCATCGTGGTTGCGCAAGGCATGATGATCCTGGTGTCCCTGATCGCGATGCGTCTCGCCGAAAAGGAAGGCTACTGGCTTGTGCTCTTGATTTCCTTCATCGCGCTGCCGATCCGCGGCATCATCGCCGCCCATGTCATGAACAAATGGGGCGTCTATCCCGTGCAAATCCTCGACGGGGTCGGCGCCGGACTGCAGAGCGTCGCGGTGCCGGGCCTGGTTGCGCGCATCCTCGACGGCACCGGGCGTGTCAATGTCGGTCAGGGCGCGGTCATGACCGTGCAAGGTCTCGGCGCCTCGCTCAGCCCGGCGATCGGCGGCTGGATGGCGCAGGGGATCGGCTACAGCGCCATGTTCCTCATTCTCGGCAGTTTTGCTTTGGGTTCGATTGCGCTGTGGCTCGGATTTGCTTCCGTCCTGAAACCCGCATGCGCGCGGCGAAGTCAACGGCATGATCGCCGCATGGCTACGGCGCTGGCGGGGGCGCCGTGATGCCCGGGACCAATGTTGCGACCTGGGGAATAGCGGTGCTTGCAACCCTGGGCGTGATCGCGCGGCCGTGGAATCTGCCGGAGTTCATCTGGGCCGTCGCCGGCGCGGCACTGCTGGTGGCGTTCAACCTGTTCTGATCGGCATGATGCTGCTGGCCGAAGTGGCGCGCCAGGAAGGCCTGTTCGACTGGCTCGCTGCGCAGGCGGTTCGGCGGGCCGAGGGTTCGGCGAAGCGGCTGTTCCTGATCGTCTATGTCGTCGGCACCATCGTCACTGTCCTTTTGTCGAATGATGCCACCGCCGTCGTTCTGACACCGGCAGTCTATGCCGCGACCCGTGCCGCCAAGGTCGAGCCGCTGCCTTATCTGTTCATCTGCGCCTTCATCGCCAATGCGGCGAGTTTTGTGCTTCCGATTTCCAATCCGGCCAACCTCGTGGTGTTCGGCAAGGGAATGCCGCAGCTCATGGTGTGGCTGGGTCTTTTCGCGCTGCCTTCGGTCGTCTCCATCGTTGTGACCTACCTGGCGCTGCGGTTGACGCAGCGCCGCGCGCTCGATGCGGCCGTCGCCAAGGTGAATGACATTTCGCCGCTGACCCTGACCGGTGCGCTCGTGGCGGCCGGCATCGCAATGACGGCCATCGTGCTGCTCGCGGCGTCGGCGATGGGCCGGGATCTCGGACTGCCGACCTTTGTCGCCGGGTGCGTCGTGACCGCGGTTATTCTCCTGATCGGACGGCAGTCGCCGCTGCCGGTCATCAAAGGTATCTCGTGGTCGGTGTTGCCGCTGGTGGCGGCCCTGTTCATCCTGGTGGAGGGATTGAACCGCACCGGCGTGCTGCCGGCGCTGGCGCGGGTCCTGAGAGAGGCCGTCTTGGCCTCGCCGCGGGCGACAGCAGCGATCGCGGGAATCATCATTGCCGTGGCATCGAACCTCGCCAACAATCTTCCGGTCGGCCTGATCGCGGCCACCACCACTCAAACCGCGCACGCTCCCGCCGGCGTCACCGCTGCGATCCTGATCGGCGTCGATCTCGGGCCTAACATGTCCGTCACGGGCTCGCTCGCCACCATTCTGTGGCTGATCGCGTTGCGGCGCGAAGGCGAGGGCGTCAGTGCGTGGCGTTTCCTGAAACTGGGCCTCGTGGTGATGCCGCCCGCGCTCTTGCTGTCGCTGCTGGCGCTGTCGGCGATAGCGCGGTGAGCGCGGAGCATCCCCGTTGCCGCCTTCGCCTGATAAGTCCCGATAATACAGGCCCAAAAACAGGCGGCGACGCCGTTCCAGCCCGTCGGGCAGGCAACCCTAACGGGCGCCGCAAGCTTGCCTGGTCGTCGATCGCGCCGCCGTGCATTGTAAACCGCAAGCGATAACAAAAGGCCCGAGGCCGGTTTCCCGGCGGAGGCGCCAATGTCGCGATGATCCCGATATGCCCGTGATTTGCCCGACGCGTCAAATGTTTTTGGCTGCCCGCGGCGGAGGCGTTGCAAAAACCGTGCGGGCCGTGTCCGGGCTGGTAGCGGGATCCATGTTTTTTCGGTCAGGCACTGACAGACTTTCGCCAGACCCCCGGATCGCTCATGACACTGCGATCAATCGCATTTTTGCGTTTTTGGCGCAGCTTCGGCTGCAGCGGGTGGTACTATAATATATTTCACGTATAGATTGCAAGTGACCCATAGCCAGACTGGAAAGGGTGCAAGAGCAAGTCATCGTGTCGTCATGAGATGTCCCTCCGGTCGCGCACGATAAGGAAGGCAGGGAGGCGGCACAGACGATCATATCCCTTTGGGTCTTTCAGCTTCAGTTCCTCAGTTGGTGTCGGCTCGCACATCCGCTCAATAACAAACCCTGCATTGGCGAGGGGATCCGTCAAATCGCGCAGCGGTCCTATCACTGTGGTAACGGGCGCGAAGCAAGCTCGAATAGCTCGCTGCGAGCACTGGCGATGCCGGCGACACCGTGTTGAGCGCCGAGCATCACCGTGGCCGTCGCCGATCAAGCCGGCTCCTAAAAATACAGGCCCAAAACAGGCGACGCAGTTGCAGCCCGCCGGTCGGGCAACCCGAACCGGCGCCGCAACGGCTGCCGCCGACTTACTTCGGATATCAGTCCGATCGCATGCTGGAACGATGAAGAAGGACAGTTTATCGGCCCGCGCGTTCGCGCGACCCGTTGGCTTTGCCCACCTACGGCACGCCCGAGATGTCCGATAGCGCCGACAACAGCCGGTCCATTTGACCGTCTGTGCCCACGCTTATCCGCAGATAGTCGCAGACGCGAGGCGCTGGAAAATGACGGACGATCACCGCCCGTCGGCGCAGCGCGGCGGCAAGCGCCGCGCCCTCATGCGAGGGATGACGCGCGAAGACGAAGTTGGCGGAGGACGGCAGCACTTCGAAGCCAAGCCGGGCCAGTCCGCGGTTGAGCCGCTCGCGGCCTTCGATCACGCGCGCCCGGCTCTGTTGAAAATACGCCTCGTCCTCCAGGGAGGCGATGGCACCGGCCTGGGCGGGCCGGCCGAGAGGATAGGAGTTGAAACTGTCCTTGACCCGGGTGAGTGCCTCGATCAGCTCAGTGTCGCCGATGGCATAGCCAACCCGCAGTCCGGCCAACGCCCGGGACTTGGACATGGTTTGAACGACCAGAAGGTTCGGGTGGGAGGCCACGAGCGGAATCGCGGTTTCGGCACCGAAATCAACATAGGCCTCGTCGATCACCACCGGCGCGTCAGGATGGTCCTCCAACAGGCTCAGGATCTCGGCCCGTGACAGCGCGACCCCGGTCGGCGCGTTCGGATTGGCCAGGACGAGCGCGCCGGCCGGCCGGCGATAATCGGCAACGCGGATTTGCATGGCCCGATC
>NZ_JBEKXH010000506.1:0-4551 GCF_049512235.1 Bradyrhizobium sp.
GTGCGAAAGTTGCTTAGACCGAACTGCGGCCGATCACAACAAGGACCCGGACTATTGCGGCACCTGGATCTTAATCGCTACGCTAGCGTGCGTCCAAAGCCTGTGAAATGTCCGCGGTCAGGTCAAGCGGATGCTCGATGCCGATCGAGAGCCGGACGGTGGAGTCGAGGATCCCAATCTTCCGTCGCACGTTTCCCGGCACTCCGGAGTGCGTCATGCTTGCAGGGAGGCTGGCGAGAGACTCGGTGCCGCCGAGGCTGACCGCGAGCTTGAAGATCTGCAGCGCGTTGAGGAATTTGAACGCGGCGGCCTGGCCACCCACGATGTCGAACGAGAACGTGGAACCGGCGCCGCTGCATTGGCTCTTGAAAAGTCGCCCGGCCGGAGAGTTCTCGTCAAGGTGGCCGAGGTAATGGACTTTCGCTACCTTGGCATGGTCGCGCAGGTAGTCCGCGACGAGCCGCGCGTTGGCGTCGGCTTTTTCCATCCGAATGCTCAAGGTCTCGAGCGACCGGCTGAGCATCCAGCAGGAGTGCGGGTCCAACTGGGTGCCGATCGCTCCGCGCAAGGTTTTCACGGCCTTCATGACGGCGTTCGAGCCGAGTGCGGCGCCTGCGATGAGATCGGAGTGACCGCCGATGTACTTGGTCAGGGAGTACAGCGAGATATCCGCGCCATGTTCGATCGGCCGCTGAAAGACGGGGCCGAGCAGCGTATTGTCGCATGCGACCAGCGGGGTATGGCCCTGCGCCCGGCCGATCGTTTCGGCGACACGGCGCACCATCGCGATGTCAACCAGACCGTTCGTTGGATTCGCCGGGGTTTCGATGAAGATCATCGCCACCCGGCCCTTGCGCATGGCGTCCTGCGCCGCCGCGCTGACCGCGGCTTCGTCGACGCCGTCCGCGAAGCTGACCGCGGCGATGGACAGACCCGCCAGCGTCTTTGTGAAGAGGGTCTCCGTCCCGCCATAGAGCGGCTGAGAATGCAGGATCACGTCGCCCGGCCGTACGAATGCGAGGATGGTGGTGGCGATCGCCGACATGCCGGACGAGAACAGCGCGCACTTGTCGGTTCGCTCGTAGACGGAGAGCCGGTCCTCAACGATCTCGCTGTTGGGATGGTTGAACCGCGAATAGACCAGGCCTGCTCCGGTCCCCTCGGGCGGCTCGCGCCGGCCGGATACAAAATCGAAGAAATCCTGTCCGTCCTCGGCGGTCTTGAAGACGAAGGTCGAGGTCAGGAAGACCGGCGGCTTGACGGCCCCTTCCGAAAGTTGGGGGTCGTAGCCGTAGTTCAGCATCAGCGTTTCGGGATGTAGCGCGTGATTGCCGATATGGGTTTTCGACGGAAACGGCTTGACCATGGTCCACCTCGTGACTGAATTTATAGGTTGCGACGCGGCGCATCTTGCGACCATCACACCGAAGCGGGGCAGTAATCAGCCCGATTGGCGTATGGGCCATGCGGATCAGGAAACGACCGAAGATGCCGACGCCTGAAGCAATGACCGGGAATATGACGCCGGTCCCTACGAGCTCACTTGGACCGCCTGCCGGGACGACGGCCCCCGCGATCGCACCATAGGGCCAGCTTACCGTGAATCGGCCTGATACGCCACGGTCGAAACTGGACTTCACTGGAGTTCATGATTCCAATGGCAAGCGAGTAGAGCTTTCCGACCTTGGAGGAGAGCAGATAGTCCTCTCGATTCTGGTTGTGCAGAAAGTGACCGAAGCGGCGCTCCGACAGTCCAAACCCATACCAGGGAGCCACGTCGAAATACCGGATGCCCATCTCCCACGCAGCTTCGAGGGTCGCTTCGGCGTCCTTGTCGGTGTGCTTGTTGAACTCGTTGCCGAGGGACACCCCGCCGAGTCCGAAGTGAAACTCAGGTTTGTAGATCTGCCGAGCGCGGTTTCCCTACGATGCCGAAGCGGCGGGGAAGGCGAAGATCGCGACCATCGGCGGGCTATGCGGCGGCTTCACGGAGCCAAAGAAGACGGCGCGTGGCCGGGGTCAAGACCGGGCAAAGGTCGCCGGCGGTCAGAAATACGAAGTTAGCTACGAGTAGTCCCACTCTCTCCGCCATATCATATTGAATGCCGTATTCGTGCGACGGCTTGGCCCGAAGCCCTGGCGTGATAAGGTTACAGCAGCCGTTCATCGTGGAGTGACGACGTGCTGCTTGAAACACCTCTGCTACTCGGCGAGGTCGCCCCCGGCCTGCGCGCCCGCAATGCCAGTCGATCTCCATTCCATCGCCGCCGAAGCGCGCCTGCCGGAGGAGGTCGGCTACGTCCGACTCGTGGTCGAGGAAACCAAGGACGATCCGTTCATTCTGCTGGCGCTGGCGGCCCAGACGACGCGGACCCTGAAGCTCGGCGCGTCGGTCGCGATTGCTTTTCCGCGCAGTCCGAGCATCACAGCCTGACGGCTTCCAGGCACCTCAACCGGAGACAATCGACATGAAACTCGGACGCCTTGGCGTGTGGTACGGCACCGATAAACTCGACGGATCGCAGCTGCGCGATTTCGTGCGCACGGTCGAGAACAATGGCTACTCGGCCCTGTGGTACCCCGAATCGCGGGGCTACGAGTCGATGTCGCTGGCGGCCTTTCTGCTGTCGAGCAGCGAGAAGCTGGTGATCGGCAGTTCGATCGCCAACATCTATGCACGCGATTCCTTCACCGCGCAGCGCGCCATGGTCTCGCTGAACGCGCTCTACGGCGACCGGTTCGTTCTCGGTATCGGCGTCAGCCACATTCCGATGGTCGAGGGCCTGCGCGGCCATCGCTACGAGAAACCGCTCTCGGCGATGAGCGCCTACCTCGACGGCATCAACAAGTTCGCGCCATCAGGCGAACTGCCGCCGGTCGTGGTCGCAGCGCTCGGACCGAAGATGCTGGCGCTGAGCGGTGCCAAGTCGCGGGGCGCTGTGCCATATAACGTGACGCCGAACCATACGGCCGAGGCCGCCGCGATCCTCACGCCTTCGAAGTGGCTCGCGGTGGAGCAGAAGGTGACGCTCGAGACCGATCCCGCGAAGGCGCGGGCGCTCGGGCGCCAGGAACTGGCGCGCTACATGGTGCTGCCGAACTACCGCAACAGCTGGCTGCGCCAGGGTTTTGCCGAGGCTGAGCTCGCCGACGGCGGTAGCGACCGGTTCATCGATGCGATGGTGCTGTGGGGCGACGCCGACACGGTCAGGCGCGGCCTGCGGGCGCACTTCACGGCCGGCGCCACGCATGTCGCTCTGCAGCCCATCCACGCGGATGGCGATTTCGCCGCCCGCGACCGCATGCTGGCCGCGCTCGCCGATACCTGAGGCGCGTATGTGCCGCGGCTGCCTCAGAGCAGGTCGGCGGCGGCGTTGCGGTAGCGGCGCATGGCGTCAATCCAAATGGAGCGACAGCGCCTCCAACAGCTGACAACCCGCGTGGTACGCCATTTCAATCGATTATCGCTCACGCCGCAGGTTTAGCTTCGCGAGCCGGCGCGATTTTGCGCAGCGTGGCGCCCAGTTCGTCCTCGGCTCGTTCAAGATCATACTGCGTCTGGATGCCCATCCAGAACGCAGCGGATGTGCCGAAAAATCTGCCGAGCCGCAGAGCGGTGTCGGCAGTCACCGGGGTTTGCTCATTGGCCAGCCGCTCTATTCGCGTGCGCGGCACGCCGACTGCGCGAGCCACAGCGTAAGGCGAGAGGCTCAGGGGGCGCAGGAATTCCTCGCGCAGGACCTCGCCGGGATGAACGGGAGGGAGTTTCTTGGCCATGGTAGCGCCTTTCAATGATAGTCGATGATCTCGACTTCTTCCGGCCCCAGATCGCTCCACCGGAATACGATCCGCCACTGATCGTTTATTCGGATCGAGTGCTTGCCGGCGAGGTCCCCCCGCAAAGCTTCCAAGCGGTTGCCCGGCGGCGCCACAAGATCACCAAGCATTGTGGCGTTGTTCAACTGCACCAGCTTTCGGCGGGTGACCCTAGCGACGTCCGTCGGAAACCCCTTCGGAACGCGTCGCAGCTTGAAAATCAACTCTGCGAACGGTCCGCGGAAACTTCGGATCATTGCGTTCCACGTATCATATCATGATACTAAATGCAACCGGCTTTCTGCCGCTCAGTCGGCCGACCTCAGCTCTCCTCAATGGCTGCGCCGAGGACGAGGCGCTGTCGGCCGCCGCCAAGGTGGCCGAACGGCTCGATCGCCATGACCTGCCGCTGACCTGGTCGCGTCGAAAAGCCCGTTGTCGGGCAGGGCCATGGGCGTTTTACGAATGGCGTGATGGTGGAGTAGTGCCGCTGATTTGCCCGACGTGTCAAAATGTTTCGCGGGATCGCGCATGCCTGCGACCGCCAAGCTACTTTGCATGGGCTTGTTTTCGATATTTTAGTCGGGAGCGAGCACCGCGTCGGCCTGGCGATTTCGCCGCCCGCGACCGCATGCTGGCCGCGCTCGCCGATACCTGAGGCGCGTGTGTGCCGCGGCTGCCTCAGAGCAGATCGGCGACGGCGTTGCGGTAGCGGCGCATGGCGTCGACATGGTC
>NZ_JBEKXH010000507.1:0-4549 GCF_049512235.1 Bradyrhizobium sp.
CGAGCGGGCGGACTCGCTGGTGGTGCTGAAGGACGGGGTCGTCCAGGAGGCCGGCAGCCCCGCCGCGGTGTTTTCCGCGCCGAAGTCGGTCTATGCCAGGAAGCTGTACGCCGCCGTCCCCGCGCTCAACCCCGACCATTACGCAGCGCTGCGTACTGTCGGCTTCGGTAAGATCGGGACCGATGCCGGAGTGGCACCGAAGATCGCGGTTAGTGCCGTTACAAAGACCTTCCTGGTTGATGGCATCGCGCTGACCGCCGTCGATAACGTGTCGTTCACCGTCTCGGCGGGCACCACGCATGCGCTTGTCGGCGAGTCCGGCTCCGGCAAGACGACGGCGGTCCGGCTGCTGCTCGGGCTCGAGCAACCCGACAGCGGGCACATCTCGATCGCCGGCGAGCCGATCACGGGTCGCTCGCAGGGGTCATTGCGCGCGGTGTGGCGCCGCCTTCAGCTTGTCTACCAGAACCCGTTCACCTCGCTCGACCCGACCTGGAAGGTCGAGCAGCTGGTGCGCGAGCCGCTCGACCGCTTCGGAATCGGAACCCGCAAGCAGCGGGCCGAGCAGGTCCGCGCGGCTCTGGCCGATGTCGGGCTCGGCGAGCACCTGCTCTCCCGCAAGCCGCAAGCGCTGTCAGGAGGCCAACGCCAGCGCGTCGCCATCGCCCGGTCGCTGGTTCTGAAGCCGGACGTGATCGTGCTCGACGAACCCACCTCTGCGCTCGACGTCACCGTCCAGGCCGGCATCATTGAGGTGCTGCTCTCGCTGCAGGCCGATTTGGGCCTGACCTATGTGTTCGTCTCCCACGACCTCGCTTTGGTGCGCCAGCTCGCCCACACCGTCTCGGTGATGCACCGCGGGCGCATCGTCGAACAAGGGACCGTCACCGACATCTTCGACAACGCCCGGCAGCCCTATACAAGGTCGCTGCTGGCGTCGATCCCGTCAGGTGTCGCCGATGTTGCCCACGTACCGCAACCGCGCGCCCGGCCGATCATCACTGCAGATTGAACGAGCCGCTACCGCTGCTGCCCGGCGGCTCGAAGCCGCCAAGCCGTCGTTGGTCCTGAACGCAAGGCCAATATCGTCGCCGCTCAGACCGGCTTGTCGCCCTTGATCGTGACGCGAAAACCCGACCGTGTCTGCGGATAATAGTCCCAGATCGCCAGATGCTGGGTGTAGCGGTTGTCCCACAGCGCGACCGAGCCGGCATTCCAGGCAAAGCGCGTCTGGAAATCCGGGCGCGCCGCATGCGCGGTCAGGAACGACAACAGTGCGCGCCCTTCATCATCCGGCACGCCGAGAATGCGCACCGTGAAGCCCTCGTTGACGAACAGCGCCTTGCGTCCCGTTTTCGGATTGGTCCGCACCACTGTATGGACTGCGGCGGGATAGACCTTGCCGCTCTCGGCGATACCGCGCCTCGCATTCGAATAGCGATAGGACGGGCCGCCGTCGTGCAACGCGGTCAATCCATCGAGATAGGCCTTTAGCCGGTCCGACAGCGCATCATAGGCGGCATATTGGCTGGCGAAGAGGGTGTCGCCGCCCTCGGATGGCACGGTCTTGAGATGCAGAATGCTGGCATAGGATGGCTCCTCGTTGCAGGAGACGTCGGAATGCCAGCGCTCGCCCGCGACCACCTTGGACTGCGCATCGGCATGGATCGGCAGGATTTCCGGATGCCCCTCGGGGCCCGGCGTATTGGGATGGATTGCGAGCTCGCCAAAATGGCGACCGAACCGCTTGGCAGAGTCGTAATCGAGATCCTGATCACGGAAGAACAGGACGAGATGGTCGTCGAGCGCGTGGTACAGCTCGGCGACCTGGCGGTTGCTCAAGGACTCCGACAGATTGATATTCGCGATTTCGGCGCCGATATGAGGCGACGTCTTCCGTACCGCGATGGTTTCATAGCTCATGGGCTTCTCTCCTGGGCTTGTAATGAATGGTTGCGATGATTTTTTTCAAGCAGCTGCCTCCCGCACCGCGTGGCGGACGCCTAGAACCTCCAGCACCTCGTCGCGCAGCCGGACAAAGGCCGGCGCCGAGCGGTCGCGCTGGCGGTCGAGATCGACATTGATGATGCGGGCGACCTGTCCCGGATTGGGCTGCAGAACGACAATGCGGTCGGCCAGGAACACAGCCTCGTCCACGTCGTGCGTCACCAGCAGGACCGTGCTCTTTTCATGCTGGACAATGCGCGCAAGCTCATCCTGCAGCCGCAGCCGGGTCAATGCATCGAGCGCGCCGAGCGGCTCGTCGAGCAGGAGGAAGCGCGGACGGTTCACCAGCGCACGCGCGATGGCCACCCGCTGCGACATGCCGCCCGACAATTGCGACGGCCAGGCATTGGCAAAGCTCGAAAGACCGACCAGCGCGAGATGCTCGGTGACGAGCCGCGCGCGCTCCCGCGCCGGCAGGCCGCTCCGCCGCAGCGCCGCCGCCACGTTGCCCGCGGCGGTCAACCACGGCAGCAGCCGATGTTCCTGGAACACGACGCCGCGATCGAGGCCGGGCTTGCGCACGCGCTCGCCCTCGAGCCTTATGTCGCCCTCATAATCGGTGTCGAGCCCGAGGATCAGCCGCAGCAGGGTCGACTTGCCGCAGCCGGAGGTGCCGACGATCGCGACGAACTCGCCGGGCCTGACCGACAGCGACACGTCGCGCAGCACCTCCAAGGGCTTGCCGGCCACCTGAAACGTCTTGCTCACGCGATCGATTTCGAGGGCCGGCTTGATCGCGACGGTCTCGAACGCCGCCGGACCGCGTACATGGGTGTTCATGGTGACCTCCATCTGACCAGCCGACTCTCGATCAGCGACGCCAATTGGCTGAAGGCGAGGCCGAGCCCGGCCAGCACGAACAGTGCGACCAGCATCAGATCCATTTCGAACTTGTCGCGTCCCTCGTTCATACGGCCGCCCATGCCGGGGGCAATGTCGAGGAACAGCTCGGCACCGACGGTCGCGAGCCAGGAATAGATCAAGGCGCTGCGCAGCCCCGTGACGATGGCAGGCAAGGCGCCGGGCAGCGCAATCAGCCTGATCTGGTCGAGCCGGCTGAAGGTAAGCACGGCCCCCAGTTCTTGCAGCGGACGGGGAATGGCACGCGTCGCCCGCCAGGTGTTGACGACGACGGGCGCAAACGCGCTCAGCGTCACGAATGCAATCTTGCCCGCCTCGCCGCCGCCGAACCACATCGACAGCAGAGGCACCCAGGCGAACAGCGCGATCTGCCGGTAGGCCATGAACAGCGGGCCAAGCAGACAATCGGCCCAGCGCGACAGTCCGAGCAGAAGCCCAAACGCCAGGCCGGAGATGGAGCCAAGCAGGAAGCCCTCGACGACTCGCCCCAGGCTGGAGCGCACGTCCAGCCAGAAGCCGCCACCGGATAACTCCATGCCGAGACGCTCGACCACACTAGCCGGCGATGGCAGGATATAGGGTGGCACCAGGCGCGACAGGCAGATCAGCTGCCACAAAACGAGCAACAGCACCGGGAGTGCCAATCCGCGCAGGATGGGGTGCAGACCCTTGGGCCAGGCGAGCCCAATCGTTCGCTCCGAGGTCACGGACAGCCAGCTCATGCCGCATATCCCTGCCAACGCAACAGCCGCCGCTCGGCGAGCGCCAATGCGCCGTTGACCACCAGCCCGACGACGCCCAGCACCACGATCACGGCCAGCACCATATCAAACTGGAACAGCTGGCGCCCGAGAGTGATCATGTAGCCGAGACCCTCGGTGGAGGCGAACAGCTCCGCCGCGACCATGGTCTGCCAAGCATTGGCGAGCCCCTCGCGCAGACCGGTGAAGATCGCCGGCACGCTGGCCGGCAGAACCACCCGGGTCAGCGCGTACCAGGGATCGAAGGTCAGGACCTCCGCGACCTCATGCAGCGAGCGCGGCACGTCGCGGATGCCCTGGGTGACATTGAGGACAACCGGAACGAAACTGGCCCAGGCGATCACGGATACCTTCATCGCCTCATCGACGCCGAGCGCGAGAATGGCCAGCGGGATCAGGCCAAGCGGCGGGATCTGCGAGATCAACAGGAACAGCGGATCGACCAGCTCGCGTGCCTGCCGCGACAGACCAAGCAGCAGGCCAACGACCAGACCGATCGCCGCGCCGATCGCAAAACCTTCGAACACCCGCGCAAGGCTGATCCAAGTATTGGCCCAGAGGTCACCGCTCGCGGCGGTCTCGATCAGCGCCTGCCAGACCGCGCGCGGCGCCGGCAACAGCTGAGCGGGAAGCCAGCCCTGCTCCGCGGAGACCGCCCACACCACCGCGAGCAGCGCAGGCACGATCAACCCGAGCAGCCACCGCCCCTGCCAGGAGCCGAACGCCAAATCCAGCACGCCTCGCCTGCGGCACTCACTCATCGCGCGCCGACTTGCGTCCGTTCGACCTCACCATCGGAAATCTTCTTGCCGTCCGCGTCGAAGCGCGGCCAGAACGTTTCAAGATGCTGCGCCTTCAGCGCCGCGTCGAGATATTTCGGCTCGAACCAGGAATCGACGTCGATATCCTTGCGGGTCAGC
>NZ_JBEKXH010000508.1:0-4525 GCF_049512235.1 Bradyrhizobium sp.
CCCCGTCGCAAGGGCCGTTTGGAGAGTGCTATGACCGAACGTATTCAGGAATTCCTGCGCAACCGCCGCAGCGAGGGCCGGGACACCGAGCCTTGCCTCGTGGTCGATCTCGAAGTCGTGCGCGACAACTACCAGACCTTTTCCAAGGCGCTGCCGGACAGCCGCGTGTTCTACGCGGTGAAGGCAAACCCGTCTCCGGAAGTGCTGTCGCTGCTGGCATCGCTCGGCTCGTGCTTCGATACCGCGACCGTCGCGGAGATCGAAATGGCGCTGGCCGCGGGTGCGACCGCTGACCGCATCTCGTTCGGCAACACCATCAAGAAGGAGCGCGACATTGCGCGTGCCTTCGCGCTCGGCATTCGGCTTTTTGCGGTGGACTGCGCCGCCGAGGTCGAAAAGGTCGCCCGTGCGGCTCCGGCTGCGAAGGTGTTCTGCCGCATCCTCTACGACTGCGCCGGCGCCGAATGGCCGCTGTCGCGGAAGTTCGGCTGCGACCCGGAAATGGCGGTCGACGTGCTCGACCTCGCCAAGCGTCTGGGCCTGGAGCCGTGCGGCATCTCCTTCCACGTCGGTTCGCAGCAGCGCAAGGTGAAGGCTTGGGACCGCGCTTTGGCGATGGCTTCCCAGGTGTTTCGCGACTGCGCCGAGCGGGGGATCAACCTCTCCATGGTCAACATGGGCGGTGGATTCCCGACCAAGTACCTCAAGGACGTTCCTCCGGTCGTGCAGTACGGCCGGTCGATCTTCCGTGCGCTGCGCAAGCATTTCGGCAACCAAATCCCGGAGACCATCATCGAGCCGGGCCGCGGCATGGTCGGCAATGCCGGCGTGATCGAGACCGAAGTCGTTCTGATCTCCAGGAAGAGCGACGAGGACGAGGTGCGCTGGGTCTATCTCGACATCGGCAAGTTCGGCGGTCTGGCCGAGACCATGGACGAATCGATCCGCTACGCCATCCGCACGCCGCATGACGGCGCGGAAATGACGCCGTGCGTGCTCGCAGGTCCGACCTGCGATTCCGCCGACGTGCTGTACGAGAAGATCCCGTACCCCCTGCCGGTGACACTCGAGATCGGCGACAAGCTCTTGATCGAAGGCACCGGTGCCTATACGTCGACTTACTCGTCGGTGGCCTTCAACGGCTTCCCGCCGCTGCGGACCTACCACATCTGAGGCTGTAGCAAGCGCTACCTCCCCCTCCCGCGCGGGAGCCATCGCATCGAGAGCCGGCTCGCCGGCTCTCATCCCCTCATCTCGTAGATTTACTGACAGCGCTTGGCGGCTCGTTGCCGTTGCAAGCGAGGACTGACGTGCCATGACCGCCTTGCGTAAGACCTCTATTGCCCTTTTGACCGACGCCGCTCCGTTCGTGATCCGCGCCGAGCGAGCCTCGGACGTCTTGGCCCGCGAGGCGCTGCTCGATGCCTGCTTTGGCGCAAACCGCCAGGCACGCACCTGCCAGCGCCTGCGCGACGGACGGGCGCCCGCCGAAGGCCTCGCGCTTTCGGCCCTGCGCCAGGGCCGGCTGGTCGGAACGCTGCGGTTGTGGCACGTCAGCGCCGGCGGGAGGCGAGCGCTGGTGCTCGGCCCGCTGGCGGTCGACCCCTCATGCCGCCATCTCGGCGTCGGCGGCGCCTTGATGAAGCAGGCGTTGGCGGCGGCGAAAGCGCGCGGCCATGGCGCGGTGATCCTGCTCGGCGACGAACCCTATTATGCCCGCTTTGGCTTCTCGGCTGCCAAGACCGGCGACTTGTCGCTGCCCGGCCCGTTCGAGCACGACCGCCTGCTCGGCCTGGAACTGCGCGACGGCGCGCTCGACGGCGCCGGGGGAATGATCGTGCCGACCGGTGCAATAGTGCTGAAAACCAGGGCAGCCCGGGCGAAGACGGCGCTTCGGCCCGTGCCGCACGCGGCCTGATCGCGCATCGTCATGCCGGAGAGCCCCCTGCCCATCCGATGCTGCGCGTTCACGACTCCGTAGGTATCGTCACCAGGCTCCTGCCGGTCATGAATCGGGGTCATAAGCCCGAGATGAAGGTCGAGATTGAAGTCACCGCGGAGCGGCGCGCCACCTGACCCTTCGCCCCCAACGTACTCATTTTTCCGGAGATAGTCTCATGAGCCCGCCCTATCAGCCAATCCACGCCAGCATTTCCGGCCCCATCGTCATGATTGGCTTCGGCTCGATCGGCAAAGGCACGCTGCCGCTGATCGAGCGGCATTTGGCCTATGACAAATCCCGCTTCGTCATCATCGATCCGCATGAGGACGGCGAACTTGCGCGACAGCACGGCGTGCGCTTCATCAGACAGGCCGTGACCCGCGACAATTACCGCGAGGTGCTGGTCCCGTTATTGACCACGGGCGGCGGCCAGGGCTTTTGCGTCAACCTGTCGGTCGACACTTCCTCGGTCGATATCATGACGCTGTGTCGCGAGATCGGCGCGCTCTATATCGACACCGTGGTGGAGCCGTGGGCCGGCTTCTATTTCGACAAGCATCTCGGCCCCGAAAAGCGCTCGAACTATGCGTTGCGCGAAACCCTGCTCGCGGCCAAGCGCGCGCGCCCGGGAGGCACGACCGCGGTATCGACCTGTGGTGCCAACCCCGGCATGGTCTCGTGGTTCGTCAAGCAGGCGCTGCTCGACGTCGCCCGCGACACCAACACGCAGGTCAGCGAGCCGAACAGCCGGGAAGGCTGGGGCCAACTCGCACACAAGCTTGGCGTCAAGGGCATCCATATCGCCGAACGCGACACCCAGCGCTCCAAGAAGCCGAAGCCGATGAAAATGTTCGTCAACACCTGGTCGGTGGAGGGGTTTGTCTCCGAGGGCCTGCAGCCGGCCGAACTCGGCTGGGGCAGCCACGAAAAATGGATGCCGGACAATGGCCGCGCCCACACCGAGGGCTGCGGCGCGGCGATCTATCTGCTGCAGCCCGGCGCCAATACCCGCGTCCGCTCCTGGTGTCCGACGCCAGGCGCGCAATACGGATTTCTGGTCACCCACAATGAGTCGATCTCGATCGCGGACTATTTCACGCTGCGCGACGGCGGCCATGTGATCTATCGCCCGACCTGCCATTATGCCTATCACCCCGCCAACGACGCGGTGCTGTCGCTGCACGAGATGTTCGGCGCCACCGGCAAGATGCAGCCGAAATGGCACATCCTGGACGAGAACGAGATCGAGGACGGCATCGACGAGCTCGGCGTGCTGCTCTACGGCCATGCCAAAAACGCCTACTGGTACGGCTCACAGCTCTCCATCGAGGAAACGCGCGCGCTTGCGCCCTACCAGAACGCCACCGGCATGCAGGTCACCTCGGCCGTTCTCGCTGGCATGGTGTGGGCGCTGGAAAATCCCACCGCCGGGATCGTCGAAGCCGACGAGATGGACTTTCACCGTTGCCTCGAACTCCAAAGGCCCTATCTCGGCCCGGTCAAAGGTTTTTATACCGATTGGACGCCGCTCTCCGACCGGCCCGGGCTGTTTCCGGAAGACATCGATGAAAGCGATCCGTGGCAGTTCAGGAACGTGCTGGTACGGTGAGGTACCCGGCATTGTTGGGCTTGCCTGGAATGCCGATAGTGGGACCCGGCCGCGACGGCTCTATTTCTTCAAATAATCGAACGCCACCGACCCCAGGCCGAGCGTCAGATCGACCTTGAAGTGCAGCGCCGAGACCACCTCGCGCACCGGCAGCTTTGCCACGTCGGCGAGCGCGTGCGGGAACAGGCCGATCGCCGCGGGGCCGGTCCAGGCCTCTTTCAAGGTGATGTCCTCGAGATTGAAGCGCGCCAGTTCGCAGATCCTGGCGCTGCCGTCGACATGCGGAATGATCTTGAGAATGAAATTCGGCGCCTTCATGCCTTTCAGCACGGTGTCGTGATCGACCGGACGATGCTTGTAGCCCATGGTGGCCGAGACGCACAGCACCGAGCCGTAATGCAGCGTTCCGACCAGCACGTCGCTCTCGACTTCGATCTTCGGCCTCGCTAGCTTCTTGGGGAAACCCCAGAGTTCGCGGCCGCCCGCGATCGGCGCGTCGTCGTCGAGGTACATCGCATGGGTATAGGTGCCCTCTTCGCCGTTGAAGCGCACCGGGATCACCTGCCCGGTTTCGGTGTAATCGCCGAAGCCGGTTGAATCGGGCATGCGGATAAATTCGTATTTGACGATCGCATCGGTGACCTCGAGCGGCTCCGGCACCACGGCGGCAAGCGCTTCCGGATCGGTGCGATAGGTGACGACGAAATATTCGCGGTTGAAGAACCGATAGGGTCCCGGAGGAAACGACGGGCTGGTGAGCGGCATCGAATAGGCGGTTCGCCTGACATCGTCGATTTTCATGGCTGACCTTATCCGTCATCTGCGATGCCCCAGATTATGTGGCAGCTGACGACGACAATCGAGGCTGAAAAATCGGCAGCCGGATCACTTCAAAGCGAGCTGTCATGGTGCCGTCATCGGTGCTTTTGGACCGGCACGTTCGCGTTTTCAAAAGATTACTTCTGATTGAGGGG
>NZ_JBEKXH010000509.1:0-4517 GCF_049512235.1 Bradyrhizobium sp.
ATCATGAGCGCGATCTTCGGCACCAAGGCGGATGCCGCGCCCTCAAGCGGCGGCGCGACCGCAGGCAGCGCACCCTCCGCAAGCGGATCGTCATCGACACCGGCGGCTGCGCCAGCGCAGTCGGTCGATGTCGCGCCGATCCTCGACAAGGCGGTCAAGGCGAAAGGTGAGAAGCTGGAATGGCGCACCTCGATCGTCGATCTGATGAAGGCGCTCGATGTAGATTCCAGCTTTGCCGCGCGCAAGGAGCTTGCCCACGAACTCGGCTACACCGGCGATAGCAACGATTCCGCCAGCATGAACATCTGGTTGCATAAACAGGTGATGGCCAAGCTCGCTGCGAATGGCGGCAAGCTGCCACCGGAGATCAAGCACTAGCCGGCTAAGCCGCAATTTGAGGGTCCGCCAGCGGCCGGCCCTCAGGCGCCGAGGGGCGGGTGTCTAACGCCACGCCCCGGTTACGGCTTGCCAGGCTTCCGCTCTCAACTCGCTGCGCTCGCGGCCGATATCATGCAAGATTCGATCGTCGATCGCATCGATGTTCATGAGTTGCGACTGGTAGCGAAGGTATCGCATGAACGTGTTGAAAAGCGATGCGATCAGCATGGCCGATTCCCGTGCGCTGCCTTTAGGTTTGAAGTGAGCGATGACGACCGGCCTTGGTCGCATCGTTAACAGGCCATTTCGTTTCGGCCCGTAGTGCTACGGAACGGACTGCGTCCGCTGTGCGCAACCCCCGCTCCGGCTGCACCGTCGCAGACCACGTTTTGACGGAGCGTCGGCGCCCAGGTTAGCTGGGATCAGATCGCCCCGCCAGATCCGCGAATTCCGGATGCTTGTGTAGATAGTCCAGAACGAAGCTGCAGCCGGCAATCACCTTCAAGCCATCGGCGCGGATCAGCTGCAGCGCGCCCTGCACCAGTTCCGAGGCAATGCCTTTACCGCGCAAGCTCCGCGGCGTCTCGGCGTGGGTGATGATGACGGTGGAAGACGTCAGGCGATAATTGGCAAACGCCAATGCGCCCTCGACGTCGAGCTCGAAGCGGGACAGCGCCTTGTTGTCGCGGACGCGGCCGGCAGCCATGAATCTTGTTTCCAAAAAAAGTTTCGATCCCATGATTTAGACGCGCAACCCTCGTGATGCAAATGGCCCACAGCGCCAGATTGGCTGCTTCGGCGTGGACACTGCGGTCTTCTGCGGTCTTGCAGACCCCGATGTTTGCGCCCATCTTCCGGCAATTACTCTCAATCCATCGTCAGCGCTGCGAAGCTACGATGCGCGCGGCGGCACGGATCTATCCGTCGGTTCGGTGGGTGATCACGGAGCTCGGCGAGTTTGGCCGTGCTTTTCGATCAGAACGCGTGCATGGTCCGGCCTCCTCGCCGGGAGCAGCCGCATGGCCAGCCAAAAGGGTCCCAACATCAAGAAGAAGCAGAAATGCAAGAATTGCGAGGGCAAGGGGCTGTTGAAGAAGGGCGACAAGGTGGTCAAATGCCAGCGCTGCGGCGGGACGGGGGTGCGGTGAGGCACCCATTCGTCTCCGGCGGATATCAGTGCTTCCCGCGGATGGGATGACCAGCCCTAGGCTATTAACAACAGCTCGTGAATCTGTTTCACTTTCCAAGCGAGCTGGCAGAAGCAGCTGCTGGGACGCTTTTCACCTTGAAAAGGACCAATCCATGAAACTCGTCCTCACGGCCCTCGGCGTCGTCCTGCTGGTGATCGCCGTCGTCTATTTCGTGCTGCCGGCGGATCAATTGCCGGGCTTTT
The DNA here is from genome assembly GCF_049512235.1 of Bradyrhizobium sp. Taxonomy (GTDB): domain Bacteria; phylum Pseudomonadota; class Alphaproteobacteria; order Rhizobiales; family Xanthobacteraceae; genus Bradyrhizobium. Next base: position 1,772 of record NZ_JBEKXH010000509.1, read on the forward strand.
TCCCCGGCCACGAGGCTGGCGTGGCGCGCATGCACTATAAGCACGGCGCGGCCGCCGGCGTTGTCGGTGTAGTGCTGCTGGCGGCAGGGGTATGGATGGGAAGAAGGTGAGGGATGCCGGCGAGTCATCGCTCGATTCTGGAGCCTTTGAGGTGACTGCGCCCGCGCCATTGGGCGGCGTCACGCCGATGTCGCGCCGGGTCATGAACCTCGCGCATTGGCTCACCCAGAATTCCCGCCGGCACGGCGAGCGCACCGGCTTGGTCTGGGGCGAGCGGTCCTGGAGCTGGCGCGAGATCGACGCCCGCGTCGCGGCGCTGGCGGCGGCCTTGGCCGCGCGCGGCATCGTCAAGGGCGACCGCATCCTGGTGCATTCCAAAAATTGCGCCGAAATGTTCTGGTCGATGTTCGCGGCGTTCCGGTTAGGGGCGGTCTGGGTGCCCACCAATTTCAGGCTGGTGCCGGACGAGGTGGCCTATCTGGCCACTGCTTCCGGCGCCAGGGCCTTCCTCTGCCACGGCGATTTTCCCGATCACGCGGCGGCCGTACAGGCGGCGAGCCCGGCGCTGGTTTTTACCTGGCGGATTGGCGAGGGCGCCTTCGGCGAGAGGTCCCTGAGCGAAGCAATGGCGGCGCATGCCAACGCCGTGGTCGGCAACGCGCGGGTCGAATATGACGATCCTTGCTGGTTCTTCTTCACCTCTGGCACCACCGGCCGCTCCAAGGCGGCGGTACTGACCCACGGCCAGATGGCTTTTGTGGTCAATAACCACCTTGCCGACCTGATGCCGGGCACCACGGAGAACGATGCCTCGCTGGTGGTCGCGCCGCTGTCGCACGGCGCCGGCGTGCATCAGCTGGTGCAGACCGCGCGCGGCGTTCCGACCATCCTGCTTTCATCGGAGCGTTTCGATATCGACGAGGCTTTTCGGCTGATCGAGCGGCACCGCGTCAGCAACATTTTTACGGTACCGACCATCCTGAAAATGATGGTCGAGCACCGGGCCGTCGACCGCTACGACCATTCCTCGCTGCGCTACGTGATCTATGCCGGCGCGCCGATGTACCGCAGGGATCAGAAGGCCGCGCTGAACAGATTAGGCAAGGTACTGGTGCAGTATTTCGGTCTCGGCGAGGTCACCGGCAACATCACCGTGCTGCCGCCTGATCTGCACGACCCCGAGGACGGGCCGCATGCGCGCATCGGCACGTGCGGTTTCGAGCGCACGGGCATGCAGGTTTCGATCCAGGGCGATGACGGTAGCGAACTCAAAGCTTTCGAGACCGGCGAGATCTGCGTCATCGGTCCGGCTGTGTTCGCCGGATATTATGATAACCCCGAGGCCAACGCCAAGGCATTTCGCGATGGCTGGTTCCGCACCGGCGATCTCGGCCACATGGATGAGGAAGGTTTTGTCTATATTACCGGCCGCGCTTCCGACATGTACATCTCCGGCGGATCCAACATCTATCCGCGCGAGGTCGAAGAAAAAATCCTCACCCATCCGGCGATCGGCGAAGTGGCGGTGCTCGGCGTGCCCGATTCATTTTGGGGTGAGGTCGGCATCGCCGTCTGCGTCGCGCGGGAAGGCGCTGATCCGGTGACCGAGCTGGAACTGGCTGGCTACCTCGCGACCAGGCTGCCGCGTTACAAGATGCCGAAGCGGTTTTTCTTGTGGGATGCGCTGCCGAAGTCCGGCTATGGCAAGGTGCCGAAACGGCTGGTGCGCGACGAACTCGAAGCGCGGGGATTGATCGAGGTCATCGCGAAAGAAAGCGGCTGACGATGCGCCGCATCGTCCAGCCCGGCCCGCCGGCGCGGCGGCGCATTGATTGGGTCGAAGCGCGCGGCCGCGCTTTTGCTTTTACGCTGCAAGCGGGCTTGCCGCTATTGGAGGCCGCGCGCCGCGGCTTCGCGGCGGAAGGATTTGGCGGCGGCGTGCTGAATTTCAGCGGCGGCTCGCTCGGCCCGCTGGCCTATGTCATGCCGGCGCTGTCCAAGACCGGCGCCAACGCGGCCTTCTACAGCGATACCATTCGGCCCGCCGGCCTTACGCGGCTCAAGGTCGGGGCAATGACGCTCGGTAGCCGCGACCGCGCGCCCTTCTTCCATTGCCACGCTTTGTGGAGCGAAGCCTGTGGCCGCGCCGGCGGAGGCCATATCCTGCCCGAGGAAACCATGGTCGCCGAATCATTCGAGGTGAAAGCGTTCGGCGTCGATGGCGCGGTTTTTACGGCCGAGCCGGACCCGGAGACCAATTTTAGGCTTTTCGGGCCGGTCGCATCGACGGCCACCGGCGCACCCGCAACAAGTCGCGCGGTCGCGCTGCGGCTGCGGCCGAACCAGGATTTCGCCGGTGCGCTCGAGACCTTCTGCAGGGAGCGCGGGATCATCAGTGCAAGACTCCATGGCGGGGTCGGCAGCATCATCGGCGCTCGCTTTGTCGATGGCCGTCAGGTCGAGCCGTTTGCCACCGAAATGACGGTCCGCTCCGGTGCACTTGTCAAAGGTGCCGACGGCGCGCCTGAGGCCGAGCTGGACGTTGCCCTCGTCGACTATCTCGGCGGGCTCGCCGAAGGCCGGCTGTCGCGCGGCGACAATCCAGTGCTTATGACGATCGAGCTGGTACTGGAGGTGAAGGAAGGCCGATAGGGCGCAATAGTCACCGGGTCGGCGCGAAGCGCCGCCCGATGACAGGGTTCGCGTATAGCACCGATTGCGGAATAGTTCCCTCCGCCGCCTGGAA
>NZ_JBEKXH010000510.1:0-4461 GCF_049512235.1 Bradyrhizobium sp.
ATCGATCTTGGATATATCAAGACGATTCTCTCTCATGCCGCCGCTGTGCACGGAGTTGTTGTTTCGACAGAACCAATTGATCTCGCCCGGATCGCCCTTGCACGCCTCGGGCTCGTCGGAAGGGGCAATGAGCGCGATCGCCGTCCAACGCAAGACGAACTCGATCGAATCATTTCGGCCCTTGAACGAAACATCCGGCAGAAGATTCCGGTCGGGCGTATCGTCCGATTTGCCGTCGCAACCGCCATGCGGCAAGACGAAATTGCCAGAGTTGAATGGCGCGACTTTGACACCAAGAGCCGAATGCTTCTCATTCGAGATCGCAAAGATCCACGGAAGAAGAAAGGAAATGATCAACGTATCCCCTTGCTGGACGTGTCAGGCTATGACGCGTGCAACATCATTGATGAACAAGGCCGGTTCTCGAACCTTCGCGAAGGCAGGATTTTTCCGTACAACGGGCGATCCGTTGGAACAGCATTCCGTCGCCAGTGCCGGCAATTGAAGATTGATGACCTTCATTTTCACGATTTGCGTCACGAAGGAACTAGCCGCCTATTTGAGGCTGGGTTCTCCATTGAACAGGTCGCACTTGTTACCGGCCACAGAGATTGGAAAATGCTGCGCCGCTACACTCACCTGAAGCCAGAAACACTCCACTCCATGCGTCCGGTGCGGATTGCCTGACAGCGATCCTGAGCAGATCAATGCGTAGTCGGTATGGCCGGTGATGTCGGGCGCCGGCGCTTAATGACATATCCCACGGCGGTCAAAGCGGCCCTGCTTCGAAGCTATCTTCTTCGCGCCTATGCAAGCCTCACTATTGCTATGAAGCAAAGCGTGGCGTGAAGCGCTCAGTTCATCCGCTTGCCTCTCTTCACGCGGCGCCGCTTCAGAGCAGCGGTTTCTTTGAAGCGCGCGAATCCAGAAAAGTCGTTCTCCTTAGTTTTCGATCTTTGGAATCCCCTGATCTGTAAATGCCCTTAGACTGCGAGTGGATTGCAGCAGGTTTTGTTTTTTGGATCTCTGCGCTGGAGCTTGTGCGGCCTCAAGGATGACAGCACGTGGAGATTTGGATGGCTCTGTGCTGATGACTAAATTGGCTTCTGACGGCTCGGCAGACCCGTTCCCCGTCGCTGTGCAACACCCCGTAGAAAATATCCAGATCGGGCTACCGTCCTGGGCGGAGCGATGGCAATCGGTCGCGCTGGCGGCGTCCGCATGGGCGCCGGTTCGGATTGGCAGGGCGGCGCGACGATCGCTGGTCGTCGCGATCCTGCTGGTGCTGTGGCAGGCGGCATCCTGGTTCGGCCTGTTGAATGCGCAGACCTTGGCATCGCCCGCCGAAGTCTGGGCTGCCGGGGTTCAATTGTTGCAGTCTGGCGAACTGCTGCCCAGCATCTGGGTCTCGCTGCGACGAGTCGTCGAGGGATTGTTGATTGGCGTTTCGATCGGCAGCGTGCTCGGGCTGATCGCGGGCCTCTCCCGGGTCGGCGAAGAGATCATCGACGCGCCGCTGCAAATGCTGAGGGCGCTGCCATTTCTCGGTTTGCTGCCTCTATTGATCGTATGGCTCGGTATCGGCGAGGGCATCAAGGTGGGCCTGGTGGCTATCGGCGTCGTCTTTCCGATTTATCTCAACCTGTCCAAGGGAATCCGGGCGGTGGACCATCGCTATGCCGAACTCGCCCGCACCTGCGGCGTCGGTCGGCGCGGCCTGCTGCGATGGATCATCTTGCCGGGCGCATTGCCGGCGTTTCTGGTCGGCTTGCGATTTTCGCTTGGCATCGCCTGGCTCTCGCTGGTGGTCAGCGAATCGATCAATGCGCAGGCCGGTATCGGCTATCTGATTCAGCAGGGGCAGCAATTCTTGCAGACCGACGTCATCGTACTGGGGCTGGTGATCTACGCGCTACTGGGCCTGTTCATGGAGGGGTTCGTGCGGCTGATCGAATGGCGCGCACTGCGCTGGCGCGTGGAGTTCACTTCCGCATGAACTCCTCCTATTCGCGCAACGCGACGCCCGTCGTGCAACTGCGCGGCCTGCGCCGCGCGTTCGGCACGCGCGCCGTGCTTCACGACATCAGCCTCGATATCGCGCCCGGCGAATTCTTGGCCGTTGTCGGTCAAAGCGGTTGCGGCAAAACCACGTTGCTAAGGGCGCTGGGCGGACTCGACGCGGGCTTTGACGGCCAGCTCGACGTGCGAGGTTCGGTCGCCTTCGGGTTTCAGGATGCGCGCCTGCTGCCATGGGTGAGCGTGTGGGAGAATGTCGTATTCGGCATCGAGGGCACGCGCGCGGAACGCCAGCAGCGTGCCCTGCAGGCGTTGGCCGCTGTGGGACTGACCGAGCATGCGCAGGCGTGGCCGCGCACCCTGTCCGGCGGTGAGGCACAGCGCGCCGCGTTGGCGCGCAGCCTGGTGCGCTCGCCGGCGCTTCTGCTGCTGGACGAACCCTTCGGTGCGCTCGACGCGTTGACGCGTCTGCGTATGCACGCGCTGCTGCACCAGCTCTGGCGCGACAAGGGCTTTGCGGTCGTGCTCGTCACCCACGACGTCGAAGAGGCGGTATTGCTGGCCGATCGCATCGCGGTGCTCGATCGTGGCCGCATCGCAGACCTTTATTCGGTGGCGGGCGACCGGCCGCGCGCCCGGAACGACAGGAATTTTGAAGCCGCGCGCGCCCGTGCCCTGCGCGGCCTCGGCGTGCAGGATTTGGCCCGCACGGTCGAAGCCTATGAGGAGACACCGACATGAGTACAGTGCCGTGCGGCTGCAGGCCCAGCATCCCGTTGCGGGATGCGCTCACCCTTCCCTTCTCTGTTGTTCTTGGGAGTCGATCTTGAAACTTGTTCAGCGTGCCGCTCGGCGACAAATCCTTCTTGCGCTTTCCTGTCTTGTGACCGCCGCAACCTGGGTGGCTCTCCTTGCGCCTGCCGGCGCCCAGAGCGCCAGCGGCGCGGTGGCTGGCCTCGACCCGGCGGCCCCCGTGACCCTGACGGTCGGCGTGCCGCGCAACTTCGGCTACCTGAGCACCCTGTGGGCCCGGAATGTGCAGGTGCCCGGTGTCACGATCGAATATAAATACTTTCCCAACTTCATTGACATGCTGACGGCCTTCAACGCCCGGCAGCTCGACATCACGGAAATTGGCGACGTCGGTGCGGCCCAGTCGTTTGCGGCCAGCAAGGGTAGCGTCCGGGTGATTGCCGTGACCCAGCCCAATGCGGAAAATACCGGACTGCTGGTTGCCAAGGACAGCCCCTACAAATCCTTCGCCGATCTCAAGGGCAAGCAACTGCTGTTTCTCAAGTCGACCAATACGTATCTGGGCGTGAAGAATCAGATCGCCGATGCGAAGCTGAAGGAAGAGGATTTCAAGATCGTCGAGCTGGCGGGCCCATCGGCCGTCAAGGCCTTCCAGACCGGACAGATCGAGGGCTACTACACGATCGACCCCAACATGGCCGACGTGATCGAGAAGACCGGAGCCCGCCTGATCGCCACCGGCGTGGATATGCGAATCGAGAACCTGTACCCTTACGTGTCGCACCAGAAAGTCATTGAGGAAAAGAAAGCCGCGCTGCAGGCGTTTGTGCAAGCCTTGTCCGACACCATCGCGTGGGCGCAAGCTAACCCAGACGAGCAGGCCAGGCTTGTCGCGCCGAAGATCCAGTTTGCTGAGTCCGCGATCAGGGCGACCTTCCAACGCGGCGCCAAAGGACTGCAAAAGATCGACGACGGTTTCTACGAGCGGCAGCAGCGCAACCTGGACGCCCTGCTTGCTGCCGGCGTGCTCAAGCAGGCCGTCTCGGCCAGGGATCTATACCTGAATTCCTTCAACAGCAGCGTCTCACCAGCGGGTGAAGAGGCGAAGTAGAGGCATGTCTCGTCAGCATGCATGGATTTGAATCGGGCCGGAGACGTTCCTCGACCCTGGTGTCAATCCAATGCCATCGAAATGATGCGGGTCATTTTCTTGATGTCTACCAAACCAGGAAAATCGGAGCCACCGGCGCGCGCGCTTCGCGGCCGTCACGGATGAAATTGCATGCGCGAACCGGCAGCCGTCGCTGGCTGTCGGAGGTGCAGGAGTTAACCAGAACCATCAGGAGCCATCCATGACCGAACGTGTTTCTTCGCTCTCGCTTTCCCGGCGGCGCCTGCTGATCACCGCCTCCGCGGTGGCAAGCGCGGCTCTCGTGGCAATGGTGGGTCTCGCTCCGGCTCATAGTGCCGGCGTCCCGCAGAATGGCGGTGACATCACCTTCCTCATCGACTCGCTGGGTGGCACCTGGATCCCGAACAACAGCGCCATCTCCAGCTTCCAAGGCCACATATGGGGCCACGTGACCGACAAGCTCGTCTATGTCGATGCTGACGGCAGGGTCAGTCCGTGGATCGCCGAGAGCTGGGAGGAGAATGACGACGCCAGCCAGTTCATCCTCCACCTCAAAAAGG
>NZ_JBEKXH010000511.1:0-4456 GCF_049512235.1 Bradyrhizobium sp.
ACCATCGTCGCCAGCATGCTTCGTCTCCAGTCATCTGCGAGCAGGGACGATCCCAATATCCGGCGGCATCTCGATGCGGCTCGCGAGCGCATCCTGACCATCGCCGAATTGCACACCAGTCTCTATCAGGGCCGTATTTTGGGTGAAATCGATTTCGCCGACTATATCCGCAGCCTCTGCGTCCATATAGAAAGCAGCCTTTTGTCGAGCGAGCGCGGGATCCGTCTGACGGTCGAGACGGAGCCGGTTTCCTTGTCCGCGGATATTGCAATTCCCGTCGGACTTGTGGTGAATGAACTGGTGACCAACGCGATAAAACACGCGTTCGAAGGCGTCAATGGTCAAGCTGTCATCACCGTGGCGATGGCGCGGCGCAACGGAGACCTCGTCCTGTCGGTCGCCGACAACGGCCGCGGACTGCCGGCGTGCTGGTCATCGCGCCGCAACGGTCTGGGATCACGGATTGTACAGGCTTTTGTCAGGCAGGTGGGTGGCCAACTCGACGTCGTCGAAGAATCCGGCACGCGATTCGAAATCGTGATCCCGGCTCAAACCATGTCCGACGCCGCGGAACGTTCGGGCACCCAAAACGATTGTGCGGCCGAATGAATCCAGTTGCATGGATCCGATAAGTTGGATTCGATATGATCTCACCGTCTTGCTTCAGCGTGACCTGTTCGGAAGGCCATTTCCCTCCTTTTTGGGTTGTGCGCTAAAAGCCGAAGTCGCTGAGGCCGGCATGGTCATCTGGGCGGCGGCCGAGCGGCCAGAAGAACTTTCGATCGGCCTCCCTGATCGGATGCTCGTTGATGCTGGCGTGCCGGCGGCCCATCAGACCGTCTTCAGCGAATTCCCAGTTCTCGTTGCCGTAGGCCCGGAACCAGTTGCCGCTGTCGTCGCGATATTCATAGGCGAAGCGCACGGCAATGCGGTTGCCCGTGAAGGCCCATAGCTCCTTGATCAGGCGGTAGTCGAGCTCCCTGGCCCACTTTCGGGCAAGAAAGGATTCGACCGCCGGCCGCCCGTTCACGAACTCGGCGCGGTTTCGCCAGCGCGTTTCGATCGTATAAGCGAGCGCGACCTTGGCCGGATCGCGGCTGTTCCAGCCATCTTCGGCCAGTCTGACCTTCTCGATCGCTGTTTCAAGCACAAAGGGAGGAACGGGGGGCCGGGACATTGCAATCTCCTCTGCTGGTTGCCGCCTGGAGCCTGATCGGTTCTGATTGCCTCAGAACCAGGCTCTGGCTTTTGTTTTGACGCGTTTTCTTCACGCGAACCGGTCCCCACCCCGGATCACGTCCGGGGCAGGCTTTCGCTCGAAAACGCTCTAGGGTGCCTGCAGCTGGACGGGCTTTGCCGCGCCCGTCGTCGCGCCGGGCACGATCACCAGATAACGACGCGGCGTGTCGCCTTCGCCGCGGACGAGCTGGCGGATCGGGCCTACCGCATTCACGATCGCCGCGCCGGCCGGGTTCGTCATGAAGCTCGCCAGCGGCTCAAGCGCTCCGGAGCCATCCGCACGTTGCGCCAGCGCGAGCATATAGGGCTGCTTCGCCTCAAGCCCGGTGACGGAGGCTTCCAGCATTTGGGTCAATCCCTGATCGAACAGCGCGACACTGGTCGGCGCCTGCGCGCCGGCCGCTGGCTTGGCCGCCGTCGACACCATCATGAGGTGGACAGCTTGGCCGGCGATGCCGAGCGGTTGCAGGCCGTTCGTTCCGGTTCCTTCGGGCACGGCATTCGTCACATAGGCGAGCGCCTGCGGCGCCTGGCCGATCGGCAACGTCGCGATCACCGTATTTGTCCTTGTATCGATCGCGACAAGCTCGTCATCATTCTCCAGCCCGACATAAACTCGCGAGCCATCGCCCGACGGCCAGATCCCATGCGGCAGCTTCCCGACCGGGATGGTCGCAACCTTGCTGAAGTCGTCGGTGCGGAACACCTGCACCTCGTTCAATCCGCCGATCGTTATATAGGCCAGCGTGGCCCGCGCGGTGTGCACGAAATTGACATGGTTGGTGATCGGACCGGTGTCGAGCGTCTTCAGGACCCTGAAAGGCGGACGCGCATCGAAGACCTGGGTCTTGCCGATGTCCTTCAGCGTAAACCAAACCTGCGAACCGTCGGGCGTTGCTGCGATGTTGGGACAGAACGGGCTTGCCTGCTGTACCTTGCCGACGATCGTGTGATCGGTGACGGAAACCACCTCGGTCTCCGGAGTGAAGGACGAGCAGACGTATCCGTACTTCCCATCCGGCGAAAAGATCTGCATTCCCGGACCATTGGGAAGGGTAATCCGGGTCTTCTCCTCGTAGGTCACCGCGTCCAAGACGCTGACATAGTTCTCGCCGCGGACGGTAACCCACACTTCCTTCCCATCGGGCGTGAAGAAGACCTCGTGCGGCGAGCGGCCGACATAGGTCGTGTGCTTGACGGCGTTGGTTGCCGTGTCGATGAAGGTAACCGAGTTCGAACCGATCGACACGATGGCTATGGTATGGTGATCCGGTGAGAAGCCAAGGCCGTGTACCAGCAGCTGGCCGCGGTAGAGCGGACTGAGATTGCCCGGCTGCGGATCGCCCAGACGGATCACGCCGAGCAGCCTGTTGTCGACCGGATCGCTCACGGAAACAGTGTTCGAGAACTGCTCCGCGGCGTAGACGCGATCGCGATGGCTGATGGGTACATCCGGATCCGAGGCCAGACCCGGCGCCTGGCCCGCGCTGGCGCTGTGCGCGGCAAGCAGTGCGATTGCGGCTTGCAGTACGATTCCAATTGCAATGGGCTTCATGGCGCTATTCCCTGCCTATTCGGTCGAATGCTAAAGACCGGAATTTCCATCGATGCGTTCCGCGGGGGAAGGCGGGACTGACTGGCTGATCGCCGATCGCATCGCCGCGATTTCCTGTTGCTGGGTGATGATGATCTCCTGTGCCATCCGCCGCAGCCGCTGGTTATCGCCGTAACGCAACTCGGCGAGCGCCATCTCGATCGCGCCCTGATGGTGCGGCGTCATCAAGGCCACGAAATCCCGGTCGACATCTCCCGACGGCCGAATGCCCATGTCGATCATCATCTTCGTCATCGCGCCGACATTGTCGGCCAGGAACGGCGCTTCGTCCGGAGGCGAGGAACGAAACGGCGTCGCACAGAGCGCGGCAATATAATCGGCCAGCGATTGCGGCGCCGCGCAACACGATGTCAGCAATAGCCCCGTGACCAGCAGCAGCGGCCGAAGTTTCCTGCAAAAAGTCATACCAGCCTCCGGCGGTCGCCTCAAAAGTCGCGCCCGATACAACACGACACCATCGAGAGCATCTCGATCGGCGGGGATCCGCCCCTCTATTTAGATCGCTTCGCCCGCTTTTCCTATCTGTTGTTTTTCCGGATCGGGCAGCGTGAAGGTCAGCGTTTCACTGGTGATTACCATACGGGCAACTTGAGTCACTGTCATTTCAACCTCGATGTCAAAATCATCCGTGGTGTGGCGGGTGTGATTGCCGCGCTCAAACGCCCTGATAGACCAGCCTTGTGAAGAAGGCGGGATCGATGACGAACTGACCCCATTTCGCATCGAAGGCAGCAGTCGGCCCGGCTGCGACCGTCTCGTCGCGTGATCGGCCCTGCTTCTTGAGCTTTGCAACGTTGTCCCGGGTCGCAACCAGCATGTCGCGGAATTCCCTCAGTTCGGCCTTGTTTCCAACGGGCTTTCCATGACCCGGAATGATGATGGTGTCGTTCGTTGTTGCCGCCAGATTGGCATCGGACGCCGCGATCATTCCGTCGATGCTACCGCCGGTTGAATAGTCGATGAACGGATAAATGCCGTTCCAAAAGGTATCCGCGACGTGAACGATGTTGGCCTCGGCAAATGTGACGGAAATGTCGCTGTCGGTATGCGCGGGGCCATAGTGCCGCAGGTCGATCGACAAGCCGTTGAGCTTTAGACTGTGCTCGCTTGAAAAAACCTCGCTGGGAAGTCCGCCTGATGGCAGCGGCAGGAAGTTATAATCCCAGTCTTCGACGCGTTGAACCTCAGACAGATACTTGCGCGTGTTCTCCTGCGCGATGATCTTGGCGCCGGCCGAATGCAGCCACGCGTTGCCGTCGGCATGATCGAAGTGCCAGTGCGTATTGACGAGATGGGTGACGGGATCGGCGCCGAGGGCGTCAAGCGCCCTGGTGATTTGAGGGCGCGACACGCCGATGCCGGCATCGATAAGCACCTTGCCGTCGGAGCCCGTCAGAACGGCGATGTTACCGCCCGAACCTTCCAGCACGCTGATCTTGTTTCGCAGCTTGTGCGTCACGATGGGCGATACCGCGGCGCTGTCCTTGATCAGACTGACGATGCCGCGTGCCTCGGCGAACGCTTGGCGGGGTGTGAGCCATCCTGCCGTGGCCGCGCAGGCCGCACTTCCGACGCAGCACAGGCAAAAGTGCCGTCGCGACA
>NZ_JBEKXH010000512.1:0-4430 GCF_049512235.1 Bradyrhizobium sp.
CGAACTGCGAACGGGAAGAGATTCATCTCGCGGGCTCCATTCAGCCGCATGGCGCTCTGTTGGTCGTCAGCGAACCCGATCATCGCGTCATACAGGCCAGCGCCAACGCTGCGAAATTTCTCAACCTGAGACAGGTCGTCGGCATGCCGCTCGCCGAGCTCGACGGCGATCTGCTGTTTGGTATTCTTCCGCACCTTGATCCGACGTCACAGGGTATGCCGATCGCGGTGCGATGTCGCGTTGGCAGTCCGAGCGCGGCATTCGACGGCCTGTTACACCGGCCGCCCGCGGGCGGGTTGATCATCGAGCTCGAACGCGCAGGTCCCTCGGTCGATCTTTCCAAACAGATCGCGAGCGCGCTCAATAAGATTCGTACCGCGACTTCGCTCCGCGCGCTGTGCGACGAGGCGGCGACGCTGTTCCAGGACCGTACGGGCTATGACCGCGTGATGGTCTATCGCTTCGATGACGAAGGCCACGGCGAAGTGTTTTCGGAACGGCGCAAGCCCGATCTTGAAGCCTATCTGGGCAATCGTTACCCGGCGACGGACATTCCGCAGATGGCTCGCCGCCTGTACGAACGCACGCGCGTCCGGGTGCTGGTCGACGTCGGCTACGAACCCGTCCCGCTGCAGCCGCGGCTCTCGCCGCTGACGGGACGCGACCTGGATATGTCGCTGTGCTTCCTGCGCAGCATGTCGCCGATCCATCTGCAATATCTCAAGAACATGGGCGTCGGCGCCACGCTGGTCGTGTCGCTGGTCGTTGGCGGCAAATTGTGGGGCCTAGTGGCCTGTCACCATTACGAGCCACGTTTCATTCATTTCGAACAGCGCGCGGTCTGCGAACTGCTTGCCGAGGCGATCGCGACCCGCATTGCGGCGCTCGAGAGTTTCGCGCAGAGTCAGTCGGATATTTTCGTGCAGCGGCTCGAACAAAGAATGATCGAGGCGATATCGCGCGAGGGTGACTGGCGGGCAGCGATCTTCGACTCTTCGCAATCGATCCTTCAGCCGCTTGGGGCAAGCGGAAGCGCCCTCATCTACGAAGGCCAGATCATTTCATCCGGCGAGGTTCCGGGAACCCAGGAGATTCGGGAGATCGGCCTTTGGCTGGATGCGAAGCGCGAGACATCTGTGTTTGCTACGGCATCGCTGGGTCTCGATTTTCCTCAGTTCGCCGGCGTCACGAAGGTCGCAAGCGGAATTCTCGTCACGCCGATCTCAAACAATCGCGGCGAATATCTGATCTGGTTCCGTCCCGAGCGAATACGCACCGTGACTTGGGGCGGCGATCCGCTCAAGCCGTTCGTGATGGGCGACAATCCCTCGGATCTGTCGCCGCGGCGGTCGTTTGCGCAATGGCATCAGCTTGTTGAGGGGACATCCGAGCCGTGGACGCCGGCCGATATCGCCGCGGCGCGCCTGATCGGTCAATCGGTGGCCGACATCGTGCTGCAATTCCGCGCGGTCCGTACGCTTATCGCACAGGATCAGCTGGAACAGTTTAGCCGCCACGTGCGGGTCTCCGAGCAACCGGTGATCATTGCCGACATCGACGGCAAGATCCTGTTGTTGAACCAAGCCTTCAAGGCCCTGCTGCCGAAGGATCATACGGCGCTTGGCCGACTGGACGAACTGGCCGCGGCGTTCCAGCAACCGGAGCGCTTCCTCGATAACATTGCGGATCTCATCCTTCATCGTCGCGCCTGGCGCGGGGAGCTGTTGCTGCGCAGCGAAGGCAATAGGGAAAAGCCGCTGATGGTTAGAGCCGATCCGGTGCAGCCCTCGCGCGACCGGGTGCTCGGCTTCGTTCTGATCTTCTCGGATATCACCGACCGCAAGGCCGCCGAGATCGCGCGCGGTCGCTTCCAGGAAGGCATCATTCAGAGCAATCGGATCAACAGCGTCCGCCTCGATTCCAAGACCGATCTTGTCTATCAAAACCTGCTGTCGTCAGTGGTCGAGAATGCGCAGCTTGCCGCGCTCGAGATCACCTATGGCGTGGAAACCGGCCGCATCGCCGAGATGCTCGAGAGCGTGCGCCATTCGACGCTGCGAACCGCCGAGGTGCTCGAGCATTTGATCTGGCATTCGTCGCGCACATCCCGTGGCGACAAGACCGAGAAATGAAGCGCCGGCCGCGATAACCTACTCCGCCGCCGCGGCGGCAGCCGATCCCTTCAACGTCGCCGACTGCACGGCCCAGGACAGCTCGATATTGAGGGTGAAGGCGACGGCACCTTCTTCAACGACCGCGTCGCCATCGCGGACGAGGGCGCCGGCCCGATCGAGAGCCTTGCGGTAGCCGGCTTTCAGCGCCTCGAGATCGGAAAACCGCGGAAAATCGTAGAATGACAGCTCGGAGGGATGAAGTCCGAGTGACCGCGCCAGCAGCCGCTGCCAGATAAGCCCACCGCTAAGGTCACCGAGATACCGGGTGTAGGCATGCGCAATCAGCCGGGCGCCGGCGCCCTCCGCTGCTTCTGCTATCCGCCCGGCATAGACTTCTCCCACGGCGAGCAGCGGAATGTCGCGGCTCCAGCCCTTGCCGCATATTGCGATCAGGTCGGATTGGATTGCGGGGGCACGATCAAGTCGGTAACGAGCAAGCGCGCCGAGGCCAGGCGAGCCGCGGTGGCGTTCGAGCCCGCGCTCCATCGCCTGGTAGGCGGGAAGAAGATTACGCAGCAGAAGGACATAGCCTTCGCGGCTGGCTTCGCCGCGCAACAGATCGCGGATGATGCCGGTTCGTTCGGCTTCGACATGCAAGGTCTTGGTGCGCAGATAAAGCGCAGTGACGACGCTGACCGGCGCGGAATTTTCAGCCGTGGCCGCCGTCATTCGCCTGACCTTCCGCTCTGGCTTCGGCGGCATGGATTGCCGCGCTGCCGTTTGACGCTCGCGCACGCCTGATCCCGTCAATTTTGACTCTTCATTCGCTCGATCAGGCCGAGTGCCTGTTGCGGCGCGGCAGTCGCATCCGCCGACATCATATCGGCTCCCATCGATGCCACAAGGCCGGGCTGCGCGATCACCGCCGGTCCGCCCAGGATGATACCCACATTTTTGTTGCGAGAGTCGCTCCGGATATTTTGAATGCCTTTTTGCAGTTCATCAAGTCTGCGATCGCTGCTTACGGAAAAGCCGACGATGTCGAACCAGTGATTGTGCACAAGAGATGTCAGTTCCTGATGCGATGAAAACGGTCCGGTGCACAAGTTCCAACCGGCGCGCCGGAAAAACTCGGCCACCATTGACGATCCGAAACTGTGCTGCTCCCCGGGAACGATCGTCAGCAAGACCGATTCGCCGCTGCCCTGGCCCGCCTTGTCGAAGAAACGCTCGCCGAGCCGCCGCATGATTCGTTGGAGGCGGCTCATTGCCAGTGTCACACTTGCAAAGTCGGTGGCATCCGATTCCCAGAGGCTGCCGAAGTGTCGGGCTGTGGGCGCAAGCAAATCCAGAAAGATCGATTCCGCGGGCACACCCTGCCCAAGCAGGTCTTCGACATAGGCGAACGGAGCGTCATCGTTGCTGGCCAGCGCCAGCGCCGCGAACCGCTCGACCGGGCTGTGATTCTGCTGTTGGGCGGCCTCTTCGGGACAGGCCACCGGTGCTTTGCGAAGCGCAAGCACGATCTTGGGAATGATCTGGGTCTTGATGGTTTTGACAACACTGATCGGTGGCAGTGTTGGGCGAAATCGCCATATCGGGGCGGGGATATGTTTGCGACGCGGGTTGCGCTGATGCGCATTGACAACGTCCGTGGTTGTGACGGCTGAGAAGGATTGCTCGTTCACATCGGTCATCTTTTCCACTCCCCCGTACATTAAGTCCTGACCTGTTTAAACCGTCAAGTCTAATTTACGTATGATTTAGTTGACAGTCACTCAGACGAAGTTTAGCTTCCGTGTTACCCAGCCCGCACACAGGGAGTGGCGTGGTGCATCAACAAGCGGCTGAAGATCGGGATTTAACCCCAAACGGCGGACGATTGCCGATAGCACCGCGTTACCCCCGGCCAATATCGCACCATCGCGCTGGGTTGCTGTCAAACAATCTTTACAATGAAGTCAGCGAATACATCGTTGCACCTGCTAACACGATTTCGCCCGGCGCGATTTCGCAATTCGAAGTTCTTGCTGCTGGTCAAGGATTTAAGCCACTCTATACGCCCGAAGAACGCCTTCGCCGCGATGCAACAAGGTGGACGCTGGTGCAGGGGATCCTCGCGCCGATCCAGTTCGCGGCCTTCCTGATCAGCTTGGCACTTGTTGTCCGCTACCTGACATTGGGCGATGGATTTGCGGTCGCGACGGCGTCGATCGTGATCAAGACGCTTCTGCTTTACGCGATCATGATCACCGGCTCGATCTGGGAGCGGGAAGTTTTCGGCTGCTATCTGTTTGCGCCGGCATTCTACTGGGA
>NZ_JBEKXH010000513.1:0-4927 GCF_049512235.1 Bradyrhizobium sp.
CACTTGTTTCAGGGACGGTTCGGCTGCGTCGCGATGGACGAAGCGCATTGGCTGGCGGCGGTCCGCTATCTCGCGTTCAATCCGGTGCGGGCGGGGCTTTGCAAGCGCCCCGAAGACTGGCCTTGGAGCAGCGTCGCGGCGCACCTCGGAGGCCGGGACGATGGTTGTGTCGTGGTCTCGAAAATCCTGGAGATCGCGCCGCGTTTCGCGGATCTTTTGGAGCCATCGTCCGACGACGAGGCCGCGAGCGCGTCCTTTGAAACGCTCGGCGGGAACGCCCGCCCGCTTGGCGACGGCGCCTTCCTCGCTCGCGCCGAATCCCTCCTCGGCCGCTCGCTGGCTCCCCGCCGCCCCGGCCGAAAGCCACGCGCGGCGAGGACGGAGGAAGTAGGCGTGATTTGAAAAAGTGGAATCGGTATCATGTCCCCATAATCGGTGCTGGGTGCTTAAAGCAACCCTGCTGCAAACTGACACTTTAGGTAAAGCTGGCAGTATGATCAAAGCCCATGCGGTACCCGTGCCGTCCGACAGTGTGCTGGCGCCGCTTGCTGCAAACTGACACTTTAGGTAAAGCTGGCAGTATGATCAAAGCCCATGCGGTACCCGTGCCGTCCGACAGTGTGCTGGCGCCGCTTTATGTGGGCGCGGACCTGCTGGATGCGTTCGCGATTCACCTGCCGGCGGGGCCGGACGACGATCTCGAAGTGCTGGCGCGCGCTCGCTTCGAGCGGCCGGCGGGGTGGATTCGCGCGCTGACGCGGGTGCGCGATGCGGTGATGGCGACGGTCGGCGTCAAATCGTCTCGCGCGATCGGTGCTGCCGCAGCGGCGCGGGGGCCGGTGATCGGAATTACGGAATTCGGAATTACAAATTATAAATTACAGGGACACGATACCGATTGACATAATTTCTAATTGCTTTTCCACGCCAGGATCCCGCATGGCTCGGCTCCGCTCGTATCCTCCTTCCTGACATTTCTCACGCGCGGCGAGGACGGAGGAAGTAGGCATGATTTGAAAAAGTGGAATCGGTATCATGTCCCCGTAATACCGCACGGTAATACCGCACGGAGGAAGTAGGCATGATTTGAAAAAGTGGAATCGGTATCATGTCCCCGTAATAGCGAATCCCTCCTCGGCCGCTCGCTGGCCCCCCGCCGCCCCGGCCGAAAGCCACGCGCGGAGAGGACGGAGGAAGTAGGCATGATTTGAAAAAGTGGAATCGGTATCATGTCCCCGTAATACTGGGAGGGGAGCGCAGACCCCGAGGGGATAGGTCAAGGCCGATGTCCAGCGCAATTTCGAGCCTACCCGCTGACGCCTGCGATCCACACTCGCCTGACCGACAGGTCGTCGCCCAAGAGCACCATGTCGGCGACGAAGCGGGCGGCGATCCGGCCGCGGTCGCGGTCGAGGCGCAGGAACTGGGCCGGGTAGAGGCTCGCCATCCGCAGCGCCTCGGTGAGCGGTTGGTGGAGGTGGTCGACGGCGTATCTGACGGCCTGGTCCATGGTGAGGACCGAGCCTGCCAAGGTCCCGTCCTCCAGCGTCAGCTTGCCGTCGCGGCTGGTCACCGTGCGGCCATTGAGCGCGAAAGTGGTTTCGCTTGACGCGGCCGGCGGCATCGCATCGCTGACCAGGAACAGCCGCGCCGGCCCCTGCTTGGCGCGCAGCGCGATCCGCAGCGCCGCCGCGTGGGCGTGATGGCCGTCGGCGATGAATCCGGCCCAGAGGCCGCCATGGTCGAGTGCAGCGCCGACGAGGCCCGGGGCACGGTGCTCGAGCGGCGACATGGCATTGTACAAATGCGTGACGCCGCGCGCGCCGGCATCGGCCGCGGCCGATGCCATCTCGTAGCAGGCATCGCTATGCCCGAGGCTCACGATGACGCCGCCGTCCGTGAGCCGCCGGATCTGCCGTGGCGAGGCATTCTCGGCCGCAACCGTCAGCAGCACCGTGTCGATCCCGCTGTCGAGCAGGACATCGACGTCGCCGTCGGTCAGCGGCCGGATCAGGCCGGGGTCGTGAGCGCCCTTGCGGGCCGTCGCCAGGAACGGGCCTTCGAGGTGGATGCCGAGAATCCCCGGAGCCTTGGCGGCGATCGCCTCGCGGATCGCCGCCACCGCCTCGACCTGGCGATCCGGATGGTCGGTGATGAAGGTCGGCAGCAGGCCGGTCGATCCGTGTCGCGCATGGGCCATGGCGATGGCCTTGGCGCCTTCGGCGGTTCTCCTTTCGTTGAACAGCACGCCGCCGCCGCCGTTGACCTGGGCGTCGACGAAGCCAGGCGCGAGCACGCCGCCGCCGAGGTCGTGGCGGCAAAATCCGGCAGGCACGCTTGCGGCCGGCAGCACGTCGAGGATGCGGTCGCCATCGACCAGGACCGCATGGTCCTCGAGCAGGCGCTCGCCGGTGAAGACGCGCGCGCCGCAGAGCGCGTGTGGGGCCATCACATCGTCTCCGTCACTTTGCGCAGCCGGGACGGCCGGTCGGGATCGTGTCCGCGCGCGCGCGCCAGCTTTTCGGCGAAGGCGTAGAACGAGAGCAGCATGGCCAGCGGATCGAGTGCGGGATGGCCGGTCGCCCCAACGGCCAGGTCGTCGGCGCCGCCGGCGGCGTCCGCCGTGACCGCGAAGACCCGGCCCTGCAAGGCCCGCAGCCTGTCGATGCTGGCCCGCATCGCCTGACGGGATCGATCTGACTGGCTGAAGGCGATCACCGGGAAGCCGTCCTGCAGCAGCTGCATAGGGCCGTGCATCACCTCGGCGCCGGAGAACGCCTCGGCGTGCAGCATGCAGGTTTCCTTGAGTTTCAGCGCCGCCTCGGCCGCAACCGGGAAGGCCGGCCCGCGGCCGACCAGGTACGCCGATGGCGCCGCCTGGAACACGGGTAGCGCATTGTCCCAGCGGCGGGCGAGGGTCGCTTCGAACGCTTCCGGCAGGTGCGCGACCGCATCCCGCAAGGCCGCATCGTCCCGCCACTCGGCGACCAGCGCCGCCAGCGCGACCGCCGAGGCGATGCAGCTCTTGGTGGCGGCGACACTCCTCTCGGTGCCGGCATGGAGCGCGATGACCGCATCCGCAGTCGCGGCGAGCGGCGAGCCGGTCTGGTTGACGACCGCGACCGAGAAGGCGCCCGCCTTTCGCGCTGCGGCCTGCAAGGCTACGATGTCCGGGCTCTGGCCGGACTGGGAGACCGAGATCACGATGGCGTTCCTGAGCCTCAGGGGAGCCTTGTAGAGCGACGCCACCGACGGCCCGATCGAGGCCACGGGAACGCCGACGAGAATTTCGCTCAGATATTTGAAATACGCCGCCGCATGGTCCGACGAGCCTCGCGCGCAGGTCACGATCACGCTCGGGTCCAGCGTCCGAAACCTCTTGCCGAGCGCGCCGATGGCCTTGCCCTGTTCGCTGACGAGCCGCGCGACGACGCTCGGGGTCTCGGCGATCTCGGCCGCCATGTGGGTTGTGGTGCGGTCCGGCATCAGTGCTGTCCCAGGTTGAGCTCGGCAACGAAGTCATAGATGTCGCCGCGGTAAAAGCTGCGGGTGAATTCCACCGGCTGCCCGCTCGCGATGTAGGAGATGCGCTCGATCGACAGCGTCGCGCTGCCGGCGGGCACGCCGAGGAGCGAGGCGTCGTCGTCGCTCAGGTTGGCGGCCGACAGCCGCTGCAGGGCCCGCACGGGCTTCGCGCCGAGGGCCTCGAGCACGGCGTAGAGCGAAGTCTTGACGGCCTTCGGGTTGGCCAGATACCTGCACGGAATGGCGGCCTGCTCGATCGCCATCGGCACGCCGCCGGCGGAGCGGAGCCGCCGGAAGCGGCACACCCGATCCTGCATCGACAGCGCCAGATGGAAGGCCTCTTTGGTCGACGGCGACGAGATCTCCCGCCCGAGCCATTTCGATGTCGTCTCGAATCCCCGCAGCCGCATGTCCTCGCTGAAGGATGTCAGCCGTGACAGGGACTGCTCGACGATCGGCGGCCGGCGCGACACGAAGGTGCCGGATCCCTGCCGCTGCTCGAGCAGGCCGGCGCTGACCAGTCCCGAAAGCGCCTTGCGCACGGTCACCCGCGACACCCTGAGGGACTGGGCGATGTCGCGCTCGCCGGGAAGGGCCTCGAGCGGCTTCAGGCTGCCGTTCGCGATCGCCCGCTTGATGCGGTCCTGCAGCCGCACATAGAGCGGGCCGGCATCGCTCTCGGCGAAACTGTCCCGGGCGAACAGGGAGGATGGGTCGAGGCTCATCGTTGCCGATATCCCCAAGGAAGTGCGCGGCACGGCCCTGGACCGACCCGGCACGGCGGGAGCATGGCGGCGCGGCCGGCATCCCTCACGACGGCACCTCTCGGCGCGCCAGCAGGACGGCGCCGTCCATGGCGTCGCCGGCCGGTTCGACCAATAGCCTCCTCGATCCCGATTCGAGCCACGGCCCATAGGGGCGCGCCAACCCGCCCATGAGGGCGATGCGCGCAGCCCCCAGGGCGGCCAGCCGGCCGAGCATGGCGTCGACCCGGGCGGCCGCATCGCGCAGGATCGTTGCCGCCACCTCGTCGCCGGTCGCGCCGAGTTCGAAGACCAGCGGGGCAAACGCCCCGTAGTCGCGCGGCCCGGCGGTCGTGGCCCAGATCGCGGCTTCGGCTGGGTCGTGCCCGAACCCGGCCATGATCCTTTCGGTCAGTGCCGATCGGGGCCCCAGGTCATCGCATGCGGCGATCGCCGACCGCACCGCGCTCCGCCCGAGGGTGGCGCCCGAGGCATCATCCGCCAGCGCGAAGCCCCAGCCGCCGACACTGGTCGCACGTCCGTTCAAGAGGGCAAGCCCGTGCGATCCGGTGCCGAGGATCAGGATGGCGCCGTCGCGCCCGCGGTGAGCGCCGAGGCAGGCCGTGACCGCATCGGACGCCACCACGACGGAGGCGAAG
>NZ_JBEKXH010000514.1:0-4406 GCF_049512235.1 Bradyrhizobium sp.
AGGAACTTGCTCGACGATGCGGGTGCGTGCTGGCGTACAGACGCCGAAGCCGCTGAGAGTCGCCTGAACGGCGGTTGAGACCACACGTTCGCAGGCAAGGCGGAGGGCGAGTTGGGACGAGATCGTGGCGTTTTGCCGCTCGGAGCGCATGATGGGCCGCGCCATCATGAGGCATCATCAAGCAACGTCATCGAACACCAGCTTGGCACGAAGCGCGACAGGGACCGCTGCGTTGTCCGCAGCGATCCCTGTGACCAGTCCGCAGGAGGTTTCAGGCGGTGTGAACCGCCTGAAACGCGATTGTGCCATCAAGCCAGCTGCTTGCCGATCGGCAAGGCTCGGATGCGCTTGCCGGTGGCGGCAAAGATGGCGTTGATCAGCGCCGGTGCGAACGGCGGCAGGCCGGGTTCGCCGACGCCGCTCGGCGGCTTGTCGGCCTCCGCCGGCATGATGTGGACGTTGGTGATCAGCGGCGCCTCGTCGATTCTCACCAGCGGGAAATCGTCGAAATTGCCCTGCTGCACCCTGCCGTTCTTGAACGTGACCTCGCCATATTTGGCGAGGCTGAGCCCCATGACCGCGGCGCCCTCGATCTGCGACTGGATCCGCTCGGGATTGACGAAGGTTCCGCAATCGATCGCGGTATCGACCCGTTCGACTGTGAGTTCGCCCTTGGCGCCGACCGAGACCTCGACGATGGTCGCGACATAGCTGACAAAACTGCGATGCGCGGCGATGCCGAGGCCGTGGCCTTTCGGTACCGTGCGGCCCCAACCGCCCTTGTCGGCCACCAGTTCGACGACGCCGCGCAACCGGCCGGCGTCGATCGGATAGCTGTCGAGCGGCTCGCCGTAGTTCCAGAAGTCCTTCACCGAGGCGTTGAGCGTGACCACACGCGGCTCGCCGATCAGCTCCAGCAGCATGTCCTTCTGATCGCGCCCGGTCGCGTGCGCGATCTCGGCGATCATCGATTGCACCGCGAAGCCGTGCGGGATGTTCGAGACCGAACGGAACCAGCCGATCCGGCTATGGGCCGGAACTTCCGGATTCTCGCAACGGATATTGGCGATCTGCAGCGGCAGATCGACCAATCCCATGCCGAGTTCGAACGGCGCTTCATTCGCGGCGCCGGCGACAAAGGTCGACAGGATGGTGGGCGCTGCGCTGCGATGACGCCACGCGATCACCTTGCCGTTCTTGTCGAGGCCGGCTTCGATGCGCTCCGCCGAGACGGTGTGCAGGAAGTCGTGACGAATGTCGTCCTCGCGGGTCCAGGTCAGCTTGACCGGCGCGCCCACCGCCCGCGACAGCAGCGCCGCCTCCAGCGCGTAGTCGCATTTCGACTTGCGGCCGAAGCCGCCGCCGAGCAGCGTCACGTTGACGGTGACGTCCTCGGGCGTGAGGCCGAGCGTCTTGGCGACGTCCTCGCGGGTGCCGCCCGGGCTTTGCACCGGCGCCCAGATCTCGGCCTTGCCGCCCACGACATTGGCGGTCGCCACCGGCGTCTCCATGCTGGCATGCGCCAGATGTGGCAGGTAGTATTCGCCGACCAGCACCTTGTCGGCGCTCTTCAGCGCGGCTTCGATATCGCCGTCATCGCGCACCACCTTGCCGGGCTTGCGGGCCGCCTCCTCCAGCTGGCTGCGATAGTTCGCAGAGTCGTGTGTGGCATTGGGCCCGTCATCCCAGACGATCTTGAGCGCATCCCGTCCCTTGATCGCGGCACCGGTATTGCGTGCGATCACCGCCACGCCGCCGAGCGGCTGGAATTTTGACGGCCATGGCCAGCCCTGCACCTCCATGACCTTCTCGACGCCTGAAACCTGCAAGGCATCCTTGGCGTCGAACGATACCAGCTTGCCGCCCACCACGGGGGGACGCGCAATCACGGCATACTTCATCCCGGGCAGACGGATATCCTGGCCGTACTGAGCGGTGCCTGTCGTGATGCCGCGGAGATCGACGATTGAGACCTTGCCCTTGCCGATATAGCGGAAGTCCTTGGGATCCTTCAGCCTGAGATCGGCGATCGCAGGAACCGGCTGGGCCGCGGCCTCGGCCGCCAGTTCGCCGAATCCGAGCCGGCGACCGCTCGCGGCATGAACGACCTCGTGATTGGCCGCCTTGACCTCGGCAACCGGTACGCCCCAGCGTTTCGCCGCCGCGGCTTCGAGCATGGTCCGCGCCGACGCCCCGATCTGGCGCATCGGTATCAGATAATGCCGCGTGCTGCGCGAGCCGTCAGTATCCTGGTTGCCGTATTTGACTTCGTCGCCCTGCGCCTGACGGACCTGGACGCGCGACCAGTCGGCCTCCATCTCGTCGGCGACGACCATCGGCAGGCTGGTGCGACTGCCGGTACCCATCTCCGAGCGATGCGCCACGATGGTTACCACGCCATCGGCCGCAACCGCGACGAAGACGCGCGGGTCCACCACCGTGCCATGCGGCATCGCGCTGGCACCGGTGGTGTAAGCGGCGAACGCCTGCCGCGACATCACCGGAGCCGCCAGCACCAGGCCCCCGGCGATGCCGAGGCCCTTCAGCACGCTGCGGCGCGACACGTTCTCGACTTTGACGGCCAAAAGCTTGGTGGGATTTGCGAGGATGTTCATGATCACACCCCCGTCGACGCGAGATGCACCGCGTTTTCGATGCGCTGATAACAACCGCAGCGACAGATATTGCCTGACATCGCGGTCCTGATTTCGTCGTGCGAGGGCTTGGGATTCTGCGTCAACAGTGCTGCGGCCTGCATGATCTGCCCGGACTGGCAAAAGCCGCATTGCGGGACATTGACCTCACGCCATGCCTTCTGAACCGGATGATCGCCTGTGGGGTGCAGACCCTCGATGGTGGTCACCTCGCGTCCGGAGGCGTCCGATACCGCGGTGATGCAGGACCGCGCCGCCTGCCCGTCAACAAGGACCGTGCACGCGCCGCATAACGCCACACCGCAGCCGAACTTGGCTCCGGTCAGTCCCAATTCGTCCCGCAGGTACCAGAGCAATGGCAATGCCGGATCGCCATCCCAGCTGTGTTCCTGGCCGTTTATCTTCACCTTGATCATGATTCGTCCTCGCTGTTGCAAAGTTGTCGGTAGCGCTCAATCAGGCGAGAGCGGCAGGATCTCCTGTCGCTCCGCGCCGCGGTTCCGGGCCTGGCACTGACGCATCCGGAAATGGCAAAGAACGACTCGACCGCGGCTTTTTGCGGTCGAGTCGAGGGCCAGGGGGGACTACTTCTTGACGGCGAACACCCAGACAACGCCGCCTTGCGGCACGTTGCTTTCGATCCCGATATTATTGGTGGCCAGCGCGTCCTGGATGCGCTGCGCATCGACACCCCACCCGGACTGGACGGCGATGTATTGCGTGCCATCCACCTCGTAGGAGACCGGCATGCCCATGATGCCGGAGTTGGTCTTCTGCTGCCACAACAGCTCGCCCGACTTGGCATCGAAGGCGCGGAAGTATCGGTCATTGGTGCCGCCAACCAGCACGAGACCGCCGGCCGTGGCCGTGACCGAGCCAAACAGCTGCGACTTGGGGAAGTCATGCGACCACACCTTCTTGCCGCTTCTCGGATCCCAGGCCTGGAGTTCACCAAAATGGTCGGCGCCGGGACGCGTGGTCAGTCCGATATCCTCGGGCTTGGTGCCGAGCCACAGCTTGCCCGGATCCAACGGCACCTTCTCGCCGGTGAAACCGCCGCAGAAGTTTTCGTTGGCCGGAACGTAGACCAGGCCGGTCGTCGGACTATAGGCCGCCGACGGCCAATCCTTGCCGCCCCACAAGGACGGGCAGAACTCCACCCGCTTGCCGATCGACGGCTTATGGGCGGGATCGACCACCGGCCTGCCGGTCTCGGGCTCGATGCCCTTCCAGACATCGGTCTTCACGAACGGCCAGCCGGCGACATAATTGATGCTGTCGGGCTTGCGCTCGAGCACCCAGAAGATGGCATCGCGTCCGGGGTGGATCAGGCTCTTGATGGTGCGGCCGTCGCGTTGCAGGTCGACCAGCATGGGCGCGTCCACCTCGTCCCAATCCCAGGAATCGTTCTGGTGGTACTGATGGTAGGCCTTGATCTTGCCGTTCTCAGGGTCGAGGGCGAGCACCGAACTGGTGTAGAGATTGTCACCGGGATGGGTTTCACCCGGCCAAGGCGCGGCGTTGCCGACGCCCCAATAGACGGTATTGGTTTCGGCATCATAATTTCCGGTCATCCAGGCGGAGCCGCCACCGGATTTCCAGTCATCCCCCTTCCACGTGTCATTGCCGGGTTCGCCGGTGCCGGGGATGGTGAAGGTCCGCCACAGCTCCTTGCCGTCATTGGCATCGAAGGCAACGACATAGCCGCGGACGCCAAACTCGCCGCCGGATCCGCCGACGATGACCTTGCCG
>NZ_JBEKXH010000515.1:0-4398 GCF_049512235.1 Bradyrhizobium sp.
CCGACGATGGCAAGGCAAACAGCGACAAGATCGCCCAGACCGTCATGCTTCGCTCCGACCTGCTCAAGCTGATCCAGGACTCCAAGTCGAGCAGCGATAAGGCCGCGCAGATCATGCTCGACCAGATCGACGCGCTGCGCTCCGACCAGGTCAAATTGCTGAAGGACGCCAAGGAGACCGGCGACAAGGCGGCGCAAGCGTTGCGGCAGGAGGTCGCGGCCTCCCAAGCCAAGCTCGTGGCCCAGGTCGCCGATACGCTCAAGGCCAACACCGCCCCCTCCGAGGCGGTGGCGCAGCGCGTTGACGCGATGAAGAAGGACATCGACGACTTGAAAAAGAATTTCGACGAGGACCAGCAGAACACATCCAATATATCGCCAGGCTTTGCGCTCGTCGTTGCGCTGGTCGCGCTCGTGCTCGGCCCCTTCGTGGCATATAAGCTTACCGCGAACCAGCTTGCGGCCGCCAAGGAGCAGGCAGCGGCCCAAGCCGCAGCGGCGCAGCCCCAAGCCGCCAAGACGGCCGAAGCCGACAACACGGCCGAAGCGGAGCCGCCGCTGGCCCCGCCCGCCGCGGCCGAACCGCAGCAGGAGGCCTTTCTCCATCACCAGGCGCCACCGCTTGGCGAGGAAGCCAGCCCTCACCATGACGACAACGGACATCAGCAAGCCGCGCCTGATCCGGAAAAGGTCTGATTCCGTCGGCCGCTGCCCAGGTCATTGCGAGCCCAGCGAGCGTGGCGAGCGTAGCCCGGATGAGCGAAGCGACATCCGGGGTTTGCCTGTTGGCGCTGATCCCGCATATGGCTGCGCTTATGCGGGCTACTTGCTAATACTCCCGCCGCGGTCGCAACGTCCACGGCGGCTTGATGCGCATCGGCCAGCGCACTGTGCAACGACTCGACCGCGGACTCGGCCGAACTCACAGAAGCACTCCGGATTCTCGAGCTACGCGGTCGATTTAACCGTTCTTGCGAGCGGGGCCTTCCACGACCAGATCGACCTTGCGCTCGCCCAAGGCCGCCTCCAAATCGGAAAGGTAGCGGATCCGGCAGGCCATCGTCGCGACCGAATTCGAGCATTGGAAATCTGGCTTGTATCCGCCGCGACGCCAAGCGGCTCGGCGTTGACGCCTGAACCGACACGATTGACCCGGAGCGACCCTGCGGCCTATGCGCGGCGTGCCGCGTCTTACCACCAGCCCCGTTGTACCGGATAATAGGTCGGGCCGCTGCGCAGGCGCGTAGTGCCAGGCTGGGCGTTCCGATTGGGCTGGAAAAGGGACCCCAGGCCGTCGTCCCAGAAGTTGCCGCTGGCAACCGCGACGTCGGCCGTCGGCCGGCGCGTCACGAAGCCGCCCTGGGGCTGGTTGTTCAGCACCGCGACGAACTCGGTGCGATAGTTGGTCTCGCTGCTCAGGGGCTCGTCCGAGATGATGATCGAGGATCGCGGCACGGCGGTCGGCGCGATGCGATCGAGCACATCCTGCGGGATCGTGATGCGGTCGAGCGCGTCCTTGGCGTCGTCGGCGCTGTCGATCGTGACCGCGGTCCAGCGCAGGCCCGCCTCGTTGCGCGCCACCGCCGTGAACACATGGGTGCCGATCGGCTGGTCGGGATCGCGGATCGTGACCGGAACCTCGATGGTGGCGTCGAACACTTCGCCCCCGTCCGGCCACGGCTTATGGGTGTTGCGCCGCACGTAAAGCTTCTGCGTCGCGCGGCTGATGTAGACCGAGACCGGCTCGAGCGCGAGCTGGGCCTCGCTCGCCGCCTTGGCGGTGTCGGATTTCCTGGCCGCGGCCGCCTTGGCAGCGTCCTTGGCGGCGGCGGCGGCGTCGAGCTTCGACTTCGCGTCGGCCTTGGCGGTGTCGAGTTGCGTCCCCAGTTCCGCGGCCTTGGGCCCGGCCTTCTGCTTCAGGTCCTCGGCCCGCGCTTTGGCCTGGTCCGTCTTTGCGGCGGCGAGCGCCTTGTCGGCGAAGGCGAGCTCGGCGTCGGCACGGGTTTTGAGATATTCGAGCTTGCGGATCGATGCCGTGAGCGATGCGCTCTCGCGCGCCGCCGTCGCGGCCGCTTGCTTCGCCTCGGCGGCCGTCTCGGCGGCCTCCGCGGCCTCGTCGACGAGCCTCTCGGCACGCGCCGGAGCCGCCGCGACGGCGTCCGCGTTCGGCACCAGGAGCGCCTGGTGGGAAAACGCGACCGGGGCTGCGTCGTTCGGTGCGATGATCACCCGCATCCCGATCCTGGTCTTGTCGAACAGGTTCTCCGCAAATTCGTAGGGCATCCGCACGCAGCCATGTGAGGCCGCGTAACCGGGCAGCGGCCCGCCGTGCAACGCGATGCCGTTCCAGGTCAGGCGCTGCATGTTCGGCATCCAGGCATCGTCATAGAGGCTCGAGTGGTGGTCTTGGTCCTTCTCGATGACCGCGAAGACGCCGGCCGGGGTCTCGCGTCCCGTGATGCCGGTCGATACCGGTGCGCGCAGGATCCAGCCATCGGCGTCGTAGAAAGTGACCCGCTGGGTCTTGATCGATACGATCGCCATGATCGGCTCGCCTGCATCGCGCGGCGCCACAGCCGCGGTGGCAGGCGCGGGGCGCGCCTGTCTCGCCGCGGCGTCGGCGGTCAGCGCCAAAAGGCCGGCCATCGCTGCGAGCGTCACCATGGCGGGGCGCCTACAGCGCCGCATCGCCCCGGTGGATTGCGCCGTCGTCAATCGATTTAGCATGCCATGCCCCGGTTGATATGCCTATCCGCGCTTTACGTCGATCAAGTGTCAGATTGCGATGTTCGGATTAATTAATTAACTGCCGCCGTCAACGCTGCCAATTCGCTCCTGGGGACGATTGTTCCGGTGACCAGAGAGCAGCGGCGAGGGCGCCGTTTCGGCCGGGTCGGCGCGCTACTCGGCAATTTCAGCCGCGCAGTTCCAGTTCGAGGGATCGGTGATCTCTCCCGTCCCGCGATAGCGCGCTTGCTTCGGGTAAGGGCAGAGCGGCAGCCGGTGCTGCACCGGGCTTTCCGGCCCGGTGCTCGCCTGGATCGCATCCGGAGCCTTGCCGTGCTCGACCCATGCCTCGATGGCCGATAGCGTGTCGAACCGGTCCGGCGCGGGGCCGCCGCCGCAATGGTGCATTCCCGGCACCAGGAACAGCCGCACGTTTTCCTGCGTGCGCTCGATGCCTTGTTGCTGCTCGGCAAGCTCCCGGTAGAACGCGATGGATTGCGACGCCGGGATCGAGGGATCGCTGGCGCCGTGATAGAGGATCATCTTGCGCCCCTGCGCGATGAACGGCTTCAGCTGCGCCGGATCGCGCGTGTCCCCCTCGGCATAGGTCGCATTCATCATCGCGAGCGTCTTGTCGCCCACCCTGTTGGCGGGCGGATCGATATCCAGCTCAGCGACCGTCGCGCCGGGCCCGAGGCCGAGCCAGTAGGTCAACATCTCGTCCACGATCACCCAGGACCGCGGCGCCGCTTTGGGGTCGGCCTTCCACGGCGATGCCAGATTGGACAGGTCCGGCGCTGTAAGACCGGTCGCGTTGAACGCGAGACCCTGAGGCCCCGAGAGGTCGGTGATCGCCCACGGGCCGAACAGGACATGTCCCTGCCTGTCGCGGAACGGCGAGGTGTAGCTCTTCAGCACCCGCATTTGGTCCGCATTCAGGCAGGCCTCCGTTTCACCGGCGCGGCAGAGCAGGTCCTCGGCATGGACCGGGCAGGCCGAGGGGTTCTGAACGAGACCGTCCTTCGCGCCATCGATCGCATCGCAGCGTCCTGTCACCCGCGCGTCGATCGCCGCAATCGTGGCTTCCGGGATGTAGGCAGCAGGCGATGACAGCGCCGCTTTCTGCACCACGGCGCGCGCCGCGGAGGTGGTGGAACTCATCAACGGATCGCCGGCGATCACCCCTTCATAGTCCTCGGGGTAGCGCTCGGCCTCCATCATCGCCATGCGTCCGCCGGTCGAGCAGCCGTCGAAATAGGCGTGCTCCACCTTCGCGGCGTAGTAGGCCTCGGCGAACGCCTTTCCGGCGACGGTGACGTCGTGCGCAGCTCGATAGAAGAAATCGGTCCTCTTCACCGTGTCAGGCCGGTTGTCCGGCAGGCGCGTCCACTTGGCGCTGGCGCCGTCGCCGACATGGCCGGTGTCGGTCAGGATCGTCGTGTAGCCCTTGCCCAGCGCCAGGCCGCGGTCTGTGACGTTCGCCGAGGCCACCAGGTTGCCCGCGTTGCCGCCGACGCCGAGGAACAGGAAGCGCTGCTGCCAGGCATCGGGCAGTTGCATGGCAAAGCGCGCTTGACCCTCGGCTACGCCCGCGCCCTTGGTGACGACCGAGCCGCGCACCTCGCAGTAGCCAGGCGCCGTTCCGGCGGCCGCCACCGGCTTCGCATCGCTC
>NZ_JBEKXH010000516.1:0-5689 GCF_049512235.1 Bradyrhizobium sp.
CGCGAGGTGGTCCCGACGATGCCGGCATTGTTGACCAGCGCGCCCAGCGTTCCGAACGCATCGGCAGCCTTGAACAGCGCCAGGATATCGCTCTCGTTACCGACATCGCACTTTACCGCGATCGCCTTGCCGTTCTTGGCTTCGATCTCGGAGACCACGCTGTTGGCCGCGGCTTGATTGCTGGCGTAGCCGATGCAAACGCGAAAGCCGCGCGCGGCGGCGGCGATGGCAGTGGCGCGGCCGATGCCACGGCTTCCGCCGGTGATGATGACAACCCTGTCGCTCAAGATTCCTTCTCCTCAGTCCGGATGCACCCTACTGGAACAGCCGTACCAGCATAGCAACGAGTGCAAAAATTGAAACGAACCATGCTAGGCTGCGCGCGAACGGAATCTGGATAAGATACAGCGGCACATAAAGCACGCGCGCGGCCACCCATGCTTCCGCCCCGAGCGCCCCCAGGCCGCCATTCCGGCCGGTGACCACCAGCGCCAGCGCCAGCGCCGCAAAGATCGGAAACGTCTCCAGCAGATTGCGAAAGGCTCGATCGGCGCGGCCGGCGAAGACGCCCCGCAGCACCCGCGCTTCGTCGCGGGGGCCCGCCTTGTACGCGCCACCCATCTCCATGGCGGAGGAAACCGACTGCAGGAACAGTTGCAGCAGCAACAGCACCATGCCGAGGGCGAGCATGACGATTTCGATCGGCAGCGGCTGCATTATACCCTCCGGCGCCAAGGCAAACGGGTCAGAGCGACGAACGCTACCAACGGTGACGTGGCAAATCCGATCGCGTCTAGATTGAAGTAATGGCGACCGCTCGAACCTAGAACCCCTATTCTATCGGGGCGCATCGTGCGGTATTGCGCGCGCAAGGATGACAATTCCAGCCCTTTCCGGACTAGCGCGGCCTTGTCAGCAAGGCTCGAAAGCGCAGCGTCCGCCACCAAATGCCCTCACAGATCCAGCACCAGCCGGGCCGGATCCTCCAGGCTCTCCTTGACCCGCACCAAAAACGTCACCGCCTCCTTGCCGTCGATGACGCGGTGATCGTAGGACAGCGCCAGGTACATCATCGGGCGGATCTCGACCTTGCCGCCGATCGCGACCGGGCGGTCCTGGATCTTGTGCATGCCGAGAATGGCCGACTGCGGCGCGTTCAGGATCGGGGTCGACATCAAGGAGCCGTAGATGCCGCCATTGGTGATGGTGAAGGTGCCGCCCTGCATCTCGTCGATCTTGAGCTGGCCGTCGCGCGCCCGCCGTCCGAAATCGGCGATGCTTTTTTCGATCTCGGCGATCGACTTCTGGTCGCAGTCGCGCACCACCGGCACCACCAGGCCCTTGTCGGTGCCGACGGCAACGCCGATGTGGTAATAATTCTTGTAGATCAGGTCGGTGCCGTCGATCTCGGCGTTGGCCGCCGGAATGTCCTTCAGCGCCTGCACGCAGGCCTTGGTGAAGAAGCCCATGGCCCGCATCGCCATGATGTGGCTCATGTCGACCTCGTTGAAGGTCGTCAACATCGCCGCGGTGTTCTGCACTTCCTTCAGCCGGCGCGCGATGGTCTGGCGCAGCCGCGTCATCTTCACGCGCTCCTCCCGCGCCGCGTCGTCGGCGGGCGATGGCGCGCGAACCTGCACCGCGGCGGCGGGCTGATTGACCGGCGTCGGCGCCGACGCCGCTTTCTCGATCGCGGCGAGCATGTCGCCCTTGGTCACCCGGCCATCCTTGCCCGAGCCGGGGACGGTAGAGGCGTCGATGCCGCTTTCGGCCGAGATCTTGCGTACCGATGGCGCCAGCGGCGCATCGGCGGGCGGGGCCTTCGGCACCGCGGGCGCGGCGGCAGGGGGCGGCGGGGGCGGCGCAGCCGCGGGGGCAGCGGCCCTGGCGGGCGCCGCCGCCGGCCTGGCGGCGGCTGCAGCCGCGCCATCATTGATGTTTCCGAGCAAGGCACCGACCGCGACGGTCTCGCCATCCTTGGCGGCGATTTCGCCAAGCGTGCCTGCCGATGGCGCCGGCACTTCGATGGTGACCTTGTCGGTCTCGAGCTCGACCAGCGGCTCGTCGACAGCAACGGCGTCGCCGGCCTTCTTGAACCAGCGGCCAATGGTGGCTTCGGTTACGGATTCGCCGAGCGTCGGAACGCGAATTTCAGTCATTGGCTGTTTCCTCTTGCGGTCGTGGTCGGGCGCGTCCCGGCCATCCGCCCCTAAATCGGCTTTCAAAAATCGAGACGTCGATGCCCGCGACCGGCACGGGCATCACGACGCCGGCAGCGGTCAGCTCAGCGCCTCGTCCAGCAATGCCTTAAGTTGCGCCAGGTGCTTCGACATCAAGCCGGTCGCGGTCGCCGCCGCGGCGGCGCGGCCGGCATAACGCGGACGCCGGTGCGGCGCGTGGATCTGGTTCAGCACCCATTCGAGATAGGGCTCGATGAAGTGCCACGAACCCATGTTGCGCGGTTCTTCCTGACACCAGACCAGCTCGGCACCCTTGAACCGCCCGAGTTCCTGCACCAGCGCCTTCAGCGGCACCGGATAGAGCTGCTCGAGTCGCATGATGTAGACGTCGTCGATGCCGCGCTTCTCGCGCTCGTCATAGATATCGTAATAGACCTTGCCCGAGCACAGTACGACGCGGCGGATCTTGTCGTCCGGCACCAGCTTGATCTTTTCGTCAGGCAGCATGACCGCGTCATCATAGAGCAGGCGATGGAACGTGGTATTGGCGCCCATTTCGTCCAGCCGCGACACCGCGCGCTTGTGCCGCAGCAGCGACTTCGGCGTCATCAGGATCAGCGGCTTGCGGATCTCGCGATGCAGCTGACGCCGCAGCACGTGGAAGAAATTCGCGGGCGTGGTGGCGTGCACCACCTGCATGTTGTCCTCGGCGCACATCTGCAGGAAGCGCTCCAGCCGTGCCGAGGAATGCTCCGGTCCCTGCCCTTCGTAGCCATGCGGCAGCATGCAGACGAGGCCGGACATCCGCAGCCATTTGCGTTCGCCCGAGGAGATGAACTGGTCGAACAGGACCTGCGCGCCGTTGGCGAAGTCGCCGAACTGCGCTTCCCAGACCGTCAATGCGTTGGGCTCGGCCAGCGAATAACCGTACTCGAAACCGAGCACCGCTTCTTCCGACAACAGCGAGTTGATGACTTCGTAATGGCCCTGATCGCCGCCGAGATGATTGAACGGGGTGTAGCGGCTTTCGTCCTCCTGATCGATCAAGACCGAGTGGCGCTGCGAGAAGGTGCCGCGCTCCGAGTCCTGTCCCGACAGCCGGACGTGATGGCCCTCCTGCAGCAGCGTGGAGAACGCCAGCGCCTCGCCGGTCGCCCAATCGATGCCGGCGCCGCTGTCGATCGCCTTGGCCCGGTTTTCCAGAAAGCGCTGCACGGTGCGGTGAACCCGGAAGCCGTCGGGCGCCTTGGTGATCTTGCGGCCGATGTCCTTCAATGCCGCGATATCGACGCCGGTGACGCCGCGGCGCGCGTCCTCTTCCTGATCCGCCGATTTGAAGCCGGCCCATTTGCCGTCCAGCCAGTCCGCCTTGTTCGGCTTGTAGCCCGAACCGGCCTCCAGTTCGGCATCGAGCCGCGCGCGCCAGTCGGCCTTGGCCTTTTCGACCTCGCCTTCCGTCATCACGCCTTCCGCGATCAGCCGCTTGGAATAGATTTCCAGGGTGGTCGGATGGGTGGCGATCTTCTTGTACATCACCGGCTGGGTGAATGCCGGCTCGTCGCCCTCGTTGTGGCCGTGCCGGCGATAGCAGAACATGTCGATGACCACCGGCTTGTGGAACTTCTGCCGGAATTCGGTCGCGACCTTGGCCGCGAACACCACGGCTTCGGGATCGTCGCCGTTGACGTGGAAGATCGGCGCGTCGATCATCTTGGCGACGTCGGAAGGATAGGGCGAGGAGCGCGAATAGCGCGGATAGGTGGTGAAGCCGATCTGGTTGTTGACGATGAAATGCACCGAACCGCCGGTGCGGTAACCCTTCAGGTCGGACAGCCCGAAACATTCCGCCACCACGCCCTGTCCGGCAAAGGCGGCATCGCCGTGCATCAACAGCGGCAGCACCGAAATGCGCTGGTCCGGCGGATCGCCATGCTGATCCTGCTTGGCGCGCACTTTTCCAAGCACCACGGGATCGACGATCTCCAGATGCGACGGATTGGCGGTCAGCGACAGGTGAATGCGGTTGTTGTCGAACTCGCGGTCCGACGACGCGCCGAGATGATATTTGACGTCGCCGGAACCCTCGACCACCTCGGGATTGGCGGAGCCACCCTTGAATTCATGAAACAGCGCGCGATGCGGCTTGCCCATCACCTGGGTCAGCACGTTGAGGCGCCCGCGATGCGGCATGCCGAGCACGATTTCCTTGACGCCGAGATTGCCGCCGCGCTTGATGATCTGCTCCAGCGCCGGGATCAGCGATTCGGCGCCGTCCAGACCGAACCGCTTGGTGCCGGTGAATTTGAGATCGCAGAATTTCTCAAAACCCTCGGCCTCGACCAGCTTCATCAGGATGGCGCGGCGGCCCTCGCGGGTGAAGCTGATCTCCTTGTCCGGACCCTCGATGCGCTCCTGGATCCAGGCTTTTTGCGCCGGATTGGTGATGTGCATGAACTCGACGCCGAGCGTCTGGCAGTAGGTGCGTTCGCAGATCGCGACGATTTCCCGAAGCGTGGCGTATTCCATGCCGAGCACATGATCGAGGAAGATCTTGCGCTCGTAATCGGCCTCCGCGAAGCCGTAGGAGCGCGGATCGAGCTCCTCGCGATCGCGCGGCGGCTCAATCCCGAGCGGGTCGAGCCTGGCGTGGAAATGGCCGCGCATACGGTAGGCCCTGATCAGCATCAGCGCGCGTACCGAATCGCGCGTCGCCTGGTGGACGTCGGCCGCCGTCAGCTCGCTGACCTTGGCCTGTGCCTTGGCGGCAAGCTTGGTGCCGATGGATTTTTCGACTTCCGCCCAGTTGCCGTCGAGCGCCGAGGTCAGTTCGTCGCGCGGCGTCAGCGGCCAGTTGCTCCGGCCCCAGGACGGCCCTTCGGCGTTTTTCCGGACGTCGTCCGGCTGATCTTTCAGGCTCTTGAAAAACTCCTGCCATTCGGGGTCGACCGCGGCGGGGTCTTTCTCGTAACGGGCGTAGATGTCGTCGATGTAGGTGGCGTTTGTGCCCTGCAAAAACGAAGAGAGAGCAAAGGCGGCGTTCGCGTCTTGGCGAGACATGATGGCGTCCTGGTGATTTCGGTTCGCGCATGGAAAACGGCGCAACAGCCGATCCGGGCACCGGATCGGCGGGTTTAGAGAGGCTTTACCCCATTTAGGACAAATATTCGCGCCGAAAAGAACCAAGGATTGAATTAGGACTTCAATTTCTCGACAAGGGTTTTTCCAAGCCGGGCGGGCGACGGCGAGACCGTGATCCCGGCGGCCTCCATCGCCGCGGTCTTGGAGGCGGCGTCGCCCTTGCCGCCGGAGATGATGGCGCCGGCATGGCCCATGCGGCGGCCGGGAGGCGCGGTGACGCCGGCGATGAAACCGACCATCGGCTTCTTGCGGCCGCGCTTGGCCTCGTCGATCAGGAATTGCGCGGCATCTTCCTCGGCCGCACCGCCGATCTCGCCGATCATCACGATCGAGGCGGTCTTGGGGTCCGCCAGGAACATTTCCAGCACGTC
>NZ_JBEKXH010000517.1:0-4378 GCF_049512235.1 Bradyrhizobium sp.
CCGCTCTCTTCACCGCCAGCGAGATCTCGCGGCGTATGGCAGCCTCCACAATGGGCGAGGCCCTCCGACAGGTAGGCACCTCGGTTCCACACCTCGTCTGCGGCCGGCGCCGGCGAAAAACGCCTGTCGTGCAGGAACAACAGTTGCCATCCCGCGAGCAACGGCCTGAAGCCGAGTGGAAAGATGAGATGATTTGAAGGAGCGCTGGCACTAATGGCGCGCCTGGTCATCAGAAATGCATAGAGATCGTCGATGTCCTGATCGCTCACGTGGGCGTAGTGGTCGTACGGCATCGCCGGATAGAGGAGATGACCACTGCGCGACACGCCTTCACGCATCGCACGCCTGAAAGCTATCTTTGACCAATTGCCGATGCCTGTCGCTTCATCCGGCGTTATGTTTGTTGAGAAAATCGTGCCGAATGGGGTGGGTAAAGGACGGCCACCCGCGTAATCAGCACCCTGCTCAGCTGTATGGCAGATTCCGCAATCGCCTATAATTGCCGCCGCGGCTCCACGCTTTATGCTATCCGGGGAAAATGCCTTTGGGTCCGGCCGAGGCACCGTTGGCAACGGGGATCGGTAGACCACAACCACGAAGATGCCCGCGATGCACACGCAGCAAACCAAAGCTGCCCCCCAACCGATTGAGGTTCGACCTAATGACAACAACGTCGTTCCCTATCGAGCTAAAGTACGCACGCCTGGTGTGTTCACTAGCAAGCCCGCTGCCCGCCTTGCGGTCGCGCTGGAGGCGTCGCAGAAGGAGTGTGAGCTTCTGTTAGCATGGTCGATGTTCGTGAGTTTGACGCCCGCAACGCTCACGCTTCCCGGAATATATCGACGGGCGACCCGAGGCAGGCACGTTGTATTTTGTAAAAAATAGTGAAAAGTCGACGCGCTCTTAAGATGGTTCAGTCATCTGGAAGCCAACAAAAGGTGCTGCGCCAGGTCCTTCGTAAGCTGACGCGCGATCTTCCCGTTGTTTAAAATACTTCCGTGAGGCAGTCGTAAACGATAGCCAGCACGGCGGATCTGATGGCTCTATCCGATATAGATCGCCAACCAGAAGAGAACGATATGACGGCTATCGGCTTGATGCGGGACGGCCAAATTGGCTATCGTAAATCCTCGAGCTGTGCGCGCGCCAGCTTGAGATCTGCAGTTTCGAAGCCTTCTGTGAAGCGGTCGTAAACGAGAGCGAGCGTATGCCGGGCCTGATCGCGGTGCCCGTCTTCGCAGAGCAAGCGGGCCAAGGCCATCGTTGACCTCAGTTCCCAGGCGAGCGCAGATTGTGCGCGCGCGACATCGAGCGCTTCGGTCAGGCAGTGCATGGCTGACTCACGGTCATGTCGGGCCGCGAGAATCTGCGACTTAATCCGAAGCAGTTCAGACAAGTTAAATTCCACTCCACTATTTATCGCGCGCGCGATGGCTCCATTGATCGCGAAAAGCGCCTCCTCGAATTGCCCGGTCTCGCGCAGGCCTTCCGTCAACGCGCCGATGAAACCCGTGGTCAAGAGATTGAACTGCTGAGCGTGCAGGGTTTCCAGCGCGCCCCGTAATAAATCGAGACCGGCTTCCAGCTCGTCGCGGGCGATAGCAAGTTCGCCTTTCAGCGCGATGCCAGCGGCACGGTACGGTGCAAGCGAGTGTCGTCCGGCGTATACGATCAACTGCTCGATGAGATCGCTGGCTCCCGGCAAATCACCGGTCCACAGTAGGATCGTCGAGGCATGAACCAGCGAACCGCAGATCGGAAGCGGGTGATCCCGGCTCGCCGCTTCACCAATGGCCGTTTGCACGATTCGAAGCGCCTGATCGGCGAAGCCGCGCAGCCACAAGGTGCGGGCGAGGAAGACGAGCGCGCGGATGCGCTGATCAATGCCGAAGAGGTTGACGTTGAGGGTACCAAGCTCGACTGCGAGCGCTATGCTGCGCTCACAATGGCGTTGTGCCACGGCCTGGTCGCCTAGAAAGTTGTGAGCCATGCCCAACCAAGACTCCACCCAGACGGTGCCGGCCGGGAGCTTGGCAGCCTGCGCGATGACGCTGGCCTGTTCCGCGACCGCCAGGGCGCCGCGGAGGTCGCCAAGTTGCGTAAGAAAAATGTTCAGACCGACGAGAAGGCGCAGTTGGCGCGCAGGATCCTGGAACGCTTCCGCCAGCGCAAGCCCGCGCTCGAATTCGACGCGAACCTGTCCGCTGTGACCCCTGGTGAACATCGACGAGACCGCCAGAGCTTCCTGAAGGATCATCTCCTGTCTGGTGCCGCGGTTGGTGTCGTCGAGCGCGGCCAGCGCCCGTTCACTCCAGCCCCTGCATTCCCCGAACAGCGACATTTTGATGAACAGTGGCACCGCCCAGGCGGCGAGTTCGATCCCGACCGCGACATCGCCACGACCAGACAGAGCCCATCCCAGCGCCGCCCGCACGTTGCCGATATGCGAAGCGTATCCCGAAAGATCGTGTTCGCCAAACAACGACTGGATGATCTCGTCGTGCTCGAGAAACTTGGCATAAAAGATCGCATGGCGCCGAGCGATGCGATCTGCGCCGCCACGCTGGGCGAGTTTGGCGGCGGCATAGGCGCGCGTGGTGTCGAGTAGCCGATATGTCGATTCGTTGAGGACGGTCTTGGATATCAAGAACTTTGCAACCAGGCTCGCGCCCGCGTCGATAACGCCC
This sequence comes from Bradyrhizobium sp., assembly GCF_049512235.1. Classification (GTDB taxonomy): domain Bacteria; phylum Pseudomonadota; class Alphaproteobacteria; order Rhizobiales; family Xanthobacteraceae; genus Bradyrhizobium. The sequence goes on from NZ_JBEKXH010000517.1 coordinate 2,688, forward strand.
GCCTCATCTATCTCCGTATCCGACGCAACGAAGCCGGCCGCTTGAAGCGTGAAGTCACCGACAAAGACCGACATCCGGCACAGGACCACCTTCTCGCGCTCCGAAAGCAGGTTGTAACTCCAATCGAGCATCGCGTTCAGAGTCCGGTGCCGCGGCAGCGCGGTACGACGGCCATGCCAGAGCAAGCTGAAGCGGTTGTCGAGCAGATCGGCGATTCTACGGATCCCAAGGGATCCGGCACGACCGGCCGCGAGTTCAATAGCCAGCGGGATTCCGTCAAGCCGGCGGCAACTCCGGGCTACGATCGGCGCATCGATATCGCTTAATGCCGTTCCATAGCCGCTCGCTGCCGCCCGCTCCATAAAAAGCTGGGCCGCGGGATAGCGGAGTACGTCCATGGCCGTCAGGCCAGCATCATCAGGTGGACAATCAAGTGAGGACAACAAGTGGACATGTTCACTTTCCACCCCGAGCGCTTCGCGGCTGGTCGCCAGGATGTGTGCCTGCGGTGCTTCGCTGACGATACGTTCGGCGAGCGCTGCCGCAACGCCGATCACGTGCTCGCAACTGTCGAGTACGAGAAGAAGCTTCTTGCCGCCGATTAAGGCCACCAGACCAGCGAGCGGGTCCTGGCTTTGTACCATCAACCCGAGCGCCGATGCGACCGCTGTCGGCACGAGTTGGGGATCGGTCAGCGCAGCCAGATCGATGAAGAAGACCGCGTCGTGGAATCCATCGACCAGCCCATGAGCGACAGAGATTGCCACGGTCGTTTTGCCGACACCTCCGGGACCGACGATGCTGACGAAGCGCCGCATCTGGAGTTGCTCCGCCAAGGATCGAACGGTGTCATCGCGGCCGACCATCCGCGCCGGTCGCGGCGGCAGCCTTTGAACTCGTTCTGTGGCGGCAATTCCGGTAACAGGGGCCGTTTGCCTGGCGCTTGAGCGCGTAACCGGCGCGACAAAACAATAGCCCATGCTGGGAACACTGGTTACGTAGCGAGCGCCGTCTCGTCCGTCACCAAGCGCCTTCCGAACAGCTGCGACGTGAGCGCGGAGATTGGCGTCCTCCACCGTCACACCCCGCCACACTGTTGAGATCAGCTCCTTGTGAGGAACCACTTCTCCGGCCTGCTCCGCAAGCGCGATCAGGACGTCGAGCGCGCGGCCACCGAGTGGTATCGGCTCGTCAGCTTTCTTGAGCAGCCTCTCGGCAACACACAGGCTGAACGGGCCGAAGGAAAGCACGTCCTGGAGCGGCAGGTTGCGGTGATCATTCATTAACGCCGTCCGCGCTCACGAAGCTGAAAGGACGAAACGCTATTACATTTCCAGCCTCCATCGTCGGCTCCATCCTGGCGTCATCATAACCGCTTGATCATCGAGCTTGAACCTAAAGCAAGGCTCGGTTCCGCGCAATCGTAATTGAGGCAGCCGCTATTGGCGCACGCCCCAATTCGACAGGCTCGGCCTATAACGCGGTCGACAATTGCGACCAGCATCATTCGATGCCTAACGATCATTTTCTGAAACGCAAACTCTACGCCTTGGAGACCAATTTAAATGCAAGAAGCCAAATCCGCTCCGAAGTCCTCATAGGGTCGGCTCGCTTATTCGGCGGCCGTGCCGTAGGGAATATTCGGTCCGCCAAGCGGCTTGTTCGGCAGAAACGAGGTAATGGCGTCCCAT
>NZ_JBEKXH010000518.1:0-4376 GCF_049512235.1 Bradyrhizobium sp.
CTGAAGACTGCGTCACCCCCAAAATTCGGGAGTGTGAGGAGTGGGGGCGCGGCATCGGCGGTCTCAGTTGCGTGTATCGCCGCGATACCCGATCGATGGATCTTCGCCCGGAGCTTCCCCCACCCCAGCCCTCCCCCGCGAAGAGCGGGAGAGGGAGCGCGGCATCGCAAGCTTCAATATGATCAGAACTTCGGAAACGCCGGTCTAGTCGCGGATGCACGCCAAGGTGTGCAGAGGTAACCGGAAGGTTCGGTCACTGCGCTACGTACGGTTTGATCATTTTTTTCGGGTCGACAATACGGTCGAAGTCGTCGGCTGAGATGTAGCCGAGTTTAAGCGCAGCCTCTCTCAGAGTGAGATCCTCGTCACTCGCGCAATGGGCGATCTTGGACGCCTTGTCATACCCGATGACCGGCGAAAGAGCGGTCACCAGCATCAGCGATCGATCCACGTATTCCTTGATCTTCTTCAAATTCGGCCTCGTGCCTTCGATCAGGAACTTGCGAAAGTTCGTGCAGCCGTCGGTCATCAACCTGATCGAGTGTGTGATGTCATAGATGATGACAGGTTTATAGACATTCATCTCGAGAGACCCGCCGGCCCCGCCGAAGCCGGTAGTCACGTCGTGTCCCATCACCATAGTGGCAATCATCGTAAGGGCTTCGGCCTGGGTCGGGTTGACCTTGCCGGGCATGATTGAGGACCCTGGCTCGTTCACTGGAATAATCAGCTCGCCAAAGCCCGCGCGGGGCCCGCAGGACATCAGGCGGATATCATTGGCGATCTTGTAGAGCGATACGGCCAGTGTTCGCAGCGTGCCAGAAAGCTGTACCAATGCGTCGTGGGCCCCCTGGACTGTAAATTTGTTTGGCGCGGTAACAAACGGCAAGTTCGTCAGCGCGGCGATTTGCGCAGCAACCGCTTCCGCAAATCCGGGCGTCGAATTGAGCCCCGTACCGACTGCCGTGCCGCCCAGCGCCAGGCGATAGACGCCCTTGAGAGCGTCGTCGAGCCGCTCAAGATTGTCTGACAGCATGCCCGCGTACCCGGACCACTCCTGCCCAAGGGTAATGGGGGTTGCGTCCTGCATGTGCGTCCGGCCAATCTTGACGATATCCATCCACTCCTCGGACTTCGCGGCAATCGAATCGTGCAGTGCCATTACAGCCGGCATCAAACGGTGCTTTACGTTAATCGCAGCTGCCATGTACATGGCGGATGGAAACGAGTCGTTGGACGACTGTGACATATTGACGTCGTCGTTTGGATGTACCGGCTTCTTGCTGCCGAGCGGGGTGCCCGCGAGTTGGCAACAGCGGTTGGAGATCACTTCGTTCACATTCATGTTGAATTGCGTTCCGCTGCCGGTCATCCACACGTGCAGGGGGAACATATCGTAGTGCTGACCGGCGAGAATCTCATCACAAACCTGAACGATGAGCTCACGTTCCGAACCACCAAGCCGCTTTTCGGAGTAGTTTGCGTTGGCAGCGGCTTTTTTCAAGATGGCATAGGAAGTGATCATCTCCGGCGGGATGATATCCGGTCCAATGCTGAAATGTTCAAGCGAACGCTGGGTCTGAGCGCCCCACAGCTTGTCCGCCGGCACTTCTACTTCGCCGAGGCTGTCCGTTTCCGTTCGGTACTTCACCGCCGCCGGTGATGACCCTTCGTGAGTCGTGGCCAGAACGGGACCCGGGCCGCCAGCAAATCCGAATGTAGTGACAAGGCTACCCATGAGCATATCGCGACGATGCATTTCGAAACTCCGTTGAGAACGGTACTATCTGCAGGGCCAGTTGAAACCAGCGATCAATTCCGCGGCGGCTTCAGTGATAACCGATGTCGGCGCGCACCTTGCCGCGAAATACCCAGTAGGACCAGCTCGAGTACGTCAGGATGACTGGCAGCAGCACGAGCGTGCCGACCAGGAGAAAAGCCTGGGTCCGGTCCGAGGACGCGGCCTCCCACAAAGTGAAATGAGGCGGCACGATCATCGGATAGAGACTGATGGCAATTCCCGCAAAAGACAGCGCGAAAAGGCTTATGCCGCCCGCGAAGGGAAGAATTTCCGAGCGGCCGTGGAGCGCGCGCCAGGTGACAAGCGCCACAACAGCCGTGGCAACCGGAACCGGCGCCAGAAACAGCATGTTGGGAAAAACGAACCAGCGTGAGGCGACCGCAGGATTCATGATCGGCGTCCAGATGCTTACAATACCGATCGCTGCCAAGACGCCGATCAGGCAAACACGGCCCTGGCGGCGGGCAGTGTCCTGAAGGTCGCCTTCGGTCTTGAGAATGAGCCAGCCCGCGCCGAGCAGTCCATATCCGAACAACAAGGCTATGCCGGTCAGGATCGAGAACGGCGTCAGGAAGCTGAACGAGGTGCCGGAAAATATCCGCCCGCTGACCTGAAATCCCTGGATGAAGCTGCCGAGCACCACGCCTTGCGCGAAGGTTGCGATGCCCGAACCGTAATTGAAGGCGCGATCCCAGAACGTCTTGTGCTCGGCATCGCTGAAGCGGAATTCGAACGCGACGCCGCGAAACACCAGCGCCAGCAGCATCACCAGAATCGGAAAATAAACCGCGGGGATGATGATGGCGAACGCCAACGGGAAGGCCGCGAGCAGGCCGAGCCCGCCCAGCACCAGCCAGGTTTCATTGCCATCCCAGATCGGCGCGATCGAGTTCATGATGGTGTTGCGCGCGGCGGTGTTCGGCGCGAGGCCATAGAGAATGCCGACGCCGAGGTCGAAGCCGTCGAGCAGGACGTACAAGAAGACGGCGACGCCCAGGATCAGCGTCCAGATCGGTACGAAGTCCAGAACTTGGCTCATGGTTCGATTCCTCCTGCGATGCCCGCTCCCGCCAGTACCGGAGCCTGGGGCCGTCCGGCCTCGATCGTCGCATGCCCTTCCGCGGCCGCCACCGGGCCGGCGCGGACGATGCGCAGCATGAAAAGCAGTCCGGCGGGATACATGAACAGATAGACAGCCATGTAGGCGAGCAGCGAGATCGCAACGTCACGGCCCGTCAATGACGGCGACACCGACGCCGCCGTTCGCAGCAAGCCATAGACCGTCCAGGGCTGGCGCCCGACCTCGGTGACCGCCCAGCCGGCGATGACGGCGACGAATCCGATCGGAGTTACGAGTTGGCACAGCAGCAGAAACAGCGGCGTGCCGGTGAGCCGGCCGCGCCAGCGTAGCCACCCGCCCAACAGCACGATGCCGAGCATCAGCATGCCGCATCCGACCATGATCCGGAAAGCAAAGAAGGGTACGGCAACAGGCGGCCGCTGATCGGCGGGGAAATCCTTGAGACCTTTGATTTCGCCATCGACCTTGTGGGTCAGAATCAGGCTACCCAGCCCCGGAATCTCGATCGCGGCACGATTGCTCTCGGTCTTTTCGTCGGGGATGGCGAACAGCGTCAAAGGCACGTTCCGGCCGGTCTCCCAGCGCGCCTCGATGGCGGCAAGTTTCGCGGGCTGGTGCTCCAGCGTGTTGAGGCCATGATGGTCGCCGAGAAAGATCTGCAACGGCACCAGCGCGGTCAGCAGCCATAGCGTCATTGACAACATGGTCCGGCCTTCTTCCGCAAATCGTCCGCGCCGAAGCAGATAGGCGCCGACGCCGAGCACGACAAAGCCGGCGGTGATGAAGAATGCGACAACGGTGTGCGCCAGCCGGGACGGAAAGGAAGGATTGAAGACGACCTGCAGCCAGTCCACCGGAAAGAACCGGCCGTCGACGATTTCGTAGCCGGCCGGCGTCTGCATCCAGCTATTGGCCGACAGGATCCAGAACGACGAGAACAACGTGCCCATCGACACCATCAGCGCGGCAAAGAAATGCGCCCAGCCCGGCACCAGCTTTCGCCCGAATAGCAGGACACCGAGAAACGCCGCCTCGAGAAAGAACGCCGTCAGGTCCTCATAGGCAAAGAGCGGCGAAAGCACGTTCGAGGTTGCATCCGCATAGCGGCTCCAATTGGTGCCGAACTGGAACGGCATCACGACGCCGGTGACCACCCCCATGCCGAAGGCGATCGAGAAAATCCTGATCCAGAACATCGAGACGCGGAGATAGACGTCGCGCCCGGTCGCGAGATGGAATCCTTCAACGACGGCAATGAACGCCGCGGTGCCGACGGTGAATGCCGGAAGCAGAATGTGCCAGCCGATCACCCAGGCAAACTGCAATCGCGAGAGAAAAACCGCGTCAAAATCCATCTGCCTTGCTCCTTGCCTTGGGCCAATTCATTTTGGCGACATTGCCTGCACAGGCTAGGGCGTCGATGACCATCGCACCACTTGTCGTCTCGTATTGTCCGCTCATACCTTGATATCATCTGGTGCTCGCGTGCCGATC
>NZ_JBEKXH010000519.1:0-4372 GCF_049512235.1 Bradyrhizobium sp.
GGCCAGCGCCTCGTCCCCGAACTGTTCCACCTGGGCTTCGAGCGCGGCACAGAGTTCGATGAGTTTGCCGGGGGTTTCGACCGCAACCCTGACAAGGTCTGCGCCGAGTGTCTCACCGCGGGTCTCGACCAGCCGCGCCAGACGGATTTCCGCCCGTTGCGCCATGGCGCCATGCTCCTTCCGGGTCACCCGATTCAACACTGTCAGGATGTGCCGGCGCTTGTCCTGGTCCGTGCGCGCCGAGTCGAGACAGGCTGCGACGAGAGCGTCGGTCGCCACCTCCGCCACGTGATGCTCGCCGATCAGGTCGGGCTCGAGCGTGGCGAGGCCGCCGTCGGCGGCGGGGAACAGAAATCCCAACGCTTGCTGGACGCGGGGAACGTCGATGTCCCGCGCGGTCGCATAGAGTGGATCGCCGCCGATCAGCGCCGCGGCGGCCTCGGCGGTCTCGACGCCCCCGACCAGCGTGGCCAGTGCCACGCCGTTCTTCACGGCCGCCGCCAGGTTGCTGTCCGGGCCGAGCGGGAGCGCCTGGTCCCAGTGTGCGTATTCAAGGCCGAGGACGAGTTCGAGGAGGCCGGCAACGTGCTGGCCCCCGGTGCCGGCGTCAAGACCGCAGACCTGGAGCAGGGCTGCCATCTGGACCGCGAGCGGGCGATCGTAGTCTTCCTCGGTCACCAGCGCCCGGATCAGCGCAGCGGACCGCGCCGGCGGTTGTGCAGCGCAATCCGGCTGCGATCGGCGCCGCAACGACCAGAAGCTTTCGACCGCAGCGTCGAACATGGCCGTCCGATCGGCGCTGCCGATCGCTCGGGCAGCTCGACCTCGTCATAGGTTTCGCCCAGGCTTGTGAGCTCCTGCAGGCTCTGGCTCTTGCGCCGCAGCTCGCGCCACCACGTGCCGGCCCCGCGCGACAGCAGCACCAGTCGCGCCGGCTCCGTGACCATTTCGGCGCGGCGGACCAGCCGGTCCGCGAGCCAGATGACGTCCTCTTGCCGGGCCTCCGCATAGTCGACGACCAGCATGAGCCCTTTCGCGTCGGTGCCGCCGAGGATCAGCCGCTCGAACGCATCATCAGGCCGTTGCTGCCGCGCGCTGCCGAGTTCGCGCGGCACAAAACCGGCGAGCCAGCCGTGCGCGCGGGTGAGCACCTCGGCAACCTCAATCATCAGGCGGGTCTTGCCGAGGCCTCCGGGCCCGTGCACGAGCCGGCCGAGGGCCGGGCTTCCCATCGCATGCACGGGGGCGCCGGTTGCCCAGGCGACGAAGCGGTCGAGCAGCCCGTGCACGTCACGAAAGGGCACGACGCGGTGCCGCGCCACCAGCAGCGACGCCGGGCGCCTGGCGATGGCGCGCGCCGGCAGCGTCTCCTGCTTCGGATCGAGCAGCCAGCCGCGAAAGCCAGGGCCGGGAAGTCCCGTGGGTAGCTGCGAAACGCCGCCCGCGGTGAGCTTGCTGACCGCCCCCAGCACGCCTGCGACGTCACTGACGATGCCGGTGTGGAACACATTGAACGGCAGCGGGATGCGGGCGGGATCGAGCTCTTGCTCGCGCACCGTTACGATCTTGCGCTGGCTCGCCGCGCGGACCGCTTCGGCGTAGACCCAGTTGGAGGCGACCGCGCCCTCGCTCCAGATCACGACGACCGCCACCGCCGCATCGAGCGCGGTGGTGATCTCCGGACTGAACGCATCGCCCGGCTGCAGGGCCTGATCCCACCAGACCGAGAGCCGCATCGGCTGCCCATCGGCGAGCGGGACCACCGCGCCTTGCAGTGCCCCCGCAAGCTTCTCAGCCGCCGCGCGATGCTTGACCGAGTAGCTGATGAAGACCTGTGACAGGCGTCGTCTCCATTTTTGGAGAACTCAACCGCAGATTAGCAGTCCCGCCAGACTCTGTGAAGGCACGCAATGGCATGCGCCTTTTGCCCACGGCCGGGAAGTAAGGTTTGGGAGCCTCAAGGTTATGGGGCGAACATTTGGAAGCGATCGTGGCACAGCGCGCCGGACCGCCCCGATCACGTCACCGGTGAGGAGACGGTGGCGGGGATGGCTTGAGAAAAGTGCGCCGCGACGCATCGACGCCTCGCATTGGCACCGCGATCAGTCCGGCAGCGCGCCGGCGACCATGAGCAGCGCATCCGCGCGCGCGGAGCTCGCGTTCACGTCAGAGTCCCCGCGCGCTTGAATAATCTTCAGAATATGCGGGGCTGCTGCAGCAATCAGCCTCCGATCGCGCTGACCAGCTAGGTTGTCGGGGACCGGAACGCCACGGATCGCTTGCTGGAGCAGGTTTGAATTCCGCGGTCCGGTGTCCGTCGCCTCCAGCGACGCTAGCGCCTCCTCAAAGGCGGCCATGGCCTCGTGCATCTCGCCAGCTCTGACCCGCGCCTGGGCGAGGCGCGCCAACGGGATCACGCGCTGTGCCGACAGGCCAATCAATCGAAGCGCCTCCTGCGTTTCAGAGAGCAGATCGCGGTCAAGCGGCAGCCCAGCGTCATCCCTCGCCTCGATGACGAGCAGCAGCTGATTTGCGCGAGCAAGCGCAGTGTCGCTGCTGCGGACCGTGACCAACACGGACTCCGACAGATCCTCCGCATCGCTGATGCGGCCGGCGCGGGCCAACGCGCGACCAAGCCGCATCAAAGTGAAAATTCCAGCACCGTCGTTTGCAGTGACGTCGGCAGCCACCTTCATCGCGCGATCGAAGCTCGCTCCGGCACGCGCCGTGAGGCCGGCCTCGCTCTCCGCCTCGGCGATCTCTGTCAGCGCGCCGACGATGGCCGGGCGAGCCTTCAAGATAGGGCCATCGGTGATGTCCGCAATCAGCGGCAACGCAGCGTCAAGCGTCGTCGCCGCGGCATCGACAAGCCCTAATTTGGCTTGCACCTTGGCGACGTTGCAGAGCGAATAGACATGATAGCCCGCATCCGGCGGCTGAATACGCATGCTCGGGCAGCTCGGGTGACGGTCGGGCCATGGCGCGGATGGTCCAGCGGCATCCCGGGCCTCATCGAGGATGTCGCGTGCGTCGTCGGATCGCCCGGCCCTCGCCATGATCTCGGCGATCGCCTGCAGCGCCGCGACGCGCGAACCCGGACCATATTGGATCCGGCGCGCGAGCTCTCGCGCCTGCTTCAGATCTCCGGCGTTGGCCTCGTGCCGGGCGAGTTCGCCGAACACGGAGTCCAGCCGGTCCTCCGGGGACGGCAGGATGACGCAACTATGGTCTGGGGTTGGCTCGATCTCGATCGTTTCGGCAAGCTTGCGCGTTGCCGCGAACAGGTCGCCTGCCTCCGCTGTGAAACCGGCCTCCTCCTCGCCTTTGGCTATCGCAAGCCTGGCTTCGGCGCGAGCGAGAGGCTTCTCGATCGTCTCGGCCAGCAACTGCGCCTGCGCGAAGGTGTCCCGGGCCTTGTCGATCCGGCTACTCTTCACCTCTGCGCCTGCAATCGACCGCAGCACGGAGGCGCGCGCCACGCTATCGCCGCGGATCGACAGGATGATGCGAAAGGCCGCGTCGACGTCGCCCGCAGCGATATAGGCTTCGGCGATCCGGCGCAGCTGGTCGGGAAAGGGATCGGCGCCCGCGGTTGCGGCGGCCAGCGCCTCGCGCAGCACGCAGGATCGTGTCGGGGCCTTGACGCACGCATCCCAGTCCGCGCTGGCGGAAGGGACCTCGGCCAATGCGAGCCAAGCATAGCCGCAGGAATATGCAGCAAGACACGCAACAAGACACGCACGCGCGTGCATCTCGCTCGCAAGAACCATGGGCCGCCTCATGATGTGATCACGGATTTCACCCATTCTAACTTAAGCACCGAGAGGTCGCAACGGCACGGCAGGCGGGCAACAAAAGGAAAGGGCCCGAGTGGCGCGAGGGACAAATCGCGCATGGGTTGCATGCGGAATTTGCCTGTCGGGTGTAGAAGCGCAGTTCAACATCCGGCGCCATTGCACGCGCGGGCCAAGGCTCTTTGCTTCTACGATGATGAGATGCCGGTGATTTGCCCGACGTGTCATTTTTTTCTTGTCCGTCGGGCTTTCGGAGGACGTCGCGCAAAAAAAGCTCGCCGCCGACGCGGGCTAGATCCGGTGTGATTCGCCTGTCAATCCCCCAATGAAAAAATATTATTGTTTACATTTTGTTCAGACCGGTTATGGTCACCGCTGTCTCCTTCCAGATGAGGGGCGTATCGCGATCGTCAGACACGCGGGATGAGATGCGGTGGACGCGGCAGCGTCGGGCGGGGCCATGACATGGCAGGGCAGGATGTACATTGAGGTCGCCTGTGAGCTTTGGAATGCTACGCAAGACGAACGACGCTGAAGCGGACGGTGAAATCGTGTGGTCCTGACGCCCACAGCTGGCG
>NZ_JBEKXH010000520.1:0-6286 GCF_049512235.1 Bradyrhizobium sp.
GCCATGTCGAGCTTGCCCGCGACGGCGATCGCTTCGCGCTGCAGGACCCGGGCGCGAAGGTCGAGCCGTCGTAACCATTGCGCCCGCCGCCTGTGCCCACGGCACCTGCTCCGTCCGGCCCCGATCGGTCAGCCAAAGCAAAAAAGGGCGACAGATTGTTCTGCCGCCCTCTTGTTGTCGATCAGGAAGAAGAACCTACTTCAGGTTGCTCATCGCTGTCAGGTCGGCCGAGAGCTTGGCGATGCCAGCCGTGCCGCACCAGTTCGAGCCCACGCCGGTCGGATTGATCGGAGTCACGTTGGTCGTTCCGGTACCGTTGAACGTGCTGGTAAAGGCATTGCAATTACCCTTCGAGAGGTCGGTGTCGGAGTAGCGCAGATCGAGCGTGAACACCTTATAGGTGAAGCCAATGCCGATGTTCCAGGTATCGTAGTCCGCATACTTGATGCCTGACGGGAATGCCGCGACACCGTAGAATGCGTCGGTGGTTCCGAGCCATTGCCGGCCGAACTCGCCGGACACATACAGGCCCACGCCGCTGCTGCCGAATACGGTGCTCGGCGCGGTGTATTTGCCGGTGATCGATGCGTAGTCACCCCACGCACCGGAGTTCAGGAAGTTCGGCGAATAATACTCGTTCACCCCGAATGCCCAGTTGTCATTGATGGTGTAGTTGAGCTTGCCGTAGACTTCCATGAAGCTGACGTTCTTCTTCATGACGTTGCCGTCTCCAAGGAAGATCGTCGTTGTGCTGACAGGGCACACATTGCCACCGGGAACGGCAACGCCACCGGGAAAGAGAGTTACGACGTTATCAGCGCAGCTCCCACCCGGATAAAGGTAGCCCCAGACACCGAAATCGAACGCCGCGGCCCCGAAGGTCGGACGAATACCGCCGTAGACGTCCACTTCCGCGGCGGCGCGGTTCGCGAACGAAATGCTTTCGGCTGACGTGCCAACATAGAGCTGCAGGTCCTTGGTGACATTGTAGCGCGGCTCGAAATAGGCCGCGACCGAGGCTTGATGATTGGATTGCGTCACCCCGCGGAAGATGTAGTCGTTCATAATCGCGCTGCCGAAGGCGAGATCCCAGGGATCGAACGCCGCCGGCGGCGGTGCCTTGACCGCCTTCAGCGGCATGTCCGCGGCCATGGCAGCCCCCGATACCATTGCCAGAGCCGACGCCAACAAAACCATCTTCTTCATTTGGATCCCCATCACCATCAGTCCAACTTGGCTGGCCCTGAGGCCCCCGGAGGACGAGCATTAACCAACTGCACAACTATTTCTTAACTCCGCCCCAATCTGAAACTTACCGCCGCCGCCGTGAAGCAAAAAAGTCAATCAAATGCCGCTTTAATAGGCTAAATGGGTACTTCTTTGAAATGTTGTCGGCGTGTGTTGCATTCTGACAACAACTTCGGAGGCGAAATGTCGTCCAGCGCACGCTCCAGGGGGGTTGGCGCAACAGCCTTGCGGATGCTTACGCGAATCGGCAGGCCGCCAAAAAGCAAAGGCCGCAGCGTCTGGCGCTGCGGCCCTGAGCCCTGGCTTGGCCGGGACCCGGTTCGCTATGCGTCGCTATCCCCGCCCGAGGGCGCTGGGCTTGACGGCGCATGGTCATCCGAATGCTCCCAGGACGGAGCGGGGCTGGCTTCAGGGGGACTGGGAGCCGCCCAGCTGGGGGCGGGCGCAGGGGCCGGAGCTGCCGCGGGCTTCGATGCGGCAGGCTTGGGTCTGGCACGCTTGGGCGTGGCGGGCTTGGGCGCGGGGGGCGTGGCGGGTTTGGAAGCGGCAGGTGGGGGAGCGGCCGCTTCGGGAGCCGGAGCAACCTTCTTGGCCGGGCTCTTGTACGCTGGGCTCTTGGCGGCCTTCTTGGCCGGTTTCTTCGGCGCCGCCGACTTGGATTTCTTGCCGTAGGTCTTGGCAGCCTTCTTGGCTTTTTTCGCCTTCTTTTTGCCTTTAGCCATTGTGATCCTCCTGTTGCCGCCGATCGTGTCGATCGGGCGTTTCAGGCCGTCCGCCTCATGCGCGGGGCCGATCGATCAGTTCAATCCTGGCCGGGGACCGCCTGTCGCCCAGTCGAGAAGCTCAATCGTGTGGACCACAGGAACGGACGTGCCGCCGGCAATCTGCACCATGCATCCAATATTGCCCGCGGCGATCATGTCCGGCTTGACCATCGCTAAATTGGCGACCTTGCGATCGCGCAATCTGCCCGCAATGTCAGGCTGGAGAATGTTGTAGGTCCCCGCCGAACCGCAACACAAATGGCTCTCGGGCACATCTTTCACCACGAATCCAATCTTGGAAAGCAATTCTTTCGGAAGCTGTGTAATTTTCTGTCCATGTTGCAGCGAACATGCCGAGTGATAGGCGACGACAATGTCGCTGTGTTGCCGCTGACGCTTTAGGCCGATGCCGTCGACATATTCGGTGATGTCCCTGGCCAGCGCTGAAATCCGTGCGGCGGGGCCGGCGAAATCGCGGTCCTCGCGCAGCATGAAGCCGTAGTCCTTGATCACCGTGCCGCAGCCCGATGTCGTGATCAGAATGGCGTCGAGACCGTTAAGCTCGGCCTCCGCGAGCCAGACGCCGATGTTGGCGCGGGCGCGCTCCAGTGCGTCGCCGTCGCGCCCGAGGTGATGGGTCAGCGCGCCGCAACACTGCTCATCCTTGACCAGCACGACTTCGATACCGTGGCGGGTCAACAGGTTGATGGCGGCCTGATTGATACGCGGCGCCAGCACCTGCTGGGCGCAGCCCTGCAGCAGGGCGACGCGGCCCCGGCTCTCGCCGAGCGCCGGAAAAACGCTTCCGGCGGCGGGTCCCCGTTGCGGCAGGCCGCGCGGCGCAAGGGCCAGCATCGCCTTGATGCGCTGCAATAAAGTCGGTATTGCCGATGCGGTTTTGGGGCTCGGGAGCAGGGCTGCCAGCGGCCGGCCAAACCGCGCCAGGATCATGCTCAAGCGAAACAGGTCGGGGCGCGGCAGGATATAGGCGAGAGCCGCGCGCAGCATTCGTTCGGTCAGCGGCCTTAAATATTCGTCCTCGATGCGCACCCGCGCCTGATCGACAAGATGCATGTAGTTCACACCCGACGGACAGGTCGTCATGCAGGCGAGGCAGGAAAGGCAGCGGTCGATATGCTTGACCACCTCTGGTGTCGGCGGCCGGTCCTTTTCCAGCATCTCCTTGATCAGGTAGATCCGGCCGCGCGGACTATCGAGTTCGTCGCCGAGCAGCACGTAGGTCGGACAGGTCGCGGTGCAAAAACCGCAGTGAACGCAGGCGCGCAGGATCTTGTCGGCCTCCGCTATATCGGGATCGGCGAGCTGAGCGAGGCTGAATTCGGTTTTCATGCCGCCGGTCCCCTGGTCAGCCGGCCGCGATTGAGAATGTGCTTCGGATCGAAGCTGTCGCGCACCCGTTCGCTTAAGGTAGCAAGGCCGCCAGGCTGGGGATGAAACACATCGACGTGGCGCCGGACTTCCTCGGCGGCGCGAACGAGGGTGGCGTGGCCGCCGGCGGCATCGACGCGCGCGCGCACCATTGCCGCCTGGGCGTCCGGTTTGGGAGGCAACGCCGCCCATATCAGGCCACCGCCCCAGTCGTAGATCACATCGCCGCCGGTACCCCGCGCGAGTGCCTGGCCGAGCGCGCCGCCCGAGGCCGGCGGACAGACGATCCGCCACACCGGCCACATGCCGAGCGCCCCGTCGGCCGCGAACGGGCGAACATCGCGAACCGAGGTCCAGACCCCCTCGGAGGCGGCATCCTGCAGGATTTCCGCCGCCCCAAATCGCGCAAGCAGTCTGCCCAGCGCGGCCGCGCGATGGGTCACGGATGCCGGAATGCCCTCCAGCCGCAGCAAGGTGACCGCCTCGCGCTGATTTCCCAGGGCGCCAAGCCCGCCAAAATCAGCTGGAAATGCCGAGCTCGGTACGTGCGCCGCGCCCGACACATCGAAGGGCGAGCCCAGCGCGGCCGTCATCGCCCGGTTGGCGGTGACGTCATCGAGCCCGCGCAGCAGCAGCGTGCGCTCGCTTTCCGGCTTCGGCATGACCTTCAAAGTCACTTCCGTCATCACCGCCAGCGTGCCCCAGGACCCCGCCAGCAGCTTGCAGAGATCGTAGCCGGTGACGTTCTTCACTACCCGGCCGCCGGCCTTGAAGCTGTCGCCAAAACCCGACACCGCATGCGCCCCCAACAGATGGTCGCGCGCGGCTCCGGCTTTGATGCGGCGCGGACCGGCGAGGCCGGCACCGATCATGCCGCCGATGGTGCCGCGGCTTGGACCGCCCAACAGCGCCGCGGTATCGATCGGCTCGAAGGCAAACTGCTGGTTTTTGGAGTCGATCAGCGATTTGACGTCGGCGAGCGGCGCCCCGGCCTGCACGGTGATGATCAGTTCGTTCGGTTCGTAGCACGTCACCGCATTCAGCGCCGACAGATCGAGCAGCGCGTTGGTCGCGATCGGCTGGCCGATCTGCCGCTTGGAGCCATGGCCTATGATTTCCAGCGGCTGCTCGCTGGCGACAGCCGCGCGCACGGCCTGCTCGACGTCCCGCGCGTCACGTACTCTCATTGTGTCCACGGTCTTCAAAACCTCGGCAGATCCGGGAAGGCCAGCTGGCCGGCATGGACGTGCATGCGGCCGAGTTCGGCGCAGCGGTGCAGGGTCGGAAAGACCTTGCCGGGGTTGAGCAACCCCTTGGCGTCGAAGGCGCATTTCAGCCGCTGCTGCGCCTTCAGATCGATCTCGCTGAACATCTCCGGCATCAAATCGCGCTTCTCGATGCCGACGCCATGCTCGCCGGTGAGAACCCCGCCGAGCTCGACGCAAACCCGCAGGATATCGGCGCCGAAGGCTTCGGCGCGCTCCATTTCGCCTGGCTTGTTGGCATCGTACAGGATCAGCGGATGCAGATTGCCGTCGCCGGCGTGAAACACATTGGCGACGCGCAGATCGTGCTTGGCCGAGAGGTCGCGGATGCGCGCCAGGGCCTCCGGCAATTTGCCGCGCGGGATGGTGCCGTCCATGCAGAGATAATCCGGCGAAATCCGTCCCACCGCCGGAAAGGCCGCCTTGCGGCCGGCCCAGAACAGGTTGCGCTCGGCCTCCGAGGCGGAGATCCGGCAGGTGGTCGAGCCGCACGCCAGCGCGATCGCCTCGACCCGGTTGATCAGTTCATCGACTTCGACGCCGGGGCCATCGAGCTCGATGATCAGGAGCGCCTCGACGTCGAGCGGATAGCCGGCATGGACAAAGGCCTCGGCAGCGTGGATCGCCGGCCTGTCCATCATCTCCATGCCGCCCGGAATGATCCCGGCGCCGATGATGCGCGCCACGCATTCGCCGGCCGCCTCGACCTGCGCGAAACCGACCATCAGCGCGCGCGCCGTCTCCGGCTTCTGCAAAATCCGCACGGTAATTTCGGTGATGACGCCGAGCAGGCCCTCGGAACCGGTGATGATCCCCATCAGGTCGTAGCCGCCGGCCTCGGCGCACTTGCCGCCGACCCGGATGATTTCACCCGTGATCAGCACGATTTCGCAGCCCAGTATGTTATTGGTGGTCATGCCGTATTTCAGGCAGTGCACGCCGCCGGAATTTTCCGCGACATTGCCGCCGATCGAGCAGGCAATCTGCGACGACGGGTCGGGGGCATAATAGAATCCTTCGTGCGCGACCGCCTGGCTGATGGCGAGATTGGTCACCCCCGGCTCGGTCACCACCGCGCGGTTGTCGAAATCGATCTCGCGGATGCGCTTGAATTTGCCTAAGCCCAGCAGCACGCCGTCGGCCAGCGGCAGCGCGCCGCCGGACAGCGAGGTGCCGGAGCCGCGCGGCACGACTTTTATGCCTTGCTCGAAGCAATATTTGAGCACCTGCGAGACTTGCTCGGTGGTATCCGGCAGCACCACCACCATCGGCGGCTGCCGATAGGCCATCAGGCCGTCGGACTCGTAAGGCACCATTTCGGCCGCGCTGTCGATCACGCCCTCGCCCGGCACGATCGCGCGCAGCGCCGCTACGATGGTCTCGCGGCGGTCGAGAACGGCCTGATCCGATGCCGGCATTAGTATGGTCATGGGCGTTACTCCCGGGCGGCCGCTTGTCGCCAAACGTCCGCGCTTTACCTGTTTTCCCGGCAAATCAAGCACGTCCGCCGCGCGTTGGGTAGCTCGCCGATGGTGGCCCCAACTCTCTCACTCCCTCTCCCCGCTTCTTTAGCGCGGGAGAGGGTGGGGTGAGGGGACCACTCGGGCGGTCCCGATGCGG
>NZ_JBEKXH010000521.1:0-4336 GCF_049512235.1 Bradyrhizobium sp.
CGCGATGACGACCGGATAGGACTGTCCCAGTTCATAGCTGTCGATGCGCGTGACGCCGTCGGTCGACGCGGTGATTTCGGCGGTCCCGAGCGGCGATTGCTGCAATCGACCGAATATACCGCTCTGCGAAAAGTCCCCGCCGATATTGGATTCGGCGAACGGCCGTCGTACCAGCAATTCCCCGCTCGGCAACGCCAGCACAATCGCACCGTTCTCCCCGATTTGAAGCCGGTCGTAGAAATCTTGAAAATACTTTGGATTGATAGCGGCAACAACGACACCGCCAAAGGAGCCGTCGGCGCGATCAAATCGGCGCGTCACCGGGATCAGCCAGCCCTGGGTGACGCGGCCGTATATCGGGGCGCCGATGCGAATGTCGCGATCGGCATGGGTCTGGTGGTAGATGAAATAGTCGCGGCCGGAGTAACCCGAATTTGCAGTATGGCCAAGCCAGTCGACGAACGTCGCGCCGTCGCGGTCGAGGATCGTAAAGCCGAGGAACTGCGATGAATGGCTTGCTTCCTGCTGGAACCAGGATTTCAGGCGCTCGCGTCCTTGCGGATCAAGGCCATCATGCTCGAGCCTTTCCACAGCCCCGCTCAGCAGCGTGTCGGCGACTCGAAACGTCAGTTCCGCGTGCCGGATGAGAGAGCCGGCAAGATTGGTCGTATCCTTTCGACCATCGGCCAGGACATCGCCACGCTGCTGGATGATATGGGAGGCCTCCAACCCGATCAGCGCAGCGCAAGCGACGGCGATCAGCGCCGCAGTCGCCCAGCTGGCCGAGATGCGACCGGGGCCATCTTCGGACTGGGGGCGTTTCTCCGTATTTCTACCTATGAACATTCCCGCCGCGATGCTGATTCTGGACCACAAGTCCTCCGCTCTATTGGTTTCGTTCAGGTTTAAGAGGATCGCCGCTAAGGTTTGCTCTCATGTTCGTAGATGAGCCGGGCCCTGATGGTGCCGTCGAGAGCGCGAATTTCATTAAGAATTTCGTAACCGGTATGGCCGGGCAGGTCGGCATCGAGCACGACGTAGCCAACCTCCCGATCGGTTTCCAGGTACTGCGCAACGATATTGATGTCACGCTGCAGAAAAACTTCGTTCAGTCGCCGCAACATGCCCGGCACGTTGCGGTGAACGTGACTGAATCGCACGCCGAGCGCGCGCGCCGGCAGCTGGACTTGCGGGAAGTTGACTGCGCCCGTCGTCGAGCCGTTGTCGAAATAGTCGATCAACTTGCGCGCGACTTCGGTTCCGATCCGATCCTGCGCCTGTTCGGTCGAGCCGCCGATGTGAGGGGTCAGGATGACATTTTTCAGGCCCTGCAAGGGACTTGCAAAGCGATCGGAATTCGAGGACGGCTCGACCGGAAAGACATCGACGGCGGCGCCGGCCAGATGACCGTCGCGAAGCGCGCCAGCCAAAGCCGAAAGGTCGACCACGGTACCGCGGCTGTTATTGATCAGACAGGCGCCCGGTTTCATCGCCCGTAGTTCGGTCTCTCCGACCATGCCGTGAGTTTCGGGCGTCTCCGGAACATGCAGGCTGACGATGTCGCTCTGCGACAGAAGCTCGGCAAGGCTGCCGACCGGCTCGGTGTTGCCGTGTCGGAGCTTGTCGGTACGGTCGAAGTAAATCACCCTCATGCCCATCGCTTCGGCAAGCGTCGAGAGTTGCGATCCGATGTTGCCGTAGCCGATGATGCCGAGCGTGCGGCCGCGGACCTCGTGGCTGCCGGTCGCCGATTTATCCCATCCGCCTTCGTGAGCTGCGACCGATCGCGGGAAAATACGTCGAAGCAGCATCACGATTTCGCCGATCACAAGCTCGGCGACGCTGCGCGTATTGGAGAACGGCGCGTTGAAAACGGGAATGCCGCGCTGGCGGGCGGCGTCGAGGTCGACCTGGTTTGTTCCCACGCTGAAGCATCCGACAACGACCAGATCATGGGCGGCGGAAAATAGTTCGCCCGTGAGCCGGGTACGGGAACGGATGCCAAGCAGTTCAACACCCTTGACAGCCTCGCGCAACGCACCCGCATCCAGTGCCGTGGCAAGGCGCTCTATGTTCGCAAAGCCGGCGTTGACCAACAGCTCGACGGCGCTGTCATTGACGCCCTCAAGCAAGAGGGTCTTGGCCGCTGCTTTGCTGGATGAAATCTGGCCTGGCATGTGGACTCCGTTCGATGCGAGAGGCGTTTATATAGGAACAGGCGGCTTGAATTGCCCTGCCTCTTTTGGCGGACATTTGATCCAGAGCATTTCATGACTTGGAAAATCGCCGGGTTCCTGATCTTATCGAGAACCCGGTAATAATCCGGGGAAGGGGGCTTTTAATGAACACGCGACGCGAACATGATCTGCTCGGCGACCGGGATGTTCCAGCCGAGGCCTATTATGGCGTCCACACGCTGCGCGCGGTGGAGAATTTTCCGATCAGCGGCACCCCGATCTCGGTCTATCCCGACCTGATCGCGGCGCTGGCCTCGATAAAGCTGGCGGCGGCGAAGAGCAACGCGGAACTCGGGCTGTTGGATCGCGTGCGCACTGATGCCATCGTCGCCGCCGCGGAGGAAATCAGGGCCGGGGCACTGCATGGCGAATTCGTGGTTGACGTCATCCAGGGCGGGGCGGGTACCTCGACCAATATGAATGCCAACGAGGTCATCGCCAACCGCGCGCTGGAATTATTGGGCCGCGCCAAGGGCGACTATGCGTTTTTGCATCCCAACGAGCACGTCAATATGAGCCAGAGCACCAACGACGTCTACCCGACGGCACTCAAGCTCGCAGGCTATACCGGCATCATGCGGCTGGTCGAGGCCATGGCGGTGTTGCGCCGGGCGTTCGAGACCAAATCGGAGGAGTTCAAGGACATCATCAAGATGGGCCGCACCCAGTTGCAGGATGCCGTGCCGATGACGCTCGGGCAGGAATTTTCAACCTATGCCGTGATGCTGGGCGAGGACCAGCAGCGGCTGAGGGAGGCAGTCGCGCTGATCTGCGAAATCAACATGGGCGCGACCGCGATTGGCACCGGCATCAATTCCCATCCGGATTATGCGGCTCTGGTCTGCCGGCATTTGCGCACTCTCACCGGCATTCCGGTTGTCACCGCCTCCAACCTGATCGAGGCGACCCAGGACTGCGGCAGTTTTGTCCAGCTCTCCGGGGTGCTGAAGCGGGTCGCGGTAAAGCTGTCGAAGACCTGCAACGATCTGCGGCTATTGTCGTCGGGGCCGCGCGTGGGCCTCGGCGAGATCAACCTGCCGCCGATGCAGGCCGGCTCCAGCATCATGCCGGGCAAGGTCAATCCGGTCATTCCCGAGGTCGTCAACCAGATCGCCTTCGAGGTGATCGGCAACGACGTCACGGTCTCGTTCGCGGCCGAGGCGGGGCAATTGCAGCTCAATGCCTTCGAACCGATCATCGCCCACAGCCTGTTCAAGAGCGTTACTCATCTCACCACCGGCTGCCTGACGCTGGCCGGCCGCTGCGTCAGCGGCATCACCGCCAATCGCGAGCACATGCGCCGCGGCGTCGAACGTTCGATCGGCATCGTCACCGCGCTCAATCCCTATATCGGCTACGCCAACGCCACCGAGATCGCCCGCGAGGCGCTGCTCAGCGGTCACAGCGTCTACGATCTGGTGCTGGAAAAGAAGCTCTTGACCAGGGAACAACTCGACCAGATCCTGCAGCCGGAGGTACTGACCAAGCCGCGGTCGTTCGGGACAGGGTTCGCGTCGGCGAAGACGGAGGCGGCGGGACCGGCGCCGGGGCGGATTGAGTGAGGGCGGCGACTGTAGACGGCTTCGCGGCCGCCCATTGAGACCTTTCCGCCCTGCCGTGATCGATCCTTGCCAGGGCCTGCCGAGCAGCCATATATTTTGAGGTGTGTGGCCATCACCTTTGCCGTGGGGGCGGGTTCCGACGCGAATGGCCATATGTCCAAGGGATAGACTTGAGACGCGTCAGCTTACAGACATGGCGCGTATTCTGACATTGGTGGTAAATTGCGTTGCGACCGGTACTCGGACCGGCGGCGGAGTTTGAAGCAAGCCATCCACTCGCGTTAACCTGAGCCGACTGAACAGGAGAGCCTGTATGCCCTCTTTGACTGAATGGAAAGTGCCACAAGCGTATCAGCCCCGCGTGGCCGACTACAGTTTCGATCTGGATCGCGTGCTCTCCTCGGTGGTCGGCCTACATTCGATCATCCCCGCCGACGCCTTCAGCGCGGAGACGCTGGGTACCGAGCGCGCCGGCAACGGCGTTCTGATCGACGATGGCCTGGTGCTGACGATCGGCTATCTGATCACCGAGGCCGA
>NZ_JBEKXH010000522.1:0-4304 GCF_049512235.1 Bradyrhizobium sp.
CCAAGCTTGAATCACATCGAGATTCATCGTGTCCAGATCTTAACCTAGCGCCTATGACCCCAACCCTCCCCCGCGAAGAGCGGGAGAGGGAGCGCAGCATCGCAAGGGTCGATATGATTCGAACTTCGGAAACGCAGTACTAATGGATCTGCGGGCGCAGCACCGGGCCGGTAGAGCAGTCGGCGTTAATGCGCGCGTTCAGCGGCTCGAGATTGTTGGCGACGAACATGTTGCGCAGGTCAACAAGCTTGGCCCGCGTCCGCTCGCAATAGGCGGCGACGCCCTCGGGGTCGAGCAGCGACCGGTCACCTTGCTCGAACGCCAGCGAGGACTCTTCCACCAGGCGGAACAGACGCTCGTTGACGTGCGCCGTCAGCCTGGCCAGGGCCCTGCGATAGGCTTTGGCTCCCCGCAAGCCCGGGGTCAGCCGTTCGAATGTCTCGATCTCGTCCCAGGCATAGCTCAACTGGTTCGACAGGCCTTGATTGTGGATCCATGGCCGCACGGTGTCGCTGAGCCGCCGGTAATACTCGTTGAGCCTGAGGTCGATGAAGTCGTAGTCGGGGTGCGTCAGGTCGCCGCGCAGCCGTCCCTCCCGGGCCAGTTGGTCGCGGATCGGCGTGCCGCCATAAGGCAGCATGCGCGAGAACACCGCCGGTGCACTGCCGTCGCCGACGATCCGGCGCAGGAAGCCGATGTTCTGGCGCACCGATTCGAACGTGCTCGACGGATCGAACAGCATGAAGCCGTAGGAGTACACGATATCGAGCTGCTTGAGGGTTGCGACCGCGGAGAGGTTCTGCTCGACGGTCATCTGCTTGAACAGGATATCGAGCCCGGTCTCGACCCCGGACTCGATCCCCATATAGACCAGGAACAGGCCAGCCTCGCGCATGGCCGCGAACAGTTCCGGCTCGACATATTCGGCTCGGCAGCTGATCTTCCAGATGGTGTTGTCGGCAAGCCCGCTGTCGTGCATGCGCGCCATCAGTTCGTCGGCCCAGCGGCGCCCCTTGCGGCCCCATAGCGGGAAATCATCATCCTGGAACAGGAAGACGCGCACGCCGTGGCGGCGGTGCAGCTCGAGCATTTCCTCGACCACTTTTTCCGGCCTGCGCACCCGCACGACCTTGCCCGGCGCCGTGCGGTAGAAAGTATGGATCGAGCAGAATGAACAGCGGCGGATGCAGCCTCGGCTCGCCAGCACCGGCAGGGTCGGAAACCCACCGACCCGCTCGGGCTCGTAGGGACGATCCGGGAACGGCAATGCATCGAGATCCTCGACCAGCGGCCTTGGGGGCGTCGCCACGACCTCACCATCGCGCGCATAGGCAATCCCGCTGATGTCGCGCCAGTCCGCGCCGGCGCGCAGCCGGTCGACAAGCTCGATCAGCGTCTCCTCGCCCTCGTAGCGCACGACGCTGTCGATCTCCGGGAAGTTCGTCAGCAGTTCGTCATGGCAAAGGCTCGGATAGTGCCCGCCGATGGTGAAGTGGCACCTGATGCCGGCCGCGCGCAGATGCCGGGCGATGCGGCGGTACTGCGGCAGGAAGAACTGGAAGATGAGCGAGAACCCTACAACAAGCGGCTGCTGTTGCAGCAATCGCGCGGCAATCGCTTCGGGATTGTCGCGAACCTCGATCATCTCGATCGCGCAGCCGTGCCGCCGCAGCACCGCGGCCAAATACCCCAGGCCGAGATTGCCTTGGTCCTGGAAGCCGACCAGCGCCACTTCCGCCGCGCCCGCCCGCGGTGCGCGGACAGGGATCGCGCCCGACCAGCCGCTATCCACCAGACTTCAGGATGCTGGCGATCTGGGTGTGGGCGTCGGCCAGCGCTTTGTGGATTGCCGCCTCGCCGTCAAGCTTGGCCGCCATCACCTTGTTCTGGGTCGGCTTGTCGAGTTGCAGGAAGAACTCGGTATGTTCGACTCCGCCGACCGCCGGATCACTGGTACGGCCAGGGCAATGGGGTCCCACAAATACCAAATGAGGATTGGTCCCCGCAATCATCGTCGCGGCTTCAACGGACTTTGGACTGCTTGCCATCATCGCCTCCCGGTTCGGCGGCACGCCTCACGAAGTGGCACATCCGATCGAGCCCGTGCCGCGCGCAATCACAACTATCAGACCCGACCGACGTCGATACAATCGTATGCACCGGTTGCACTGTCAATAGTCGTCAACTTCCAGCGAAGACATCGGCCTTCAGATTGCCGCGGCCACCGGCGGCTGGCGCGAGAGCATACTTGTTCTTGTGATGGCACTGGCCCCCATTGGACTGGCGGTGATCGCGATGGCTATCGGCGTTTCCGCCGTAGCAGCCTGGCAAATGGTGCACGGGGCGGCTGTCGAACTACCAACAGCAGCGAACATTCGGCTCTATGGAATGTTGTCCTATGCTGTCGTCGGTTGGTTCGACGTGGCGGTCGTATGGCTCTGGTCGTCGCGACGGGGGTTCAGCCGCGACGTGTTCATCTTTCGGAGACCGACGTGGCCGGCCCTGGGCGCGAGCATCCTGGGCTTCGTGATCGCGATGTACGGCGTGCCCATCGTGACACATTGGCTATCTCAGGTAACCGGCGGCCGAAGCCAGGAAGTCCGGATCGATTTCCCTGATACGCAATCGGTCGCCATATTCGTTCAAGTAAATTGCACATACCGTAAGCTCAATCCCGCGTTGCATTTTCGCCGAATATGGGAATTGATGGGGTGGTGCCGCCTCCGGAGCCTGCGGGCTTGCACGCGCGCTGGCAGCCCGCAGCACGCGGAGGGCACCCGCGTATAGGGGTACCAGAAATGGACCTTTCGGCTCTCGAGGCTCCCGGTGTCATCGCTGGATTGGCCGGGATCGCGACCGGGTTGGTCGCCCTGCTGGTGCGGCCGATCATTGATCAGACGCCCCTATTGCCGCGCGGGCAACGAGTCCCCATGCTCCGCCTTATCGTCGTCGGAGCCCTGCGTCGTGCCCGGCAGCGCCGCGACGAAGCGATGGTGGGGCGAGCGCATAGGCGTTGCTTGCCGGCGGCGGCCTTTCTGACCATTGTCACCTCGCATGCGGCGCTCGCTCTGGGCGACAGGAAAATAGATGCCGGGCCATGCAGCATCGCGACCGGCGAAAACGCCAGCAATAATTCCATCACCTGCAATTTTGGGCTGACCGACGCGCAGCTGAAGCAGGCCACCGCGGCAGCGGTCAAGGGCGCGACAGAGCCCCTGATGGATCGGATCGTCGATATCAGCAAAACGCTTGGCGTCACTGCGGAAGCAACCAGGACGCTGCTGCGCATTGTTGGCGAACAAACCAATGTGCCGGATGAGCGGCTTGGCGAAGTGCTCACGAAGGTAGCCAATGACTACAAGCGATTGTTGGCGCAGTCGCAGGCGTTGAATCCGGGCAACGACACCGCACGGGAGCTGGTTATCCAGGCGAAGGCTGAGATTGAAGGCGGCCATTTTGAGCATGCCCATGATCTGTTGCGCCAGGCGACCCTGTCGCAGGTCGCCGCTGCCGAGCAAGCGCGAAAGCTCCGGCAGCAGGCACAAGTTGCCGAAGACACAGAAATGCTCGGCGCGGCGGAGTCGACGGCCGTGGAGGGCGATCTTGCACTGACCGAGCGGCGATACACCGAGGCCGCGGATTTATTTGGCCGAGCCGCGGGATACGTTCCGCCGAGCCATCCGGAAGATCATGTTGCCTATTTGAATCGTCAGGCCGATGCGCTTTATCGCCAGGGAGACGAGTTGGGCGACAATGGTGCGGCAGCGTCGGCCATTGATAGCTATCGCCATATTTTGACGCTTGCGCCCCGCGCGCGGGTTCCGCTCGAGTGGGCCGGGATGCAGAACAGTCTCGGCCTTGCGCTGGAGAGGCTCGGCGAACGGGACAGCGACACGTCGCGTCTGGAGGAGGCGGTCGAAGCCTTCAGGGCGGCGCTGGAGGAATGGACCCGGGAGCGCGTCCCGCTCGACTGGGCGATCACGCAGAACAATCTCGGCCTGGCGCTCTGGAGACTTGGTGAGCGGGAGAGTGGCATGTCGCGTCTGCAGGAGGCGGTCGAAGCCTTCAGGTCGGCGCTGGAGGAAAGGCGCCGCGCGCGCGTTCCGCTTGACTGGGCGATGACGCAGAACAATCTCGGCAACGCGCTCTGGACGCTCGGCGAGCGGGAGAGCGGCACGTCGGGTCTTGAGGAGGCGGTTGCCGCCTATCGGGCGGCGCTGGAGGAATGGACCCGCGAGCGCGTCCCGCTTGACTGGGCGCTGACGAAGAACAATCTCGGCAGTGCGCTAGAGACGCTCGGCGAG
>NZ_JBEKXH010000523.1:0-4303 GCF_049512235.1 Bradyrhizobium sp.
ATTTGGACCGTCCAACATTGCCATGGTGGAGTCCTTTGTCATCTCGCGCTCAAGCTCGCTCTTTCCAGGTCGCAAACTGGGCGAGGTTTCTCGAAACGGTTCCAGGATTGGCGCGCGACAGAGCTTCACCCGTGACGGCCGGGAGCATGATGGCAGGTTTGCGATCGCCCGGGACCGCAATACGACCGTCGCGATCCTGATCGCATCGATGCAGTTGGGCGGCGCGACGCACGCCGGGCACGGGTCTTCAACTACGCGCCGACCGAGGAGCTTCGCCGTCAATCCGCGCCTTCGGCGTTCTCGTCGAGACGTCAAGGCCTTTCAATTGCAAACCCGATCGAAATAGCACGATGCGCACGGCGCGCCGTGGTTCCTCGCCGATGGCTGCCCCGCGCCCCGCGAGCCGCTCTTGCGGCCATCGGTTGGCAAATGGCCTGCATCCAGATCGCGCGCCAGCATACCCCGCTGTTGTGGTTCTTTCGGCTCGTGTGCGGCAGTCGGCCGGCCTGTTCGCGCATCATTCAAGCGAGGTTCGATCGCCGTGATTCAGATCGCGCTTCATCGCGGGTTTTCGTGGGTTTTCGCGTGTTGTGATGAGATGCAGTAGGGGCGGGGGAATGCCGGCGACGGATTGCAAGATAAAAGCGCCGACGTCTGTCGGGCGCATCTGGTTGGCCGGGTTGAGGTTTCGCGATGCTGCTCGAATCGCATCGCTGGCGCTTCTCATAGAAATGCTAGCGAAATCAAATCCCGCAGCGCCATCCCTACGTTTGGTAGGTCCGCGTTGGCCGTATGATCCCGTGGTTGGTCGGATAG
This sequence comes from Bradyrhizobium sp., assembly GCF_049512235.1. Taxonomy (GTDB): domain Bacteria; phylum Pseudomonadota; class Alphaproteobacteria; order Rhizobiales; family Xanthobacteraceae; genus Bradyrhizobium. Next base: position 817 of record NZ_JBEKXH010000523.1, read on the forward strand.
TTGTCCCGAGCTCTGCGTGCCTTGAAGTCTCAGCCGATGCGGTTTTCGAAGGCATCGACGTCAGGACAATAGGTTTCCGCCAAGCCTGCGAAATTCGACATGCGGTGCTCCGCACAGACCGATCTTTGGAACCCGCTGGCACTCGATCGAACTTATGATCGCCTGCGGTTAACGTCGCAGGCAGTCGCGGCGCCGCTGGTCCATTCGTCCGCGCCGGGCTCTGGGCTGCCTTCGTAACGGCCGGCGCGGGATAGCCGATCTTGACCGCATCTTCCCTGCGCTTCGGAGTCTGGGCGCTGACCCATGGCAGCTGGGCCTCCCGCCATCATCCGCTCGATCCGCCCGATGCGTCCTGGGAGCGCAACCGGCGCCAGATCCTGGAGGCCGAGGCGCTCGGCTATGAATCGACCCTGCTCGCCCAGCACATCATCCATCCGAGCGGTGACGAACAGGACCTGCTGGAAAACTGGACCGGTGCCGCGGCGCTTGCCGCCATCACCAGCAAGATCGAATTGATCGCAGCGATCAAGCCGCTCTTGATCCATCCGGTGGTGCTTGCCAAGATGGCGCTGCAGATCGAGGCCATCAGCGGCGGACGTTTCGGGATCAACCTGGTCAATGGCTGGTATCGGCCGGAACTGGAGCGCGCCGGGATCGACTTTCCGCCCCATGACGACCGTTACGCCTATGGCCGCGAATGGATCGAAATCGTGCAGGGGCTGACCTCGGGTCGTCGTGTCGATTTTGCCGGGCGTCATTTCAACGTCGACAGCTATCAGCTCAATCCGAAGGACCGGTTTCGCGAACGGCCGACGATCTATCTCGGCGGCGAATCCGAACCGGCGCGCGCGCTCGCCGCCGCCGCGGCCGATGTCTATTTCATGAACGGTCAGCCGCTCGCCGATATCCGCGCGCTGATCCAGGATGTGGCGCGCCGGCCGCGGCGGGGCCCGCCGCTGCGATTCGGTATGGCCGCCTTCGTGATTGCCCGCGACACCGACGCCGAGGCGGAGGCGGAGCTCGCCAACCTGTTCACGATCTCCGAAAAGGACAAGCCGACGCGTGCCGCAGTGGTGGCCAATGCCGATCCCGAGGCGCAAATGTTCAAGACCGCCGCCAAGGAGCCGCGGGTTGGGACCAATGGCGGCACCTCGGCGCGGCTGGTCGGCAGCTATGAAACGGTGGCTAACCGCATTCTGGCGTTTCACGCCGCTGGCGTCGAGCTGTTCATGCTGCAGTTCCAGCCGGTGGATGAGAACATGCGGCGCTTCGCTGAGCAGGTGATTCCGCGGGTACGCCGGCTGCAGGCGCGGGCGGCATGAGAAGGAGCGGAGCATGAGCGCCGATCGAAGCAGCGCTGCGCTACGAAGCGTCGATGCCATCGCCGATCGCGGTCCGGTTCGCGTCATCGGCAGCGACGCCGAAGCCATCGAGGTGGTCGGCCGACTGGCCGTCGAGTTCCGCAAGGGGGCCGTGGCCCGCGACCGCTCCGGCGAACTGCCGGCCGCGGAAATCGAGCAGCTCACGCAATCCGGCTTTTATGGAATCACCGTCCCGGAACGCTTCGGCGGCGCCAACGTATCGGCGGTCACGGTCGCGGAGAGCTTTCGGATTCTCTCGGCCGCGGATTCCAGCATTGGCCAGATCCCGCAGAACCATTTCTGCTGGCTGCCCGTGGTCTCCAACGGCTCGCCCGCACAGGCCGAGTTCTTCTACCGGCGCTTCCTGGCCGGCGAGCGGATCGGCAACGCCCATTCGGAGGACACGCGCCGCCGGCCCGGCGATTACGAGCACGTGCTGGAGCGTGTGCCAGGCGGTTTTCGGGTGACCGGCCGCAAGTTCTACTCGACCGGCGCGATCTTCGCGCAATGGATCCCTTTCGTGGCCAATCTCGGCGAAGACGCCAAGTCCCACATGTTCTTCGTGCCTCGTTCGGCCGAAGGCATTGAGATCGTCAACGACTGGGACGGCATGGGTCAGCGCACAACCGCGAGCGGCACCACCATCTTCACCAACACCTTTGTCGCCGATGACTACGTGTTTCCGTTGCGCGCCGAGACCGATACCGGGCGCTCTTTCGCGCTGAACGCCAGCCTGATCCACGCCGCGATCGATGTCGGCATCGCCGAGGAAGCCCTGGCCGACGCACGCGACTACATCCTCACCGCCAACCGCCCCTGGATCAATAATCCGTACGACGAGCACGCCAAGGAGCCGTTCGTGATCCGCGAGTTCGGCCGCCTTGGCGTCGAGGCGCGGTCCGCGCATGTCGCACTGCTGCACGCCGCCCGCCTGATCGACGCGGCACGTGCGGCGCCGACCCATCAGGCCCTGCTCGCGGCGCGGATGGCGATCGCCGATGCCCGCATCCTCTCCAGCGAGGCCGCAACTGCGGTCGCCGACCGGTTCTTTCTGCTCACCGGGGCACGGGCGACCCGCGCCCAATACGGCCTCGATCGCCACTGGCGCAACGCCCGCACCCATTCGCTGCACGATCCGCTGCGCTGGAAGGAGTTTCATCTCGGCAACTTCTATCTCAACGGCATCGAGCCGCCGCCGGCCTCCTACATCTGACCGTCCAAATCTATGGCGTAGCTTCAGCGTTGCCGCCGCCCGTCGCTCGCCTCTGCCTCACAGGCCGAGCAATTCTCGCGCATTGCCGCCGGCGATCTTTCGCTGATCGGTGGGGTCGAATCCCGCCGCTGTCAGCGACGCCGCGAGGCGTCCGGCAATCGGCTCATCGCTGACGATTGGCCAGTCGCTGCCGGCCAGCACGTGGTCAACGCCGAGGATGTCGGCGGCGGCGCGGATCAGCACCGGATCGAAACCCATGGTGTCGATATAGACGTGCTGGCGAAGCAGGGCACCGACATCGGGCCGGTTGTCACCGTGGGTGCCGAAACCCCTGACATGCAGCAGGCCACCGATGGCGAGATTGGTGACTACGACGCGCAGCCGGGGCAGGGCCTCGAATACGCCGCCCTCGACGAGCGCAATCAGCGTGGCCGCATTGATGGTGCCGCGCGCGAACAGGGTGCCGACCTGGCCGTAGCGGGCGAGCTGCTCGGTCAGCCCCTTGGGATTGACCGGATGGGCGAACACCGGGACGCCGAGGTCGGCCGCCGCCGTCAGCACCGGTCGTGCCTCCGGCGCATCAAGCAGCCGGCCATCCTGTTCGCTTTCGAGGAACACGCCGCGCAGCTTCAGCACGCGCACCGCGCGCGTCAGTTCGTCGGCCGCCGCTTCCCCGCCGAAGGCGTTCACCGAGGCGATGCCGTGCAGTCGCCCCGCTTGCTCCGCGACCAGTTCCGCCACCTGATCGTTGACGCGGCGGAAGGTGTCGGCCGGCGGCGCCTCCCTTGCGACAGAGAACAACGCGGTTGGAATATTCACCACGCGCCCGTCAAGGTCGCCGCTATCGATCGCTTCGGTGAGCGCGCGGCGGTCAGCGAGACGGCGATTGATGCGTTCCCATCGCGCCCGCTGG
>NZ_JBEKXH010000524.1:0-4279 GCF_049512235.1 Bradyrhizobium sp.
ACCAGGCGTATCCCTTGTTCCCCGGGGATAGCCGGCCAGCGCTCTTGGGCCTTTGCTTTTTCCGGTAATGGCATAGCGGTGGCGGCCAAGGCGGCTGCGATCATCACAGCCAATGCGTTTCTCATGTGCAGACCTCGCAATAACGGATTCACCCGCCCACAGTATCTATCCTAAATGCGGGCGCCGCGCTCGACACAAATCTCCGGCCGTCCCGCCCCTTCGAAGGAAAATCGTGATCTGCGCGGCGCAGCCGGTTCCCGCATTTTTTTGCGGGCTGCGGAACAAATCCGGCCCGATCTGAATTGGATCGCCGGCGGACCGGACGTCGCATTGAAATATGTCGGCGGCAGTGCGAGGTCCCGTCGCAGGTGCCGATGGGCCTGTGCGGAGAAGCGCGGGCCGCCCCGTCGATCAAACTGGAGGCATTCTCGTGAGAATGACATCTCGCATCATGACATCGTGCGCCGTGGCTGTGCTGGCTGCCCTAGGCTCTGGCGCGGCATCGGCGCAATCCGTCAACCTGAGCGGCAGGTTCATCTGCGTTGTAGATTGCCGGGCGGGTCTGGTGGGCAATCCAGCCTTCATCACCCAGAACGGCGATGAAATCAATCTTGTCAACGAAGCGGGACAGCCGGCGCGCGCTTGGCCTGACTGGACCGCGCCGGCGAGCCGGATCTGGGTCGATGCCTGGGAGCAGGGCGCGGTCTATTCGCCCGACGGCATGACGCTGCAGTTCGATGACGGCACAATATGGCAGCGCGATCTCGGACCGCCGCCGCCTCCCCCGCTCCAGCTGCTGCCGAGGCGAACGCGGGGGTAGGTCATTTACTGCTGGCGGGAGCACGATCGCCCGCGCCCTCGCCTCGTGGTTCGAGACGCCGCGCCATCCACCGCTGTCGTCGCCCGCCTACGCCACGGCGGTTTGGTCCTGAGGCCTGACCGACTCGGCAAACAGCCGGTCCTGCAATCCTGTATAGGGTGTCTCGCCGACGTGCAGGCGCGCGTTATTGGCTTCGCGTTTCCTGACGTCTTCCTCGCCATAGAGGAAGGCGAGAAAAGCGTAGCGTTTGCCTTTGGTCACCGGCGTCACCTGATGCAGCGCGCCGCAGGAAAACACCAGCGCGCCGCCTTCCGGCGGCCGGTAGGTCTTGCGGCCGAATTCCGGAAACGAGAGATCACAACCCTCGAACTTGCTGTTGAGATTGATCGAGAGCGCAAAGCGCCGATGCTGCGCGCCGGCATTGACATTGTCGCGATGGCGGTGGAAGTGGCCGCCGACCGCGCTGTCATAGCAGGCGATGACATAGCGGTCCATCCGCGTCGCCTGGAACTGAAAATAGCGCTCGATCTCCGGAATCACCCGACGGACGATCTGGCCGCGGACGAGGTCGCGGATCTCGGGCGCCGCCACCGGCACATCGCTGCGGCGCTTCAGCCGGTGATCGGAAAGGGTCGCGGTCTTACCGGAAATGTCGAATTGAAAGCCCGAGTCCACCCCGCCCTGCGCCTCGTAGAACTGCACCAGGAAATCGCACAGCTCAAAACTGAAGACGCGCGGCACCATCAGCGCCGGCGCGAACATCGGGACGCCAGCGGATTCGTCGACCGACGGCAGGCTGCGCAGAACGGTCCGGACGCTGTCGGCATGGCCCTGCGGATGGTCCCAGCCAATATCGGCTATGGTCCGCAGCATGGGATCGAGCACGACCGTGCGCGGCATCTCCTGCGCGCCGAACGAGGCGCTGACGGCGCCATCATAGTCGGCAAGGAAGAACAGCTTGTTGCTGCTTACAGCGGCGAGGCTGGCAGCAACCTCATCATCGGGCGGCGCGGTGAAAACACAGCCGATGATGATGTGGTCTTCATTGAAGGAGGCACTGTCACGCATCAGCCCGGCGAGCTCGGCCATCGCCTTCGGATTTTCAGGCGAGCCCAAAAAGCTCAACACGACCCAGCGGCCTGCGCTGACGTGCAGATCGAACGCGCCACCATTCACCTGCGGCGCGCTGAACCACGGTACCGGATCCCCTAGAACCATATGATGTCCGCTTGTTAGATGGAAAATCAGGCGTCACCCGTCCAGGGCCGCCGTCCAAAAACTATTGCAATTATGGTTAACGTTTTCCTAATCGCGGCCGGCGCGACGTCGCCTGCAGGCAAATCAATCCGGGCTCGGGCTCAGCCCGCAGCCGGTTTTGCCCATTCCCAAACCCCGCCCCCATTTTCCGCAAAGCCGTTGTCACGGTAGATGTTGCGGGCCGGAACATTGCGCGCCGTCGGGATGATTTTTCCGCGCAGCGCGGGCGGCCGATCCTTCATCTCGTCTTGAATATGGCGCAGGAAGGTATGCTCGATGCCCATTCCCAGCGCCCGGCAACTGATCGCGAAGCCTGCGATCTCACAATCTTCGATGACGGCGGCGCCCACCATGCCGTGATCGCCGAGGCGATCCGACACGTCGACTACAAAAATGCGGGCCGCGGGGTTCTTCACCAGCGCCGCCAATTCGCTCGCCGAGAATTTTCGTCCCGTGGTATTGAACTGGGTGGTGCGGCGGAACAGTTCTTCGACCCGCTGCAGTTTTGTCGAGTCCGGCGTCAGGCATTCGATCCGGCACTGGATGCGCAGCTGTTCGATATATTGCGCTTCACCCAGCGTTTCAGCGCGCAGCTGCTGCCGCGCGATCTGCGCTTTCACCAGCACACTGCGCGACGCCGCCTCGGCGGTAATGACCGGTATCTGCAGGCGCGGATCGTTGAGCAGGCGCCGGCGCAGGCTGAAGGGGTCCTCGCCCCAGACCTCGACCTCGGGCAAGCGCCGCCGGACGCGGTCGCGTTCGACCGGGTTGTCATCGATGAACAGGAAGGTGTCGAGCGCGAAGCCAAGTTCGTCGGCGATCGATCGGATATTGCCGACCTTGTCGTCCCAGTTGATGCGCCACGTGACAAAATCATCCGGCGTGAGCAGTCGCGCGGCGGGATAGTGATCGGCGTATTTCCAGAGTTCGCGGACGCTGGCTTCATCGTTCTTGCTGACGCAGGCCAGCACGATGCCGCGCCGCTTCAGACAAAGCAGCGCTTCGTGCAGGCCGAAATAAAGCCCGATGAAGGAAAAGCCGCCGCTGATCTCCGGGGTCCAGGCAAACGGGCTGCCGGTTTCCGCCAGCACGCCCGGCCACAAGGTGCCGTCAAGGTCGAGAATAACGCACTTCTTGCGCCCGATCCCCAGCACGGTGACCAGCGCATCGATATGCCTCGCAGCAACGACCGCCTCGCGGCCATAGGGGTCGCCGCCAAGGGCGTGAGCCAGCGGCGCCGTATCCGGGAAGATGCCGTGGACGGCGGCTTTTTCGCTTTCCGGCCGCTGCAGCAGCCATCCTGGTGAGCCGAAATGCGTGAATCCGACCTGGCCATCGTCGAGCAGCCGTTCGGCGCCGGCCGCAGCCAGCGCGGCCGCGACATCGATAACGTAAACATCGGGGAAGGCGTTGGCGAGCTCGGCGAGCGCCACATTGGTCAGCCGGAACCGGGTGCGGTGCCCCTTGACGCCGCGCTCGGCGAGGCCGAGCGGCTGCACCGTCGGTTCGGGCAGATTGTCGATCAGGATCGGTGCCGATGTCAGCGCGCGCAGTTCGGTCAGCATCTGCGTGGCATAGGCGATGTAGGCCGCGTGCGGGTTCAGGCCATCGACGTCCTCGGCGACCAGATGCCGGGCCTGCAACGCCCCGATCAAGACGCAATCGTGCTTGCGCTCGGCCGCAAACCGCGTGTCGTCGGGAAAGGTCGCCGCGACATGCAGGTCGATGCCGCGCCGCGCCGCTTCCCGGCGCAGGAAATCGGCTTCCATCTGGATATCGCAATCGCCGAACAGAACGACCTCGACGCGTTGGCCGCTGGCGGCGAAATCGGTGAGGCCGTAAGAAGCGCCGACCGACCAGTAGGCGGCCGCACCCTCCTTCAGATCGCGCCGATAGCGTTCGAGCAGTTCGGCAGGGTCGCGGCCATGCTTTTCGGCGAGTTCGGCGCCGATCGCCGCCAGCTCCTGCTCCGGCGTCATATCGGTCAGAATTCCGCGCGACCGCAGCTCCGTGACCGTGCGCTCGATGACATCGCGCAGATCAGCCGGCGCGTCGCCATGGTTCGGAAACAGCGCGGTCATGGCGCCGCAATCCTCGGGCATGCGGCGCGGCTCGGCGAAGTAGTCCACCAGCGCGCTGATGTCGCGATCACAGGGCAATCGCATATGGCTGATCGCATGCACGATCAGGGTGCGGTCCTTA
>NZ_JBEKXH010000525.1:0-4254 GCF_049512235.1 Bradyrhizobium sp.
CTTTCTCAAGCCGGCTCCACGCCCTCCCTGACCTCCGCCGTTCCCCGCGCCAACCCCGTCCACAAGGTGCCAAACCCAACAAAATCGCAAAAGTCAAAATGAGAATTGCTGTTGTGCCGCGATCGCCCGGATGATCGCGCGGCGAACTCAGTTTTGACATCCGCGGGCTTGTCGAGGCGATCCGCGACTACTGCAATCGGTCCAGTCGTAGCCGCTGGCGCGCGTCCGTCAGACGCCATGCCGCCAGATACGAGACGGATAATGCCTAAATATTTGAGATTACATCCCTTTTAGCAATGTAGATGCTTTCGCTACCCAGTCGCGCGCAACTGTCACCGTAGCAATTCGATCGCGATCAGCGCCAATGGCCCGATCCGATCCGGCTCTCCGATCTGGAACCGCTTCGTGTGCAAAGCCTGCGGCAAGACAAGAGAGGCGCCGACGTTCGGCCGGATTTTCATTGGAACAAGCCGGTATGCTACACGTTAGGAGCTTCAGGGGGGATATCAAAGAGGAGCTAACTATGACTAAAGGCCTTCTTGTCAGTCTTGCTATCCTCAGTCTCTCTACTTCTGCCGCTCTGGCCGCGCATCGGAACCAACATAGCCACGCGATGAATGCATTTGCCGCTGTGCCTGCGCCTCCGGTCGGCTGGAAGGGCGGTGTAAGTAGCACCGACCACACCATGTATCTCCGAAATCTACACGACTCCGGGTATAATCCGAAGAACGACTTAACCGCGGCCGGGAACATGGCGACTCCCTGAGCGTCAGGCCTCTTCGTCTTCGACGGGTCTTTTTTGCGTTTGGCGACCCTAAGCTAAGGGTCGCCTCGCAAATGCGCCTTGATGTGCTCGGACATGTCGGGACCTCCGCGGACCAAGTGGCACGTCGAGCGCACCGGCAAGCCGCAAGCCACCCAAACACCTCTTCCATCATCCGATTCTCCTTCAGGCGAGTGAGATACGTTTTGCGCATTTCCTCCCTGGCGTCGTTCACGCCGGGCAGCGCGACCTCGTAGATGTTGGTCGCGTAACTCGGCAGTGACCTTGCCCGCCGCTTCTCCTCCAATCAGGATGGCGTGAACCAGCGCTAAAGCCAGCATTTCGTCTTTGTCGAGATCCTCGCGGCCTCGGCCTTCGGTGAACCGGATCGCGGCACTCAACGCATCGGCAATATGGCGCAGACGTGTCCATCGGGCCCGATATTGCGTCTCCGCCGCGCGGACATCATCGGGCAAGCCAGCCGCAACGCCGATGGGGTGCTCGCTCCCTGTCTTCGCGCGCGATAGCCGAGTGAAGGCTGCCGCGCCCGAAGCCTATCGGGCGAAGGCGGGCGGTGCACGCGAGCTACGGCTCGGCATGCCAAAAAAATATCGAAAACAACCCCATGCAAAGTAGCCTGGCGTTCGCTGGCATGTGCGATCGCGCGAAAATGCAGGCGCCCGGGAAGTTACGCGGGAAGTTACGGTGACACTGCACTTATTTACGGGAGATTAAAATCATGCCGTCCCGCCCGACCGCTCGCCATCGAGCGCTTGAAACCCGACTTCGTCAACGCGACGATTGCGGAGTTGGCGATCAAGGATGACTTCAATCCGATCGCCGGGACGGCGCTTGAAGACGCCAAAGCGCTTTTGAGGTTGGTATGATCAGTGCGTAGGGCGCATTGGAGCCGAAGGCGTAATGCGCCATCTTGGCGCTTCATAACGGCGGATCATGATCCGCCCTTGAGCTATCGGCTTCGGTAAAGCAGACAGGGAATAGGAGACAGATTAAAATGTGCAACATACTTCGTACCGAAATCTCCTTACCCGCCATCATCGTCTCCGTCGCTTGCATCCTGACGGAACGAACCGATTGCCGCGAGGAACAAAAAATGATCTGCTCCGCATTCAACTTCATGCCAAGTGGCGGGTTGCGGCTTCGCCTCCAACCCGCCCGAGCTGGGATTGCTCAACGATGCCGCAGATTTATGGAGATTTTGACCTGACTGATTTTTGGGAAGAGTCTGACTATGCGAACCGAGAATATGTCGATGCGCCGCCCGACCAACAGACTATCGATGCGGTGCAAGAGCGTTTAGGTTACAGGGTGCCAGCGGCTTACATTGAACTCTCTCGTCACCAGAATGGGGGAACGCCGCGTAAGATTTGCATCCGCAGTCCCTCCCGCACAACATGGGCTGAGGACCACGTCGCGATCACCGGAATCTTTTCGATTGGAAGCCGCAAGAGATATTCGCTCTGCGGCGAATGCGGCAGCGCGCTTTGGGTCGAAAAGGGAGGCTACCCGAACATCGGGGTCTACTTCGCCGATTGCCCATCTGCTGGCCACGACATGATATGTCTCGACTACCGCAAATGCGGCCCAAATGGCGAGCCCTCGGTCGTCCATGTCGATCAGAAGTGGGATTATCGCATTACGTTTCTCGCCGAAACTTTCGAGAGTTTCATCCGTGGGCTGTCTTCCGAAGATGCGTTCGACAATTGAAATCCGGCGTAAGCCGCTGCTAAATTGTTGGTAGCTCGTGTGCCGGGTTGGAGCCGAAGCCCGCGATAGCTTTAAGTCTAACGGCGGATTACGCGTCGGCTCCAATCCGCCCTTGTAATAGCCGACCGGGACTTCGCCATCAAGGTCCTGAAGATCCCATCCATCTTTGTCCATCAAAGCGAGGCGTTCTCTGAAGGGCGCAGCAGGGCCGCGGCGATGGCGCCGAGATTGTCGCCGCGGGCGGCGGCGCCGAGCAGCAAGGTTTGGCTAGCCGGCGCCGCCCTGGCAAGCCGGTCGGTGCCGCGATGACGGCGTGCGGCCCGCTTATCTGCGACGAGGGCCTCGATATGGGTCGGATCCTCGATCTGATCTCCCCAGTCCACACTTGCGCTGGTCCCGGATAGCATGGACGGGGTAAGGAAGCGGATGTGCAAGGCTTTCCTCAATGCTATAAACGACCTATCGCAAGGGTCGAGGTCGAGGTCTTTTTGCGAGATGGCCAATTTGGCCGGCCGCTTGCGAGTTGTGATCGGGAGGCGAGCGGCCTAACTTCGGCCGTATCACCGACGTGCGGAGCCGCAGGATGGCGCCTATGGAAGCTGCAGTTGTTGACCGTCGCGCGGGCCGGATGTCGGGCGCGGAATTCCGTGCTTTCCAGCACAAGAGGCCCGATCATGAGCGCTGGGAATTACTCGGTGGTGTCCCCATGATGATGACGCCTCCGACACTCTCGCACAATCAGATCGCCACTAACCTGCAGATGCTGCTTAACGACGCGTTGGATAGCCACGACCCCTCGATGCTCGCGGCCCAGCGCCCCGGTCTCGAGCTTGCCAGCGGCGACTATAAGCCCGAGCCGGACGTCGGGGTGATCGACGCCGACTTCGGCGCTGGGCAGCGCTTCGTCGAGAAGGCGTACCTGCTCGCCGAGATCATTTCCGGAACGGACGACATCCCGGTGCCGGGGACGAACCGCCGATGGGTCGACGTGAAGCGCGACCTCTATTGCGCCCACGAACATTGCCAGGCCGTCCTGATCGTCTCGCAGGACCGCATGGAAGTCGAACTGGACCTCAAGACGGAGAACGGCTGGGCGGCATCGGTCCTGGAGGGCGGCGGCGCCGAACTGTCGATCCCCGCATTCGGGTTCAAGTGCCTCGTCGCGGACCTCTACAACAAGACTCCGTTAGCGCCGCGGCGTGCAGTGCTAACCTAGAGTATTTTCTGATCCCATATTGTCATAGGAGAATCACCACTACGGCGGGGCAGCGTTCACAATGTTCGGAGATCGTCCAATCCGAGGAATTGTCGATCCAACCGAAGGCGGCTTAATTGCCGCGCTCGGTTCAAAAGTAGACCCGTTCCTTCCGATTCGTTGGATTGCCACGGTCCAGTTGCTCGTCGCCGTATCCGGGATCATCTCCTTGAGGGGCATATACGAAGGGCTTTACCTTTCTACCGACTTCACCATCCCAATTCTAGCATCCCTGATCGTCTGCTCTGTCTTTTTGGCTGTCTCACCACGATGGGCTTGGCATCTCAAACAATTTGCTACTGTGTTACAGCAGCGAAGAGCGAAACCTAAGATCGAAAAAGAAGAGGAAGAGAACGACAAGGCAAGCCTGAAATGGCTTGGAACGCTCGTCGCAAATCAAGCCCTACATTTAGCCATTGGCGGGGGGCTATTTGTCGCACTGCTTGTAATTCCATTTGTGGAAAAGGTCGGCGGCCTATTGGGTAGCCACGCAGTGAAATTTTCCGAG
>NZ_JBEKXH010000526.1:0-4254 GCF_049512235.1 Bradyrhizobium sp.
GCCGGGCGATGGAGATCGACGCACTGGTGCGCGCGCCCGCCGCGTTTGCCAGGGCTGCGGGACTGTCGACGCCGATGCTCGACCTGCTGGCGGCGCTCGCCATCCGCCAGGCGCGCGACAAGGGGCTTTACTCCGGTTGAATGACGATAGTTTCACGGAATCGCTCAACCAGTCGCAGTCGCCTTGTGCCGTGGTCAACGCAGACGAGGAAACACGACCGCGCTCACAAACCAGATTGCCAGAAGGCACAGCACCCAACCAAAGAGCAGCAGCAGAAGCCCGACCGAAGGGTTTACGCGGTCGACGAAGGCGCTGAACCCGGCGACAAATGTCATCGCGATAACCGGTCCAAGCAAAACGGTGGCCCTGATCGTCCGCAAGGCTGGGAGTGGGTCTTCATTCTTGGCGAGCGCAAAAAGTCCGAATAACGGCAGCAGGGGAGCGGCTCCAAGCGCACCTACGAGTTTCTCCTGACGAAGAGCCGCAGCGAAGAGAACGAGAGATAGAGTCGCAATAAACCATGCAATCCTGAAATAGAACTGTCGGTTCTCTGTCAGCTTTCGCAAGCTCTCTCGCCAGGGAGTCTGCAAGGAAGGTGGCGCCGCCGGCTTGCTCACCGGCGAAACGGCTGCGACGAAAGCTATTGCGACAATGAGGTATCCGGAAACAAGGTACGCCTGATGTCGAGAGGAAATGGGAATTCCCAAGAGGGCTGCGATGAACCACGCAGCCCCGGCAACTGACAGCAAAGCCCATCGGAGGATTGGGAGGCGATCCGGCGAAGCTCTTTCGTATAGCGAAATGAATGCCAGAACGAAGCCGAGGCACATAACCCCATTGAATGCGATCATCGGTATCATCGTTTCCGCTTTCGCGGTCGCGCTGGGAAAATCAGCAACCAAAAGCGTTATTCCGTTTATAGCGGGAAATGTAAGCAGCATCCCCGCCGCGAGTGCGGCCTTGCCGCGCGCTATCTCGATCAGAAAGAGATACGACACAAACACGCACGTTGCAGCCAGAACCTTGATTACCTCGATGCTGTCTTCGGATAGCGCGCCGGAGTCAGTCGTCATCACCCGGACTCTTCCCGCGCTCTGTCATGCGCTGCGCTTGCTTCTCGCTAGTGCGAAAGCCGGCCAACGGCATCTTAAGCCTCCCGGTCGTGCCGGCAACGGGTGCGGGGAGGCAGCCCGTGATCGGCCTGTGTGGTCGCAAAGCGCTTCACAACCTGGGAGCATTCATGGAACAATGCAACTCCGGAGGGAGGGACGAAAGCAATTCGGGCAACACCATGCCCGGCACCTATTTCAAGGTTTACCGCAAATATTTTCCGCCTTTCGACTTTGGCGTGCGCATCGCCGTGACATCGGACATGATTGGAGAAACGCATATGACGCTCGGTACCTATGGATTGCTGATTGGGAAAATCACCGCCTCGCGCCCGAAGCGGGCCGGAGGCCCGCATTGGCTGCTCCTGGTGCAGCCCGGAAACCCCGAACATCCGGCCTACCGCGTCGCCGTCAATCTGCAATCGACCGAGCGGGGACGGGCGCCCGAACTGCAATATCAGATTGCCAACTTCGGCAGGCGCTCTACGCCCGCCGCCGGCGCGCTGATCAAGAAGCTGGAAGCCCTGCGCATGACGCCGGACTTCCAGCTGGCTGCTGCGCAGCCAACCCTGCCGCGGCTGGATTTCGTGCGCGGGGGGCTTATCGATCCGAAGAAGTTCGACGATCTTCGTCCTGGTTCAAAGGCGCTGGAGAATGAGTTCAGGAAAACCTTGGCCGAGGCCAGAAAATCCGCGGCGTTGGTAGCGGTTTTCGGCACCGGCAATCCGGTCGGCCAGAAACCGGGTGGCTCGGTCCCGACCGGCTTCACCGGCATCCAGAATATTCACATGAACCAGGGCGCCAAGAACCTCATCAATGGCGAGCCGCATTACCGCGAAAACGGCCCCAACCAGGATGGCGGCATCATTTTTCTGCTGCCGACCGGCGCTATCGGCATCTTTGTCAAATTCAGTTCCCAGACCACGAACACCAATGATGACGGCAGTCCCGCGGAGACCGGAATCAAGGAGATCGACAAGACCTCGGCCGGAGTTCGCAAGTCGATCATGCCAAGGTCGCGCCCGCGATCGATGGCGGCGCGGCGGGCCGCCGCACATGCGATCTCGGCTCCCGTTGCCGGGACCGCGGCCTCGGCCAAGGGCAAGACCAACCCGGTTGCCGCCCAGAACCTGAAAGGTTTTGTCTTCGCCGACATCGATCCCGCCGACGCCTCCGGCAAATTCATCCCGGACGATGACGGCACCACCTACCAGACGCCCTACGTGCAGGTGCGCTCCAAGGGCCAGACCCGCGGTCCGGTGCCGACGCCGCACGGCTATCCGCGCATGGACCTCGCGACGGTTCTAGGCGCCAACCCGCCGGGCTATGTCAGCAACTCCGGCGGCAAGAGCCTCGCATTCGACGTCATCGGCGACAGCGGCGCGACATCGGAGAAGAGCCTGGACGCATTCGAAGTCAAGGTGAGCCAGTTGATCACCCGCGACGCGATCGCCTCTCCGCCGGCATTCCTGTTTCATGTCGGCGACGTGGTCTATTTCTACGGCGAAGAGAACTACTATTACAGCCAGTTCTACGAGCCCTTCAAGGGCTATCCGGCGCCGATCTTCGCGATCCCGGGAAACCACGACGGCATTACCTATAACGACTCCATGACTTCGCTGGATGCCTTCCAGAAGGCCTTTTGCGCGGAAACGCCCGGCCGCTGGGTCGGCGCCGGCGGCATCCTGCGCTCAACCATGACCCAGCCCGGGGTATATTTCACGCTCGATGCGCCGCTGCTGTCGATCATCGGCCTCTACAGCAATTGCGGTGAATCCTTCGGCTGGCTCGACGAACCGCAATTGCTGTTCCTCTATCAGGAGCTGGTGCGGCTGAAAAAATTGCGCAGCGGCGGCCTGCCTGCCGTGATCCTGGCGATCCATCATTTTCCGCGCTGGTTTCCCGCGCAAAAACCCGCGGACCCCACCAGCGCCGCAATCGACGCCACCTGCAAGAAGGCGGGCTTCTGGCCCGACGCGGTCATTTGCGGCCATGCCCATCTCTACCAGCGGGTGGTCCGGCAAGATACCGGGCAGGACATCCCCTACGTGCTGACCGGCGCCGGCGGCCATATCGTGACGCCCGGCGAAGAAGTCGGAAAATCCTACATGAAGCAGCTCGACCCGCGGCTGGGCTTTACCAAGTTCGAGTCCGGCTACGTCCGCGCCACGGTTGCGAGCCCGTCGCGGGGCGATCCGACGCTGCGGTTCGAGTATCGCAGCGTCAAACCGCAGGGCAGCGGTCCCGACGATACCTGCACGCTCAATCTGCGAACCAGCAAGCTGGTTTGAAGCGCTGGCGATCCCGGCATGACTCGAACATGCGACCTACGGTTTAGGAAACCGTCGCTCTATCCGGCTGAGCTACGGGACCGCTGGACCCGCCGTGAGAGGCGGGTGCTTGGATGCTAGATACCAGAGCGAAGGCGTGATCGCCAGCCTTCAGAGCTTTTGTCCCGGCGATTTCAGCGCCGCCGCCAAGCCCTGCGGATCGTCGGTGCCGATGCGGCGAATTTCCTTGGATTTCAAACGCAGTTCGACCGCATCGAGGCCCGACACGTTATAAAGCCGGAAGCCGGCCGCCATCCTGATGCCGAAGCCGTTCCACCATTGGTTACGCACGATCGCAATCTTCTCGATGTCGTCCAGGGCGAGCCGATAGGTCCAGAATCCCGGGCCGAAATGCCAGCGCAGCTCGCCCTCGCTCACGGCAATCGTCAAGGACGAAAACACGATCGCAACCGCGATCAGAACGACCAGCGCGACCGCCGGCGGCCACTGCCCGCTCCGCCATACGATCGCGGCATTGAGCGCGGCCAACAGAAGACATAAGAGGATGATCCAAGTTCCGCGTTGCGTATGACGATATGGCATGGCTAAACCCTCCGCCTGGTGACACGGACACCGCCGCTCGCTTGTCAAATCGCCACTTGGTCGTGCAATCCGCTCCCTGGGTTCACTCTGTCCTTCGCGTTGCCGCCCGCCAGGAAGGTGCGCTCGGGGCACGAATCGGTCGTGCAAACGGCAGGGCAGCCCGGCCACGGGCAGCGGCCCCAACGGGCCGTAGCGGGCGAGTTTTGGTCCAATCGCGACCGGCGCACCTTGCTCGACAAGATGCTCGGCCTGCTCGGTACCGTGGCGCTGAA
>NZ_JBEKXH010000527.1:0-4222 GCF_049512235.1 Bradyrhizobium sp.
AGGAACTGATGGTACATTCGGCCATTCATGCTGGAGACGTCCGATCCAGCCTGGCCGATGTGCTCAGCGACTTCCCTCAGCACCGTATCCACCTCTTGAAAGGAGCGGGAGGTTTGCTCGGCAATGACCACGGACAGCTTGGCGAGGCTGGCGCGCGCCTCGAGCATCACCCGCTGATGCATATTCCAGATTGTGAAACCGGCGGCGCACACCATGATGATGACCAAGGCCGCGGCAGCGATCATCGCCGTATAAGGGGACCCGCGCTCCCGTATCGCGGGGCGCTCGGTCTCCGCCGTGAGCCTGTCGAGCAGCGCTTTCACGATGCCATGCCGGCCGTTGCGGCCAACTCATCGATCGCGGCAGCGGTTGCTTCGATGGTCTCGACCAGCGCCGGCATGCATTGCCGCAGCACCGCGACCGACGGGCATTCCAGCTCGATGGCGCGTGCGATCGCGGCCAGGCGCGCGGCGCCAAAGCTGCCGGCAAATCCCCTGAGGACATGGGCCGCACGGCGGGTCTGATCGAGATCATCCGCCGTCAGCGCGGCCTGGATCGCATCAAGCGATTGCACGGCGTGCCGCGGGAGTTCGGCAAGCATCGGGCCCAGATCTTCCGGACCCATGGCCTCGCGCAGGAGCTCAATCTGCTCGCGATCGAACAGCGGCACGTTGCTGAAATCAGTCGGCATGACGTTCATCCCCGCCCTTTGGGCACCCCGCCACGGGCTTCGCCAACCGCGGCGGCGCATATCCGGACAACGTACATTAATGAAGTCACGTATTTCCTTTATATATCGTCATCAACGGCCCGGACCCCGCGCCGATCGACACATATGACCGTGGTATCGTCCGGCAGCGCAACGTTGGCCTGGATGCCCGCCGCTGCGCAGACGCGCTCGACAAGCTGACTGGGCGTGAGGCCGGCCTCACAGGCATCGATCGCCTCGAGCAGGCCGATCTCACCGATCCGGTTGCCGTCGCGATCCGGATTCTCCGGCAACCCGTCGCTGTAGAGCAGCAGCATCGAACCGGGTGCGAACGGTTTCTCGTGCAATTCATATTGCATGTCCGGCGCGATGCCGAGCGGCGCGCCGGAAGCCTCGACAAGCTGCGAAGAGCCTTGCAATCCGGCCATCAGCATCGGCGGCGACGCGCCGGCGGACGCGATCCTCAGCCGGCCGGCGACGTGGTCGATCACGACGTACAGGAAGGTCGCGAATTGCCCGAGCCGCAGCAGCGTTGCCAAGCGCTTGTTCAGCGCCGACAGGAAAGCGGAGGGGTCGCCATGCAAGTGCCTGTATTCATGGATCAAGGCATGCAGACGGAAGGTATTGAGCGCGGCGGTGACGCCATGGCCGGTAAAATCCGCGATGAAGATGCCGAACGAGCCGTCATTGATCGGCAGCATTCCCCAGATGTCGCCACCGATTTCCGAAGAGGGGCGAAAATAGGATGCGATGCGCAGGCCGGTCGAACTGGCCGTCGCGTCCTGCAGCGAGGCAGATGGCAACAGCTCGAGCTGCATCCGCCGGGAGGCTTCCAGTTCTGCGGAGGTGCGCTCCCGATAGTCGCGCAGCTCGCGCAGCAGGCAGCGGCGCTCGAGATGGGTGATCACGCGCGCGATCAATTCCGACGGATTGATGGGTTTCGACAGAAAGTCCGAGGCGCCCGCGGCGAACATCACCCCCATTTGCTTGCGATCCACCGTCGCGGTCTGCATCAGGATCGGGATGTCGATCAACGCCGCCCGGGCCCTGATCCGTTTGCAGACATCCAGTCCACTGAGATCCGGCATTTGCATATCCAGGAGCACAAGGTCGGGCTGATGTTGCTCGATCTGTTGCAGCGCCGAATAACCGCCTTCGGCGAACAGGAATTTCCTGAACCCCTGTTTTTGCAGGATTCCCGCAAGCAGCCGGCGGCACAACGTATCGTCATCGGCGATCAGGAGCGTGCATTCCAGAATGCTGGCGCGATCGGCCGCAACGGGCTCCGAAACCTTCCCGGTATCAACCAAGACGTTCATAGCTCAAATCCCAGAACGATCGTCCTGCCGCCGTCCAGATGCGTGACGCTGTCGCAGAATGCTTCCACAACGGCCAGACCACGGCCGCAGCCGCGCTGCCGGCTCCGGTTTTTGTCAGGGTCGAAACCAACACCATTGTCGTGCACCGCGATCAGCAGGCGGCCGGCGCCCCATTGCGCTGCGATCACTACCCGGCTCTGCGCATATTGCTGCGACGCCAACTGCCTGACGATCGTTTCGTGCGCCGTTTCAAACCCGCCGAGCGTATCGCGAAGCCCGGCCTCCAGCTTTAGATGCCCATGCATGACCGCATTCAATAGCGCTTCGTGCAAGGCGGTAACGATCCGATCGCGCAGTTCCCGGCTCAGCCGCAGCCTGTCGTCGATCGCGCGCACGAATGCCCCGGCAATCGCCTCCCGATAGATCGACCGTACCGACACCGTGAGACTGAGACAGCTGCCATTCCCGGCATGGTCCGGTCCGTCATCGACCAGCAGGCCGGCCTCGATGCATGCGGTTGCCGGCGCCGCCAGCGATTGCGTGAGCGTGGCCTCGGACGCACCATCCCAGCGCGTCGCGCAGTGTTGCTGCAGATCCTGCACGGGCAGCATGATGATCAGGCTTGAATGGTAAAGAGTTCGTCGAATTTCGTGACGGCAAACATCCGCTTGACCTGTCCTTGCGGTTGCGACAACACCAGCGTGCGGCCGGCTTTGCCGGCCTCGTCGCGGGCGATCAGCAGCATTCCGAGCCCCGCGGAGTCGATGAACCGCAACTGCGACAGCTCGACCACGATGGTGCGGTCATCGGCCTGCAGCAGCCGGTCGGCAACCTCGCGAAAAGCGACGTGGTCGGTAAAGGTGAATTCGCCGCTGAGGGTGACGCGGGCGTCGTTGGGCTGGAATTCAAACTTCATGGTGCTGTCCTAAAATAGTTCGATGGATCCGTTTGTGTCCCCTGGACCGGCATCCCGATGAGGCTCGGCGCCAGGCGCGCCCGTGAGAAGCTCCGCGGCGAACCGCGCGCGCATCTCGCTCATCGTGAAACGATCGAGCAGTCCCGTAACCCAGCCGAGGTCGGCGGGCGCGAGTTCGAGCAGTTCCGGCGCGACGCTGGCGGTATTTCGTTTGTTTTCCTCGAGAGCTTCGCTGATCACGCTCAGCGCATCGACAACGTGCTCCAGCCGCTGCCTGGCGCGATCCTGGAACTGCAGGCCGGTGATCATGCCATCGACATCGGCCGAGATCAGTCCCGCCTCCGAGACCGCCTCCGCGACGATATCTTCAACGACATTGCCGCGCTGGAGCAGCGCGCCCAGCAGCGTTTCGAGCCGATCCTTGGCGAGGATGTTGTTGGTCAGATCGATGGTCGCCACGCGTTGCAAGGTGGCCCGGCCGGTGGCGACACCGTCCGTCATCGCCTTCAGCTCGCTTTTCATGGTAACGGACAATGCCTGCGTCGCCTTCGAAAGCTCGCGCACCTCGTCGGCCACAACGCGGAACGTGACCCCAGCCGCGCCGGCGCGCTCGGCCTCGATCCGCGCGTTCAACGCCAGCATGTTGGTCGTGCTGGTGACCTGCTGCAGGCTCGCCATGCATTTCTCGACATTGACGATGTTGGCGCTGACCTCGCTCATGGCATAGACCATGGCCATCGAGTCCTTCGACAACATCAGTATCTTCACAATAACGTCGCCCAGCGTGTCCTTGAGCAGCCGGGCGATTTCCTCGATCGGAACCGGCTGGTTTTCGACCTCGATGCTGGTTGCAAGACTGGTCAGGCTTTCGACGCGTCCGGTCTGCTGCTGCGCGCTCAGGGCCAGCCGCTGGAACCGGCCGCTCAGATCGTCCGCCTGCTTTTCCACGAAGCCGGAGGTATCCTGGATCTCCGCGATCAGGGTCCGGATCACGCGCTGCTGCATTTCGGCGAGCGACATCCAGCTCTGCAACAGATCAACGTGCGAATCCTGACGCGGGTCTCCGCACGGCGAAGATACCGCAAGCGCCTCTGGAATGTTCGTTGCCGCAGCGCCGCTGACCCGCCTGTTCAAGCCGAACATGTCACACCCTGACCGCTCGTTTTGCAGTGGCGCTGCAGTTGTTCAACACGCGCTCCGTGATCTTGCCGATCGGCAGCTCGATTTCGGTCGCACCGCAGTCGAACGCCGCTTTCGGCATGCCGTAGACCACACAGG
>NZ_JBEKXH010000528.1:0-4219 GCF_049512235.1 Bradyrhizobium sp.
TCGCGGGGGGAGGGGAGCAGATTTGGGCCACATCAGCGCTACCGTCTCCGAGAGATCGCCGACGTAATCATAGGACAGCGCGAACAGCACCGGGTCGGTGCGATCGGTGATCAGATCGCGGATCAATCCCGGCTTGGCGTGCTTGAACGAAAGCGCACCCGTCAGGGCTGCGAGCGCGTAGCCGCGATCGGGATCTCCGACCTCGCGAAAATAGCGCGTGATCAGCCGCAGCTTGTTGTTGCGGCCGGGCTCGTAGGCGAGGCGGTCGAGCAATTCGGCAAAGCGGTTCATGCCTCGGCGTCCTCGCCCGCAGGCCCGGCATCGCCTTCATCCTCTTCGCCATAGCCCACCAGGTCGAGCGGACGCGCGGCGAGACCTCTGCTCTTGCACCAATGCACCAGCGCGTCTTCCTGGCCGTGGGTGACCCAGACTTCACCCGCGCCTGTGGCAGCGATGGTCGCGGTCAGTCCGTCCCAGTCGGCATGATCCGAGATTACCAGCGGCAATTCGACGCCGCGCTGCCGCGCGCGGGCGCGCACCCGCATCCAGCCCGACGCAAACGCCGTGACCGGATCGGGAAACCGGCGGGTCCAGACATCGGAGATCGCCGAGGGCGGCGCCAGCGTGATGGTAGCGGCGAGATCGGCCTTCTTCATGCTTTTGACCGGGCGCAGGTCACCCAACGCGACGCCGCGGCTCTGGTAATAGCGGGTGATCTTTTCCATCGCGCCGTGCAGGTAGATCGGCGCGTCGTAGCCTGCGGCGCGAACGAGCGCGATCACGCGCTGCGCCTTGCCAAGCGAATAGGCGCCGACCAGATGCGCGCGCTCCGGGAACAGTGCGACCGAAGCCAGCAGTTTTCTGATTTCGCCGGCCGCATCGCCGTGACGAAATACCGGCAAGCCAAAAGTGGCCTCGGTGATGAACACCTCGCAAGGCACGACTTCGAACGGCGCGCAGGTCGGGTCAGGCGCATCCTTGTAGTCGCCGGAGGCAACGATGCAGGTGCCATCGCAGGATACGGCGATCTGCGCCGAACCCAGCACATGGCCGGCGGGATGTAGCCTGATGCTGACGCCGCCAAGCCGCAATTCCTCGCCATAGGCGATGGCTTGCGTGGAACCGGCAAAATGACCGCCGTAGCGCAGCCGCATCATATCGAGCGTCTGCTGCGTTGCCAGCACCGCGCCATGGCCGGATCGAGCGTGGTCGGAATGGCCGTGGGTGATGATGGCGCGCTCGACTGGTCGCACCGGATCGATATGGAAGCCGCCGGGCTTGCAGCACAGGCCGGCATTATCCGGGATCAGAATGTCTTGCGGGCGCATCCTGACTATATAGGCTGACGTCGGATTCATTCGAGTCCTGCCCCGACCTTTGAAACCCTCAACCGGTTCTGATGATGCCCGCGCGCCTGTTCCTGTCCTCCGGCGATCTGATGGCCGACCGGCGCTTCGATTTTGCCCGCGATCTGCAGCTCAAAGGCGATCTTGTCGCCGCCGCCGACCTGCTGCTGCAGGCCACCGAACTGGCCCCCCGCTTTGCTTCCGCCTGGTTTACGCTTGGGCAAATTCGCGAACGGCTAGGCCTGCGCGAGCAGGCCATCGCGGCCTTTCGCAACGCGCGGCAAGCCGACCCCGAGGACCGGCACGGCGCCAGCCTGCGGCTGATGCTGTTGGGGGCCGAGCAGGTATCGGCCATGCCGCAGGCCTATGTGCGTGCGCTATTCGATCAATATGCCTCGAAGTTCGAGGCGGCGCTGGTCGACCATCTCGGCTATCGCGGTCCGGCGCTCTTGTTCAAGGCCGTGCTGGCGGCGCGGCATGCGGCGCAAATGCCGGCTTTCTTCAGGCGCGCCATCGATCTCGGCTGCGGCACCGGGCTTGCAGCCGCGGCCTTCGCCAGCGGGGCCGATCATTTCACCGGCATCGATCTGTCGCCGCGCATGATCGAGCGGGCGCGCGCAACCGGGCTTTATGCGGCGCTCGAGGTGACGGAAATGGTGGAGGGATTGCGCCGCAAAGCCGACGCCAGCGCCGAACTCATTCTCGCCGCCGACGCGATGGTCTATCTGTCCGACCTGGCGCCGCTGCTGCGCGGGGCGCGGCGCGTGCTCGTCGAAGGCGGCCTCTTGGCGTTCACGCTGGAAACCCATGGCGGCGAGGGCGTCATCCTCGGCCGAGGGCTGCGCTATGCCCATGGGGCGCAATACGTGCGCGCATCGATCGGGGCTGCCGGGCTGACGCTGGCGCGGTTCGAACAGCTGTCAGCCCGCAACGAGGACAACGCGCCGGTACCCGGTCTGGTCGTGGTCGCGGCCAGGAGCTGAATCAGGAGCTGAATATCGTCTCACGGAATTCGCGCCTGCTTCGAAAGCGCAAGCGGCATGGCGGCGCAAATCCTTAGAACTTCGCTATTGCCGGAACCGCGCGAATGTTGATCAATGCTTGCTCCAGGGAGAAACAAAAGCAATGAACAACGATCAGTCGAGGCGCGATTTTTGCGCCACCGCCATCGCCACGATCCTGGCGACCGCCACATCTGTCAAGGCCGCCGAGAAGAAATACGATCCTGGTGCCAGCGACACCGAAATCAAGCTCGGCCAGACCGTCCCGCACAGCGGTCCGGGTTCGCTCTACGGCGTGCTCGGCCGGGTCGGCGAAGCCTATTTCCAGATGCTGAACGAAAGCGGCGGCATCAACGGACGCCAGATCAAGTTCTTTACCATGGACGATGCCTACAGCGCGCCGAAATGCGTTGAAGCGACGCGGCGGCTTGTCGAGCAGGAGGAAGTGCTCGCCCTGTTTGGCTCCCTCGGCACCGCGCCGCAGACGGCCGTTCATAAATATCTCAATTCGAAAGGCGTGCCGCAACTCCTGCTCAATACCGGGGCGTCGAAATGGAATGATCCGAAGAACTACAAGTGGACCATGGCGGGCTTGCCGCTCTATCCGACCGAGGCGCGGATTCTGGCCAAGCACGTCGTCGGCGTGAAGCCGGATGCCAAGGTCGGCATTCTCTACCAGAACGACGATTTCGGCCGCGATTTCCTCGGTCCCTTCAAGAAGGTGCTGGCCGATGCCGGCGGGACCGCGAAGGTGATCATGGAGCAGCCCTACGATTTGACCGAGCCGACGGTCGATAGCCAGCTCATCAACCTCTCGAAGTCGGGGGCGGACGTTTTCTACAACATCACGACCGGCAAGGCGACGTCGCAGTCGATCCGCAAGGTGGCCGAGCTCGCCTGGAAGCCGCTGCAGCTGCTTTCCGCGGGCTCTACCGGCCGCTCGATCCTCAATGCCGCGGGCTTAGAGAATGCGACCGGCATCGTCGCCATCCGCTATTCCAAGGATGCCGGCGTGCCGCGCTGGGCCAACGATCCCGATGTGCTGGCATTCGAGGCGTTGCGCAAGAAATATCTGCCCAATGTCGATCCGGACAATACCATCGCGTTCGCAGGTTATGGCCAGGTGGTGACGATGGCTGAAATCCTGCGCCGCTGCGGCGACGATCTGACCCGCGAAAACGTGTTGAAGCAGGCCTCGAACCTTAACGGCTTTCATTCGCCGTTCTTCCTCGACGGCATCACCTACAGCTACACCCCTGACGACTACACGCCGATGAAGACGCTCTACATCTCGATCTTCAACGGCCAGGACTGGGATATTTCCGACCGGCCGGTGACGGAGTAGCTGAACGCTGATGCGGGGCCTTGACGAAGCGGCCGTGGCGGCCTCTCGTATTGAAGCGTTTCTTTGACGCGAACCGGTATCAACCTCGCATCAATTGCGGGGCTGGCTTTCGCTGGAAAACGCTATAAGTCTCGGACCGTGCCGCCCCGCGTCTTGCCCAATTCTCCGGAGCCTTCGGCCGAGCTGCTGCCGGACCTGTTTCGCCGATGGTTCGGCGCACGCGGCTGGTCGCCGCGCGAGCATCAATTGGCCCTGCTGGCCAAGGCCCGCGACGACCGCTCCGCGCTCCTGATCGCGCCCACCGGCGCCGGCAAGACCCTGGCCGGATTCCTGCCGACGCTGGTGGAGCTGTCTGCTCCCCTCCCCCCGCGCAGCGGCGGGGAGGGGTCGGGGGTGGGGGGTGCTTCAACGAGCTCGGTGCGCGTGGGAACACCCCCCACCCCCGACCCCTCCCCGCCACGCGCTGCGCGCGCGGGGGGAGGGGAGAAGTCACCGTCCCGCAACGCCATTTCCCGCAGCGTCATCTC
>NZ_JBEKXH010000529.1:0-4212 GCF_049512235.1 Bradyrhizobium sp.
CGCTGCATGTCGCGGAAGGTCTTCAGACTCGATCAGGGACTGTTAGAGTCTTTAACCCAGGGTCTCAATCCGCTGCATGTCGCGGAAGGTCTTCAGACTGTCGGCAAAAAATCCCTTCGTCAACAAGGATCTGCGGGCGGGAAATCCAGCAGCGTGCCTCAACTTTCCGTGACGCCCTTGAACATTCAATGAACAAGCTCGAGTATCCCCATAATTTCCTTTTGAATACAGCCGTTTACCATAAATCCAGCAGGCTGGCCAGTAAATTCCCGATTGCGATCAGGGGGTTGCATGTCCGACCAGAAACCCCGTTCGCTGCCCGCCCCGCTCGATGGCCGCCCCATTTTCGAGCGGGCGTCATCGCCGGCCGGCCTGACCATCGGCTGGCAGCGGGTGCGCGACAACGCCGGCTCGGCCGGCGGCGACGGCCAGACTATCGAGAGCTTCGCCGCCAACGCCGGCGAGCGCATCGCGGCGCTGTCCGCCGCCCTGCGCGACGGCAGCTATCGGCCGGGGCCGCTGCGCATTGCCATGATCGACAAGTCGAGCGGCGGCAAGCGCAAGCTGACCATTCCCTGCGTGCGCGACCGCATTGCGCAGTCGTCGGTCGCCCAGATCCTGATGCCCTTGCTCGACGTCGAAATGGAGGAAGGCAGTTTTGCCTATCGGCCGGGCCGTTCGGTGGCCGACGCGGTGAAGCGTGTCGAACTGTTGCGCCACCAGGGATTTGTCTGGACCGTCGATGCCGATATCGACGATTTCTTCGACACCATCCCGATCGATGCGCTGCTCGCGCGCTTCTCGAAATCGGTGCTGCCGAGCCCGCTGACCGACCTGCTGGCGATCTGGCTCGAACAGGGCGCCGTGCAGGGGCGCGGCATCGCCCAGGGCTCGCCGCTGTCGCCGTTGCTCGCCAACCTCTATCTCGACACGCTCGATGAGACGTTTTCGCGGGGCGGGCTGCGCATCGTGCGCTATGCCGACGATTTCCTGATCCTGACCAAGGACCGGCCCGGCGCGGAGGCCGGTTTCGTTCGCGTCGAAAAACTGCTCGCCGAACACGGATTGCGCCTCGATCCGCAAAAAACCCGTCTCGCAGCCTATGACGACAGCCTGCGCTTCCTCGGCCATGTGTTCGTCCGCGGCTGGGCCTTGGCCGATCCGAAGGGTGACGCCACCGACCACACCACCGCGGCGCTGGCGCGCCTCGCAGAGGAGGATCACAGGCTGGCGGAAGCGGAACACGCCGCGGCCACCGAAGAGGAAGGGCTGGCGAAGGCCGGCTATGACCGGGGCTTGCGGGTGCTGCACGTCAAGACCCCCGGCCGCAGGCTGCTGCTGCGCAATCAGTCGTTTGCGGTTCAGGAGGCGGCCGATGTCGAAGGCGACGCCGCCGGGCGCGAGCTGATCGCAGTCCACCATTCCCGCATCGATCGCATCGAGATCGGCCCGCAGGTCGATGCCGACCTGGAGACCCTGCGTCACGCGCTCGCCTGCGATATCCCGGTCGGCTTTGTCGATGGACACGGGCGCGCCACCGGGCATCTGGCCCGGACGCTGTCGCAGCATGCCCGCCGTCACCAGGCGCAGGCGCGTCATGCGCTCGACCCCACGCTGCGCCTTGGCCTCGCGCGCATTATCGTCGCGGGACGGCTTGCCAACCAGCGCGCCTTGTTGCGCCGGATCAACCATCGCCGCGGAATCGATGCGGTGGCCAATGCGGCGGCGCTGATCGGGCGCGCCATCGACAAGACCAAGACGGCGGCATCGATTGATGCGCTGATGGGCTTTGAAGGTGCCGGCACGCGCCTGTACTGGAAAGCCTGGGGGCGCCTGTTGCTGGGCGGCGTCACCTTCGGCAAGCGCACCCGGCGGACCGGCGCGGACCCCGTGAATGCCGCGCTTGATCTCGCCTCCTGGCTGTTGGCCCGCGACATCGGCGCGATCGCGCTGGCGGCGGGGCTGCATCCTGGCTTCGGCGCGCTGCACGAAACCTCGGACTTCCGCGACGCCTGCGTGTTCGACCTGATGGAGGAATTCCGCGCCGGGCTGGCGGAAAGCCTGGTGCTGACCATGATCAATGGCGGTGGCCTGCGCGGCGAGATGTTCGTGGCCCAGCAGAGCGGCGGCGGCCGGCTGTCGCGCGCGGCTTCGGACGCGATCGTAAGGCGCTACGAGGATCGTTGCGAACAGACGGTCACGAGTCCGCGCTCCGGCAAGCGCGTGACATGGCGCCGGCTGATGCGCGAACAGGCCGACGCCTACGCCGCTCACATCGAGGGGCGCGCGACCTATCGTCCCTTCGTCATCGATCATTAGCGGTAGAGGACAGATGGCGCGCGAGCACATTTTTGTCTTTTGTTACGACGTCGCCTCGAACCGGGTGCGGCGCCGCATGGCCGGGCTGCTCGAAGACAAGGGCACGAGGGTGCAGAAATCGGTGTTCGAGGTGCGCTGCTCGCTGGGCGCGGCCGAACGACTGCTCTCCCGGCTTTCGGCCGAGCGGCTCGCCGGCGACAGCGTACGGATGTATTGCCTGACGGAGGAGGCCCGGGCGCGATCAAGAACGGCCGGAGGGGCGCCGATCCCGGAACGGAGCGAGTTCTGGCTGTTGTGAATGCGCGGGCGCTGCGCGGATGCCGGCCCGTTTATCACAACTTCGAAAACAGCATGCACACAATGGTCAGGAACAGGCCGGCGCAAGCCATGGTCGCAAGATCCGCATTCAGTCGCGCGGTGATGCCGCCGCTGCCCTGCTCCGGCCGATCCGACGGGGCTGCCCGGTTGGAGTAATGCCTCAACAGGAAGCGGCCGAGAGCACAGGAAACCGTCAGAACGCCGAAGAACGCTGCGGCATGCGCCGCCGCCAGATGCCACAGAGGGGTGAGGCCGCCCGGCGCGGTCTGTCCGGCCTGCGGCAGCTCCTTCGGGACGCCGAAGGCCGCGAGAAAATCCGACGAGGCCAGCGCATTCATCCCGAGGAATGCCAACGCAAGGCCAATAATGACGCCGAAGGTTGCAATGACCGTGAGCCGCGTTGACGCGCCGGTCTGCCTTTCCTGCTCGCGGGCGTCGAGATAGGCGTTGGCGGCGCGTACCTGGCCGCGTACCTCGTCGTAAATCCCGGCGACGCCGGTCATCTTCAGCCACAGGTCATAGATCTCGCGGGCCTGAAGCTGGTTTGACACCTGCGTGAACCAGTAGCGCTGCTCGAAAGTGAGGACCTCCTCCTCGATGTCCAGCATCCGGCGACGAAAATCCGCCTGCCCGCCTATCCGCTTGTCCTTCACGGCTTCCGAAACGCGTTGCGACAGCGACAGCAGCGCGGCAAACTGCAACTGGATCAGCAACCCCATCTGAAAATAATGCCGTCTGAAATGTTCGGAAAGGACCTGGTGGAAGATGTCGTCGCCTTTTTCCGGGTCGCCGGTTCCGAACATCACCATGGAATAGCCGGAGAACAGATAGCGCGTGCCATAGGTCCCGCACCAGTGGCGGTCATAGCAATGCCTGCGTTCGAAACCTTCCAGAAACGCTTCGGCGCAGGGAAAACCTGTGCCGGGGTCATCGAGGAAACAGAGCCGGGCAAAATCCTTGCGTTCGACCCCGGAGGCGTCGCGCGTGCCGATAAAGACCATTGAGGGAACACGTTCATCGATGATCTGTCGCCAGCGCGGCCCGGCGTCCTGCGAAGTTTCCTCGATCGGAAGCGGGGCAAGAATGTTTTTCCAGATCTGATCGATGGGATTGCGGCGATCGACCGCGACACGCTCGATCCATTCCGAAGGTTTCAGGTGCGTGGCCGGCGATCCGCCGGACCATCGCAGCGAAGCCGGATATTCCGGAATGTGCTCGGAGCTGTCTTGGTCGACATGTTCCTGCTTGAAATAGGGCGGGTAGATGCGCCGCAACGCGTTCTGCAAGGCCAGCGCGTGGGCGAGCGACATCGGGCGGTCGCTGTTTGCGATCCTGACCGTGGGGTATTTTTCAAGCGCCACTTCGACGGCGAGAATGGCGACGCCGAGCTCGAACAGATAGAGGCGCATGCGGACGATGGGCAGCGCGACATCGACGCGCACATTTCCGCTCTCGCCCAATGCCTTGCCATCGATGTTGACGCTTACCTCCAGCCGTCCCGCATGCTCGCGCCGAAACAGCCGCAGGGAACGTTCGCCGTCGGTTGGCGCGGACGGATCAACCTGGTCGTAGAGG
>NZ_JBEKXH010000530.1:0-4202 GCF_049512235.1 Bradyrhizobium sp.
TGCCCGAGCACGAAATCGCAAGCTTGCCCGATCGAGACTGGAAAGGGCCGCCATGCCATCACGCGGTTGTTGCCGGCGTCGGAGATGAACAGCATGCCGCGCTTGACCGCAATACCGTGCGGCCAGCGCATGCCCTGAGCGCCGCCGGCTTCGCCGGCATTGTCGTCGCGGGTAACGAAATCGCGCTGACCGAGAACCATGTCGGCCGGCGTGCCGTTTTGCCGCGGCATCTCGTTCCAGATCAGGACGCGGCGATTGCCGGTGTCGGCGACGATAAGTTTGCCGTCGGCGATCGTTACTCCATAACACCAGTTCATGGCGTCGGCCGCCGGCGTGCTCATTCCACGATTGGCAAACCCGCCGGTGAAATCGGCCTGACCGAGCACGACATCGGCGGGGCGGTTCGAGGTCTCGGGATAACCATGCCAGATCAGGACGCGATGGTTCCAGGCATCGGCGACCGCGAGCACGCCATCGCACGCGGCGATTCCGGTCGGCATGTTGAGCGTCGCGGCACCGATTTCGCCCCTGGCGTTGCGTCCCTCGCCTAAGAAATCCGGCTGGCCAATGACGATATCGGCATCGGCCTGATCGGCTGATGGAGCTTGGCGCCAGACCATCAGCCGGTGATGCCCGGTATCGCAGACAAACAGCGGGCCATGCTCGCTCGCAAGGCAGGCGCCGCGCGGGCCGAACAGCGTATTCGCGCTCGGCACGATCGACCGTGCCAGCCCGTTCGCAAGGGCCTCGCCGCCCAGAACCACGCGCGCGCCCCGCTTGGAAAGAAGCGGCCGCGCGACATGATTGTCCCCGGGCCGGGGAAGCGCCTTGTGCAGGCGGTTGGGGGCAAACGAGACCTGCATGGTTATGCCGAAATCCTCACCTCGACGCGGGGGCCGATCACACGCACGGCATGCGATTGCAACTGAACCTCGGGTGCGGTCAGGCATTCACCGCTGGAAAGGTCGTACTGAAAGCCGTGATGCGGACAGGTAATAATGCCGTTCTCGACCTCGCCGTCATGGATCGGGAAGCCGAGATGCGCACACGCGTTCTGAAAGCAGGTAACGGTCGAACCGTTGCGCGACAGCAGCACCTTTTCGCCGCCGAGCACGGCCGAACGCACCGAACCTTCCGGGATGTCCGACAAAAGTCCGGCGGCGATCCAGCCGCCTTTGCTGCCGAGCGCGAACGGGCTGACGAACCGCACGCCACTTTCCTCCGACCCGCCAAGTCCCTTGACCTGGACGATATCGCTGATTTCAGGGCAGGCGTCCTGAACCGCCTTTTTCACGCCGGCATGAAAAGTCAGCGCCGAGGCTGGGCAACCGTCACAGGCGCCGATGAAGCGCACTTCGACCGCAGGCGGCTTGACCTTGACCAGCTCGACATCGCCGCCATGGGAGGCCAACATCGGGCGAACGCCTTCCAGCGCGGCTTCGACACGCTCGTTCAGACTTGCCTTGACGATGTCATGCCGCCGCAACACCGCGTAGACGACCTCGTCGGCGATTGCATTTTTCATCGCGGCCAGCGCCGCCGGATCGCTCTTCAGGGCCCGGATCAGCCGGCGCAGCGCCTCGCCGTTAAGCGCCTCGATCGCGAGCCTGTAGGCTCCGACCGCGGCCTGCTCGGTCTCGTCCCAGGTCGCAAACACGGTCTCCAGCCGCTCGATGTCGCCGACAAAGCCGGCAAGATCATTGCGGACGGTTGCAGCCATATCGTGGACGTTCATGCTGGCCTCACTGGCTCGTGCGCGATGTCCTCAGAGATAGCGCAGGTCCTTGAAGAGATAGGGTTGCAGGCCGCCGCCCAGCAGCGCCGCCACCAAAGCGGCCAGCCACAGCGGCGTTCCCGCTTCGGCGAGGCAGACAAACAAAACTGCTGTCACGGCGATCCCGATCAGCAATCGCTGAATAACCTTGCCCGGCTCGGCGAACAGTTTGCCGCGGAGAAAAAGGGCGATCGAGTTTTGCGTCATTTGCCACATTGGTTGTTCCTCAGCCGATGAGCGCGAACGCGAGCAGGCCAACCACAATTCCTGCGACACCGGCAAGCGGACCGTAGAACCCTCCCAACATCGCGGCGAGTTCATTTCCCAGGATCTTGCCGCCGACAATCATGCCGCCGATGGCGCCGCCGGCTATGGAAGCGAGGATGCCCACGGCGAGGGCAAGAACCAAGGCCACGGGAGTGATGGAGGCCGTCATGGCTTCAATGCTCCTGTATTGGACGGGTTGATCGCCTGAAGCGCGCCGTGACCATTGGTTGCCGGCAACGCCAGTATCTCGCGTTGAGTTTGATCGACGGCCTCGGCGACGATACGTGCTTTCTCGAGGTCGCCGTGCTCCATGAAGACGGCGCGCGCCTCACGGTAATAGGCGTTCGCCTGCGTCAGATTTGTGCGGTTGCCGGCGTCGGGATTTTCCGGATCGTCCGGCAGATTCCACAGGCAATTGGCCTTGTTGGAAATCGTGTTGGCGTATTCGAGCGGCGTGGTCTCGCGCGTGCGCACCTTCAAGGCCTCGTCATAGGCATCGAGGGCGCGCAGGTTGTTTTCCAGCCTGTGGCTGGACGACACGTATTGCAGCGCGTTGCCGAGATTATTCTGCAGCATCGCGTATTCGGTCGGATGGTCGATCAGCGAAACGGCCTTGAGGCCTTCCTCGAAGGCCTGCACGGCAAGCGCTTCGCGCATCTTTCCGCGCTCGTCGGTCATCGGCATCGACAGGAATGCGGTGGCAAGATTGTTTTGCAGGATGACGAATTCGCGCAGGTATCCGGTCTTGGTGAAGGTACGCAGCGCGCGCTGGTAGGCCGAAATCGCGTCGGTGATGCGCGCCCGGCCGGCGCCGGCGAGACTTTGCACGACCAAACCGAGATTCATTTCGGCCTCGGCCAGTTCTTCGGCCTTGCCGAATTCGATCAGGGTCGCAACGGATTCTTCAAGCGTTGCACGCGCCAGTTCAAGCATGGCTGTGCCCTGCTCGGGGATTGCCTGCAGCGCGGTCGCCTTGCGCGCCAGAATGCGCGCGCGTAGCAGCCGCATTTCTTGCGGACAAACCGTCAGCGCCTTGTCGTACAGCGTCACCGCGGAATGCAATTGATCGGCCGATTTCGGCCGCTGCTGCAGGCCCATCGCGATTTCCATCAGCATTTCGGCGCGCTCGGATGGCGTCGCATCCGCATCATCCGCGGCCGACAAGGCGGCGCGCATTTCGTCTGCGACTGGACTTGCCACAGGTTTCTCCCTTCGCCCTTCTTCGGGGCGCGTCAAGCCGCCGCCAGTCTAACGCGGCTCCTGTCTCAATGTCTATCGATTATGCGATATGCAAACTCTGTTTACAGATGCAGGGCCCCTGCCGCGACCAGCGCGCCGCGTTCCGTGGACCACGCGACCGATAATTCCAGCTCCACGTTTTCGTCGATGCCGCATTCGCGAAAGAAATCCGGTGCGTGCACGACGCGGTCGCCGGCCTTGTTGCGCAGTTTGAGGAGATAACCGCCGGCAGCAGCGTGGCGGACCGGCAGAACGCAGAGATCCTGGTCGCGGCGCAGCAGAATGACGGTTTCGAGCCCTGCAAAATAACGGTCGTAGACATCGCAACTCACATAAAGCGAACCACGTTTCAGGCTGACCGCTGACGCTGCGGTCATGAGATTTCTGCCTGCATTTGCGAGCGCGAGCGGATCAGGCCCTCGACGCGATCGGTGACCTTCGCAACCGCGGACGATACCGGTTCCGACAGACCGATGCCGAATTCGGTCGTTTGCACCTCGATCAGCAACACCACCACGTCTGAAGGGAACTGCTCGCGAAAGATCTTCCTGCCGGCAAACAGTGCATGATCCCAGCGAAAATCGTGAAGATTGAGGGAGGGCTGGTAGCGCTGCTCAAGCTCGTCGCCAGGCACTTCGAATATGGCCCCCGGCTCGGAGCCGGAGCGACAGGCATCGACAACAATCAGAGCCCGGCAACCGCGCGCCGCGAACATCGTTGCCATGCCGTCGGTGCCGGCGGCCAGCAGACGCACCTGCCGCGCATCGCGGCCGAGCCCGCGCGCGTCCAATAGGCGCAATACCTCGATGCCGGCACCGTCATCGAGGCGATTTGGGTTTCCACATCCGATAACAGCGATCATTAAGGCCGCCTTGGCTTTGAGGCATGGTTCGGCATGCGCCCGTGGATAAATCAGGACAAG
>NZ_JBEKXH010000531.1:0-4175 GCF_049512235.1 Bradyrhizobium sp.
TCAAGGTGATGATCTCGGGCGGTCTGACCGCCGCCTACAAGGCTCTGATCCCCGACTACGAACGCGCCAGCGGGAATACGGTCGTTACCGCCTTTGGTCCCTCGATGGGCACCACGCCAAATGCGATCCCGGTGCGGCTGGCACGCGGCGAGCCCGTCGACGTGCTGATCCTGGTCGGCTACGCCCTTGGCGATCTGATCAAAGAGGGCAAGGCGGTCGCCGACAGCCGCGTCGATCTGGTGCGCTCGCCGATCGGTATCGCGGTGCGTGCCGGTGCGCCGAAGCCGGACATCAGCTCGGTCGATGCGCTCACGCGCACGCTCAAGGCGGCGAAATCGGTCGCCTATTCCGACAGCGCCAGCGGCGTCTATGTCAGTACCGAACTGTTTTCGCGGCTTGGCATTGCCGACGAGATGAAAGGCAAGGCCAAGATGATCCCCGCCACCCCGGTCGGCGAAATCGTCGCGCAAGGCGGCGCCGAGATCGGCTTTCAGCAGATCAGCGAGCTGATGCCGGTCAAGGGCATCGACATCGTCGGCCCGCTGCCGGCCGAGGTCCAGAAGATCACGATATTCTCGGCCGGCATCTCTACCACCTCGAAGGAGCCGGATGCGGCGAAGTCGCTGATCGAATACCTCTCCTCCGCGCAGGCCGCTCCGATCCTCACCAAGGCCGGCCTCGAACCGATACAGGGCGGCGGGAAGCCGTAACTTGTGATCGCTATTTCATCCTGATCGGCAAGTCCTTGAGGGCATTGTTGTCATACGCACGCCGCAGCACGCCATCCGTCGTGGCCTCGGTCATGAATTTGGTGACGAACGCCAGCGCCAGCGGATGATTCAAGGGCACCGCAACCGCAGTCACCGTCTGCTTGAAGGTTTCATCGAGCACCCGCGTTCCCGGGATCTTCTTCGCCATGGCGTTGAGCTGGTCGCGCGACAGCGCGAAGGCATCGATTTCGCCGCTTTTGAGCAGGCCGAAGATTTCGTCATAGGTCTGATAACCCATGACTGTTGCGTTCTTCAGATGCGCCATCGCGCCCCGCATGGTGGTGGTGTTATTGACGGCGGCGACCTTGACGCCGGGCTGGTCGAGGGTCTGGAAATTCGCCACCGTTGAACCTGCCTTGACGATGTAGGTCGCGTCAGCCACCTCGTAGACAGGCCCGAACGACATCTTGGTCTCGCGCAGGCCATCCCTGGGCAGGAAGGTGACGTCCCAGCTTGATTTGGCCGCGGCATCGGTGATCTCTCCGGAATTCTGATGCACGACATATTCGACCGGCACACCGAGCTCGGCCGCCATCGCCTTGCCGAGATCGACCGGCACCCCGGCATAGCCGCCGGCTTCGTTTTTGGTGCACCAGAAGGCGCCGCCGGCCGGGCTGACCGCGATCGCCACCCGCAGCTTGCCGAAAGGCGCGATCTCGTCGTGCAGTGGATCGGCGCTCGCGGGGGCCGCCATCATCGATGCCGTCCAGATACCGACCGCCAGGCATGGCCATGCCAGAAACTTCAATACCTGTCCTCCCATGCCGGGTCGGCCGATCGTTTTACCGGAAAGAATGACGCATGGTTTATCGCGCCGTCAAGATCGGCGCGAAGGCGTCGCGATTGGCGCGCCAGGCGCGCTCGTATTCCATGATGCGGGCGGTTTCATCGGCGACCTCGGGGCCGAGCATGCTGGCCAGGAAACCTGGAAGCCGAACGAAGCCCCGCTGTAGCGGACGCGGGGACCGAACAGTTCGGGAAACACTTAGGAAAGCTTCACCCAATCGTTGCAATCTTCCGAGCCATCCCCGGCCGGCTCAAGGGCCAAATAAGGGATTTACGCTTCGCGGGGGAGGGGAGAAGCAGATCCGATTTAATAGTTTTGACGGCTGGCCTATGCAGCCGCGCCCATTTCAGATCTCGACGCGAAATCCCACCTCGATGACGGCGTCGTGCGGAATTTTGAAAAAATCCGGTGCGCGGCTGGCGATCCGGTTGAGAAATGAAAAGATCGCAAAGGATATCGGGCCCATTGCCGAACCAACGTCGCGGCGGACGATGGTCTCATGGGCCAGGTAGTAATTCTTGTGATCGAGATCGGCGTCGAAGCCGAGCTTGTTGCAGTTGATCAAACTGAGCGGGATATCCGGGGTCTGCATGAATCCCAGCCGGACCTGAATCCGGTAGAAGCCGCGGCCGAGCTTGTGAACCGCGTGGCGCTGGTGAAACGGCACCCGCGGCCGGCGGTCGGCCACGAAGGTCAGCAGCACCACGGTCTGGTGCAAGACCCGGTTGTGCTCGATATGCCGAAGCAGCATCGGCGAAGCGCCGTGCTCGACCTTGGTCAGCCATACGCCCATTCCCGGCGCCCGGCCGATCACGGTCTTGTCGGCATAGTCGAGAAATTCCCGAAGCGGCATCGACATTTCCTGCAGCCGCGACCTGACCAGCGAAGAGCCTTTGCGCCAGGACAGCATCAGGGCCGCGATCGCCCCGCCGACGATGAGCGGAAACCAGCCGCCTTCGACGATCTTGATCGAATTCGATATCAGGAACATGGCATCGATCGCGCCGAAGGCCGCGACGATCAAAAACGCCACCGCGGCCGGCCAGCGCCATCGCGCCACCGCGACGCGGTAGAGCAGGATGGTGGTGATCAGCATGGTGCCGGACACCGCGATGCCGTAGGCCGCCGCCAGATTGTCCGACGAGCGGAACAGCACGACGGTGAATAACGTCCCCGCCATCAGCAGCCAGTTGGCAGCCGGGATATAGATCTGTCCGGCCTCGTCGACCGATGTCGGCACGATCCTGGCGCGCGGACACAGTCCCATCTGCATCGCCTGCCGGGTCAGCGAGAACACGCCTGAGATCAGCGATTGCGACGCGATGATGGTGGCAGCCGCGGCCAGCGCCACCATCGGGATCAGCGCCCAGCCAGGGGCCAGTTTGTAGAACGGATTGTCCGCCGCCGAGGGGTCGGAAAGGATCAGCGCGCCCTGGCCGAAATAATTCAGGACCAGCGCCGGCAGCACAAGGACGAACCAGGCCCGGCGTATCGCGGTCGGACCGACGTGACCCATGTCGGCGTACAAGGCCTCGCCGCCGGTCAGGGCCAGGAACACCGCGCCGATCACCGCGAACGAAATCAGGGGATCGGCGATCAGGAAGCGCGCCGCCTCCACGGGATTGACGGCCTGCAGGATGGCCGGCGCTGTCAGGATATTGGCCGCTCCGAGCACCCCGATGACAACAAACCATGCCACCATGACGGGACCGAACAGCTTCCCGATGCTCTCGGTGCCCCGGCGCTGGATCACGAACAGTCCGATCAGGATCACCAGCGTGACCGGCACGATGAATTTTTCGAAGCTCGGCGCGACCAGCTTCAGCCCTTCCATGGCCGAAAGCACCGAAATCGCCGGCGTGATGACGCCATCGCCGTAGAGCAACGAGGCGCCGATCGCGCCGAGGGCAACCAGGATCGGAAGCCTTGCCCCATCGGCGACCCGGTCGGCGGCAACCAGAGACAGCAGCGCCAGGATACCACCTTCGCCGTCATAATCGGCGCGCAGAACGAAGATGACGTATTTCAGCGACACCATCGCCATCAGCGCCCAGAAGATCAGCGAGACGATGCCCAAAACCTCGGCCGCGACCGGGGCCGAATGGCCGATGCCGGCGAGCGCGACCTGAAACGCGTAGAGCGGGCTGGTGCCGATGTCGCCGTAGACGACGCCGAGCGCGGTCAGCGCCAGGAACCAGGGATTGCCGGCATGGTGCAGATAGTTGGCGTGATCGGCGCCGCCTGCCGCGCGTGCCGCGCCCGGACTCGCGGCCGACGGCATGGTTGCGGCGCCGACGGGGGAGCTGGAAGGCATATCCATGGGAGCCTCACGACAAGACCACGATGTCTCTGCTCGTGAGTTTCGCATTCAAGATTTAGGCCAGTCGAGGCTGGCCAAAAAACTCCCGCCATCGATCGAGGCGCCGGCATCGATCAGGTTCGGCAAAGTGACCCGACCGCCGTCAAAGGCAGGTGTCGTGCTCCCCGCCCCACCCGCGCTTCCGCATGGCACCTGCCTCGAAAGCCGCTGAATCTGCTTCTTCGACTCGGCTCGCGCGACCACCAGGTTGATGCCCGGCAGACCCTCAGTGGTATTTCCCTTCATGAGCAGCACGAGC
>NZ_JBEKXH010000532.1:0-4160 GCF_049512235.1 Bradyrhizobium sp.
GCGGCGGTTTCTGCCCGAAGGACCGCCGGGCGGCGGAAGGGCTGGTCGAGCTCCATCGAGATGGAGGTCGGCTATTGCCGGCTGGTCACGATCAGCACCGACAACATCACCGAGACCAATGAATATCGCAGCGGGGTCGGGGCTCACTGGCCTTTCCTCTCCGACGCGCGCCGCGTGGTCCAAAAGGATCTCGACATCGCCGAATACACCGATCCCCTGCACAATCCAATGATCCCGCACGTGATCGTGCTCGAACCCGGTCTTGTCATCTACAAGATCTACAATGGCTATTGGTACTTCGGCCGGCCGACCATGGAAGATCTCCGGCAGGATTTGCGTGCCGTTACCAGGAAATGCCGGCCGGACTGGGACATCACGACGCCAGAACTGAAGGCTGCGTGGCAGCAAGGTCGCAAGGAGTTGTTCTATCCCTACGGCAAAACCTACATCCAGACGCTCGGTGAACAGGATTAGCAGGGAGACAGCAAACCAGGCCAACGGAGGAGAAATGTCGTGAGTCGCTTCGCAAACAAGATCGTTGTCGTCACCGGTGGCACCAGCGGTATCGGCCTCGCCGCCGCAAAGCAGTTCATCAAGGAGGGGGCCAAGGTGGTCGTGACCGGCCGCAGCTCGCAGTCGGCGAGCAACGCCCAAAAAGAGCTCGGCGCGAACGCCGTGGCGATCCTCGCCGATGTCACAAAATCGGCCGACCTCGATGGCCTGTTCCGGCAGGTACGGGAGAAGTACGGCCGGATCGACGTCCTCTATGCCAATGCGGGTATCGCCAAACTGGGTTCCGTCGCGGAGACGACCGAGGAAATCTTCGATGACGTTCTCGATGCCAACTTCCGCGGCGCGTACTTCACCGTTCAGAAGGCATTGCCCCTCTTGAACGATGGCGGAGCCATCGTCTTCACGACCTCCTGGTTCGACGAGGCAGGTATCGCAGGAACGTCAGCGGTGTCAGCCTCGAAAGCGGCGCTGCGTAACCTGACCCGGACGCTTGCCGCCGAGCTGATCAGCCGGAACATTCGTGTCAATGCCGTCAGTCCCGGCGTGATCGAGACGCCGCTGTTCGGAAAACTCGGCATTCCCGACGCCGATGCCGAGGAACTCGGCAAGGCTCTGCTGCAGCAGATCCCGGCAAAGCGCTTCGGCAAGCCCGAAGAAGTCGCCACCGCAGTCGCATTCCTCGCTTCCGACGATGCCTCCTACATCACCGGGGCCGAACTCGCCGTCGATGGCGGCCGCACGCAGCTCTGACTGTAGTGGATCGATTCCAGCCAAGTGAGTAAAAAAGGCGCTACGGGTTGTTGCGGAAGGTCCAGGTCATGATCGATAAGAATGATGGATGGACAGGCAGGGCTTCCGCTCAAAGGGTTCGGCATGGCCACGGCTATGCGGCGGATCGGACCGCCGGCGCAAGCGCACCCCGCCATCCTCGAAGCCATGATGAAGGATAAAGAGCCATGCCAGTCGAAAACGTTGCCGATCTCATCGTTGAAACCCTGACCCAGGCGGGGGTGAAGCGCATCTTCGGCGTGGTCGGTGACAGCCTGAACGGCCTGACCGAGTCGGTGCGCAAGCGAAAAGCGATGGATTGGATTCACGTTCGACACGAGGAGGTCGCTGCCTTCGCAGCGGCGGGCGAGGCGCAAATCACCGGCGCCCTGGCGGTGTGTGCCGGGTCGTGCGGGCCGGGCAATTTGCATCTCATCAACGGCCTGTTCGATGCGCACCGCAGCCGCGTTCCTGTTTTGGCGATCGCCGCTCAAATTCCTTCCGGGGAAATCGGCGGCGGCTATTTCCAAGAGACCCATCCGCAGGAACTGTTCCGGGAATGCAGTCACTACTGCGAGCTCGTCTCGGACACGGCTCAACTCCCTTACGTGTTGGAAAACGCCATTCGCGCAGCGGTGGGACGGCGCGGTGTCGCCGTGCTGGTCATCCCTGGCGACGTGGCGCTTCGGTCATCGCCCAGGCGCGCCATTTCGCCGAATCCCGGGCTGCTGCCGGTGGCGCCGATTGTGCAGCCGGCCGAGCCCGAATTGAGGGCATTGGCCGACCTCCTCAATGGGGCCAGGCGCGTCACCCTGTTCTGCGGCCGCGGCTGTGCCGGCGCCCACGGCCGCCTCCTGCAACTTGCCGAGATCCTGAAGAGCCCGATGGTGCACGCACTTGGCGGCAAGGAGCACATCGAATACGACAACCCCTACGATGTCGGCATGACCGGCTTTATCGGTTTCTCCTCCGGTTACGCGGCCATGCATGCGTGCGACGTCCTCCTGATGCTGGGGACCGATTTTCCCTACAAGCAATTTTTTCCGGCGGACGCAAAAATCGCGCAGGTCGACATTCGACCGGAGAACCTTGGACGCCGCTGCAGGCTCGACCTCGGGCTGGTCGGCGACATCGGCGCCACGATCGACGCGCTGTTGCCCAAGCTTACGGTGAAAACCGATCGATCGCACCTCGACGCCAGCGTGGCCCACTACCGCAAGGCGCGCGCCGGACTGGATGAACTCGCCAAGGGTACGCCAGGGTATAAGCCCATCCATCCGCAATACCTCGCGCGCGTTCTCAGTGAGAGCGCAGCCGACGACGCCGTCTTCACGGCCGATGTCGGCACACCCACCATCTGGGCGGCGCGCTACCTTGCGATGAATGGTCGCCGGCGCCTGATCGGTTCCTGGGTCCACGGCTCGATGGCCAATGCCATGGCGCATGCCATCGGAGTTCAGGCCGCCGAGCCGCGGCGGCAGGTTGTATCGATGTCCGGCGACGGCGGTTTTGCCATGCTGATGGGCGACCTGATCACGCTGACCCAGATGAAGCTGCCGGTCAAAGTCGTGATCTTCAACAACGGGGTGCTGGGCTTTGTGGCGCTGGAAATGAAGGCCGCGGGTTTCGTCGAGACCGGAGTCGATCTGCAAAATCCCGACTTCGCAGCCATGGCCCGCGCCATGGGCATTCATGCCGTCCGGGTGGAGGATCCCGGAGAGCTGGCAAGCGCGGTCCGCGAGGTGCTGGATCATGACGGCCCGGCCGTGCTCGATGTCGTCACCGCGAAGCAGGAGCTGTCGATGCCGCCGACGATCGCGGTGGAACAGATCAAGGGCTTCAGCCTATGGGTGCTTCGGGCGGTCATGAGCGGCCGCGGCGACGAGGTGCTCGATCTGGCGAAAACCAATCTGTTGCCGCGCTGAGCGGGGTCACAGGGAAGAATCGGCGAGCTTCGAAAGACCAGGACGCAAGCTGGTACGACGTTGATGGCGCGGCCCGGCGTCAAGCCCGGTATGGAAGCAAAGCTGGATTGAGGCTCATTGGAACCGCTTCGCGGGCCCTACGCACAACTGTCATCGCCCGACTTGATCGGGCGACCCAGTAAACGCTGACGTCAATGATGGAGTGACATGGCCGCACAGGAAGCTTTCATCCCGCCCTGTGGACCATGGCGAAAAAAGGAGACCGACAAGGGCGCCGTGAAATCGGTCCTCCGCTTTCTGACTGAAGCAGGGATCGAGCCATGACGACGATGAATTATAAAGGATACGAGGCGACTGTCGAATACGACGAGGACGCGGAGATTTTCCATGGCGAGGTCGCCGACCTGCGCGACGTGGTCACCTTCCAGGGAAAATCCGTGGCCGAACTCAAGAAGGCCTTTGCCGGATCGATCGAGGATTATCTTGCATTCTGCAAGGTGCGCGGCGAAGAGCCGGAGAAGCCGTTCTCGGGCCAGTTCGTCGTGCGCACCGATCCAGCTTTGCACAAAGACCTATCCTCGGCCGCAAGGCGCGCCGGGGTCAGCCTCAACAAATTTGTCACCTCTGCCTTGGAAAAGGCCGTCCGCCGCTGAGGCCAGCCGTCAAAACTATTGAATCGGATCGGGTTCTCCCCTCTCCCCCCTGCGAAGCGGCGGGGAGGGGTCGGGGGCGGGCGTTACGGTGACACTTTACTAAATCCCCACTCGATGCTGTTCGCTGTGTTTGCCCTCCCAGCATCAGATCCGCGCCCGCGCAAGAGGGGGCCAAAAGCAAAAGCAAAAGAGAAAAGGATCGAGTAAAGCGTCACCTTGATACAGCGAGCACCAGCGCTGCAAGCAGATCACGCCCGAGGGCGAGACGCTTTACATTGGCGCCTTCGGCGTGCTGGCCGAG
>NZ_JBEKXH010000533.1:0-4153 GCF_049512235.1 Bradyrhizobium sp.
GTCTTCCAGGCGAACCTCGCGGCCAAAGTCGATCGTGCCCTGGCATCGGATGCCGCGCGCGGTCACGATGCCGGCATCCGCCTCTGCATCCCCGCTGTTCAGCGCGACCAGCGAGATGCCCTCGCGCTCCCTTAACTGATCGCGGATGGTTCGGCCGAACGAGAAACCGTCGATGGCATGCCGGTCCAGCAATCCCGCGTCTTCGACGCCCATCAGCTCGATCGAGCAGCCGTCGAACTGGACGAGGCGCATCGTCGTACCCCAGGGATGCCTGCCGAGGGGCCGCGGTGCGAAGCCGAGGGCGCCGTAGCGGTCCGCAACGGTCATCAGATCGCGGACCACCACGAGCGGGTGATCGATTCCAAGAAAGTGCA
Organism: Bradyrhizobium sp.; assembly: GCF_049512235.1. GTDB lineage: Bacteria > Pseudomonadota > Alphaproteobacteria > Rhizobiales > Xanthobacteraceae > Bradyrhizobium. Next base: position 375 of record NZ_JBEKXH010000533.1, read on the forward strand.
CCATGGTCGCTCCTTGTCTGGTGGCTTTGACTATTACATTAGAAAAAATGCATGATCATGTTCAGGGCCGCACCGAGTGATTTTCATTGGATTTTTCGCGCCTCCGCACCCTTCGTGAGCTGTCATTGTCGTCCGCCATGAACGATCGCATGCTCAAGTACTTTCTTGCCACGGTGCGGGCGGGGTCGGTGCGGGCCGCGGCGGAGCACCTCAACGTGGCGGCGTCGGCCGTCAGCCGGCAGATCATCGAGATGGAAACCGCGGTCGGCCAACCGCTGCTCGAACGGGGGCCAAGGGGCGTTGTCCCGACCGAGGCGGGCCGCGCGGTGGCCGAGCACGCCCAGCGCCAAGCCGATGAGATGCTCGTGCTGGCGGACCGGCTGCGGCGGCTGCAAGGCGTCGAGGAAGGTACCGTCCGCATCTTTTGCGGCGGCGGCTTCCTTGTCGACCTCTTGGATCAGGGATTGGCGGCATTCGCCGCGGATTACCCCGGGATCACATTCAAGGTGACGTCGAGCACCACCGACGGCATCCTGGCCGCGGTCGCTCAGGGCGAAGCCGACATCGGCATGGCATATAATCCCCCGGCCCACCCGGATGTGCGCAGCGTCGTCTCGGCCCGGCAGCCGATCCTGGCCGTGCTGCCAATCCACCATCCGATGCGACCCACCGCTGGCCCGGTTCCGTTGCGGACGTTCGCGAGCGAGCCGGCCGCGCTGCTGCCTATGGACCACGGCGTGCGCCAATTGCAGGGCCGCGTCGAGGCCGCAGGCGACTTCCGCCTGATCGCGCGGCTGGAGAGCGGATCATTCGAACTGCACCGCCGCTTCATCGAGGCCGGGCTCGGAATAGGTTTCCTGCCCCGCTTCGTCATTGCCGGCGAACTCAAGGCCGGAACGTTACGGGCAGTGCCGCTTCAAGACACCCTGCTGTCGGAGGTCCGCAGCCATCTCCTGCTCCGCTCCGGGCGACGTCTGCCCGAAGCAACGCGGCGGCTTCTCGATCACCTGGCGCAGCGGCTCAGCGCCTTTCAACCGGTCCCATAGCCCGGGATAGCGTTGCCGTTTTCAGCACGCTATGTACTGAAACTTCTTATTGTTGGAACGCTCGCGCGCTGCCATCAGAAGGGCGAGGCAGGCAAATGGCGGGTTCAGACATGGCTATAACGAACATTGGAATAGTCGGGCTCGGCAATATGGGGCTGGGCATGGCGGCTACCCTGGCCCGAAAGGGCTTCAAGGTCAGCGGCTACGATATCAGCGAGGCCCGAAGGGCGACCGTGGAAGCGCAGGGGGTCGGCTTCTCCGCCGACCTGATCGGCGTATTGTCTAGTGCCGACGCGCTCGTTTTCTCCCTGCCCCTCGCCCGCGACGTCGAAGCGGTGGTGACGACACCGGGCGGCCTGTTGCAGCGCCGCGATCGCAAAGTCGTCGTCATCGACACCTCGACCTCCGACCCCGGGACGACGCGGCGCCTCGCAAAGCGGCTTGCCGAGGCCGGGCACGGGCTGCTCGACGCGCCTGTCAGCGGCGGTCCCTCCGGCGCCGCCGAGGGCACGCTGACCATGATGGTCGGCGGCGCCATCGACGACTTCGCCCTGGCCGAGCCAGTGCTTGCCGCGATGTCGGCCCGCGCCGTGCACGTCGGACCGTCCGGCGCCGGAAACATCGTCAAGCTGGTCAACAATCTTCTGGTCGCGGCGCATCTGGTGACGACCGCAGAAGCCATCCGCCTGTCGGAGGCTGCCGGGCTGTCGGCAAAGGAGGCGATCGCGGTCGTCAACACGGCGACCGGCCGCAGCGCCGTCAGCGAGATCATGTTCCCGCGCTGGATCCTGACCAACAGCTTCGACAGCGGCTTCTCGGCTGGGCTGATGCGCAAGGATGTGCGGCTTGCCCTCGAACTTGCCGCCGCGAGCGGAGTGATGCTGCCGCTCTCGGCCCATGTCGCGGAGATCTGGCGCGATACCAGCGACCGCCTGCCCGACGGCGCCGACTTCACCCGAATGGCCGACTACCGCACCCAGGGAGCACTCTGATGATGAACCATGCAAATGCCGAAACCTCCCGGCGCGCCGCCGCGATCCTTCGCGAGTTCCTGCCCGGCGGCGAGATCGGCAGCGTCGTCGCCGGCAACGTGCTGCGCGGTGGCGGCGTCACCCTCGAACTGGTCAATCCTGCCGATGGCCTGTTGTTCGCGAGCTTCGCCGATGCCGGCGCCAGCGTCGTCGATGCCGCGATGCAGGCGGCTCGGCCGGCGCAGCAGCAATGGTGGAGCCTGAGCGCGGCGGCGCGCGGCCGCGCCATGTGGGAGATCGCCCGCCTCGTCAGGCAGAATGCCGAGGTGCTCGCCGAACTCGAGACCATCTCTGCCGGGAAGCCGATCCGCGATACAAGAGGCGAAGTCGCCAAAGTCGCCGAGATGTTCGAATACTATGCCGGCTGGTGTGACAAGCTGCACGGCGAGGTGATTCCGGTCCCGACGTCGCATCTCAACTATACCCGCCATGAGCCGGTCGGCACCGTTGTGCAAATCACGCCTTGGAATGCGCCGATCTTCACCGCGGGTTGGCAGATCGCTCCCGCAATCTGCGCCGGCAACGCGGTCGTGCTGAAGCCGTCCGAGCTGACGCCCCTGACCTCGCTGGTGCTCGGCGTCCTTTGCGACCGGGCCGAGGGCATGCCGCGGGGCCTGGTCTCGGTTCTGGCCGGTGCCGGCCCGACCACGGGCGCCGCCGCGGTGGCTCATCCCGACACGCGATTGGTCGTCTTCGTCGGCTCGGCGGAGGCCGGCGCGCAGATCGCCGCCGCTTCTGCCCGCAACATCGTGCCGAGCGTTCTTGAGTTGGGCGGCAAGTCGGCCAACATCGTCTTTGCCGATGCGGACCTCGCGCGGGCCCTCGTTGGCGCGCAGGCCGCGATCTTCGGCGGCGCCGGACAGAGCTGCGTCGCCGGCTCGCGGCTGCTGGTCCATCGCTCGATCCACGCCGACTTTGTCGAACGATTGGCGAAGGCCGCGGCGCGCATTCCGACCGGTCTGCCCACGGACCCGGCGACCCAGATCGGGCCGATCAACAACCGCCGCCAGCTCGACAAGATCGACGGCATGGTCCGCGCCGCCGTCACGGCAGGCGCCCGCATCGCGGCCGGCGGGGCTTGCCCGGAGGCGCTGCGCGACACCGGGGGCTTCTTCTACGGCCCCACGATCATCGACGAAGTCGGGGCGGACGCCGCTATCGCGCGCGAGGAAGTGTTCGGGCCGGTGCTCGCCGTACTGCCCTTCGAGACCGAGGAAGAGGCCATTGCGCTTGCCAACGCCACGCCGTTCGGGCTCGCCGGCGCCGTTTGGACCAACGACGTCGGACGCGCCCATCGCGTCGCCGCCGCGGTTCGGGCCGGGACCTTCTGGGTCAATGGCTACAAGACCATCAACGTGGCATCGCCCTTCGGCGGCTTCGGCCGCTCCGGCTTCGGCCGCTCCTCCGGACGTGAGGCGCTGATGACATACACGCAGACCAAGAGCGTGTGGGTCGAGACCGCCGCCAACCCGGGTGTCGCCTTCGGCTATGTGGGATAACGCCTGTGGCCGCGGCGGCCATGCCTCTTGCAGGCGTTTAGTTCGCCACCGGCCTTTGGCCGCCCCCCCTTGGATGAAACAGGCTCGATACACGGGGGGCGCCGAAGGCGGGCGACCACAAGGGTCGCCCCTACCGGGATCGACATCACGTAGGGGCGCCCCTTGTGGGCGCCCTGTTTAAAGTCATTGCGGGACCGAAAAAT
>NZ_JBEKXH010000534.1:0-4142 GCF_049512235.1 Bradyrhizobium sp.
TCGGTGCACCTCTCCCCCTGCGGGAGAGGTCGGATCGCGCTGCGATCCGGGTGAGGGGTGGCAACAGGCACCGCATTCGCGGCTACCCCTCGCCCCAACCCTCTCCCGCAAGGGGAGAGGGAGCTCACCTTCGTTGTTGAAGCAGCGCAGATCAGAAATCTGAAAGGGCTCAAAACAACTCGAAATATTCGCGCTGCTCCCAGTCGGATACTTCGGCCTCGAAGCGCTCGATTTCGGCGTTCTTGATGTGGACGTAATAATCGACGAACTCCGCGCCGAGCGCCGCGCCAAAGAACGGATCGTCCTTCAAGGCGGACACCGCCTCGCGCAGGCTCTTCGGCAGCGGCTCCGCCTCGGTCTCATAGGGCGTGTCCGCCGATGGTCCGGGATCGAGCCCGCGACCGACGCCGTCGAGGCCGGACAGAATCTGCGAAGCCATGTAGAGATAGGGATTGGCCGCGGGCTCGCCGATCCGGTTTTCGAGCCGCGTCGCGGTATCGCCGGGTCCGCCGAGCGCCCGGATCATGACGCCGCGGTTGTCGCGGCCCCAGTTCGCGCGATCCGGCGCCAGCGAATAGGAGCGGTAGCGCTTGTAGCCATTGATGGTCGGGGTCGTGAACACGGCCGCCGCGCGGGCGTGCTGCAGCAATCCCGCCAGGTAGCCACGGCCGAACGGGCTCAACGGCTCGTCGCCGTCCTGGGCCATGAAGGCGTTCTCGCCGCTTCCGCGCGCGACGATCGACTGATGCAGATGCCAGCCGGACGCCATGACGTTCGGAAGTTTCGGCCGGCACATGAAGGTGGCGTGAAAACCATGGCGGCGGCAGATCTGTTTTACCGCGCTGCGCAACAGGATCATGTTGTCGGCAGGCTCAAGCCCGACCTTCGGCAGAAAGGTGAATTCGCACTGGCTTGGACCGAACTCGACCTCGATCGACCGCAGCGGCAGATCGAGCGCGACGAGGTCGCGCCTGACAATCTCGAGCACGGGCTCCATCTGGTCGTAGCGCTGCTCGGTCAGATATTGATAGCCGCGCGATAACAGGCTGACCACGGACGGCTGACCCGGCTGACCGGAATCCTCCGCTGCCATCTTGGCGTCTTCGAGTTTGAAAATATGGCACTCGACTTCGAGTCCGGCGACGAAGTCGTAGCCGCCCTTCGCGAGCCCCGCGAGCACGGATTTATACAGCTGGCGGGTCGCGAACGGCACCGCGCGCCCGTCGGCGAAAAAGACATCGCACAACAGCCAGCCTGAAGCGGATGCCCACGGCAGCACGCGAAAGCTCAGGGGATCGGGCACCATCAGGACATCGGCGGCGCCCTGCATTTCCGGCATGCCGAAACCGCCGCCGGATGTGAACACCGGAAATACCGTGCGATGGGAAGTGTCCTTGGCGAACATCGTCGTGGTGATGGGGCAGCCGCTCTCCAGCGCGGCCAGCGCCTCGCTCGCCACCAGCGTCTTGCCGCGCAAAATGCCGTGCTGGTCGGGGAACGAAAACCTGATGACTTCGAGCTTTCTGTCTCCGACGGTTTTCCGCAGGCGCGCCGCCGCCTCCCACTGCGCGTCGGACCACAGACCGTGACGTGTGACAAAACTCAACGCCCGCCCTCCGGACGCCGAACCGGACGCGCCATCGCTACACCGCCCTGAGATTACGCACTTTGTCGGCGATCTCCGGAGGAACCGGCGCCGCCCACGGCGCGCCGCGCCGCCTGAGGACGTCGACCTCCATCCAGAAGGCTTCCCAGCCCCGCGTCGGCCCGATGCCGTCCATCGTCGCCGGACCCTGGATGCTGCGCGCATGCGCGGCATCGAGGTGCATGAAGGGCTTTGCGCCCTTGGCAACCGTCTCGATTTCCTGCCGCAGCAGGCGGCGATATTGCACGATGGCCTTGTCGGCCTGGCCAAGGTGCTCGCGGGTGCGGTCCTGGATCGCGCCCATCGATTCCACCGCCCACTGGTCGTGCACGTTGATATCGCTGCCCATGCCGGTAAAGGTCGCGGTCAACTGCTCCTGCGGATCGAAGCCGTAATCGTTGGATTTGTTCTTGCGCGAGCGATAGTCGGGCAACTCGTACAGTTCGAGGCGCTGGTTGCGCATCTTGTGCTTGTCGACCGGCGTCGAATAGCTGGTAAAAATCGCATACCAGTAGCAGTTCTCGTCATCGACCGGCACGTGCCATTGCGTGATCGTCATCTCGGTGCTCATCGGAATGACAAAACCGTGCGGGAACAGCTGATTGGTGACGCGGACATGGGTGCGCTCATGGTCGATCTCGCGTAGCGCGATCAGCCGCAAGCCATATTCGGTCTGCTCGACATTGATGATCGGCCGGCCATGTTCGCGCAAAATCCTGGTCATCGGCAGGTCGCTGCCGGCCGAGGCGCCGCGGAACTGCTTGCCGTAAGCAGCCGCGGGGTCCTCGTCCTGGAAGAAGCGATGCAGGAACGAGGCATGCGAAGGATCGATGCCGACCTCAAGCGCCTGCAGCCAGTTGCAGCCGATGTGGCCCTTGAACGCGAAGGTGTGGCTGTCGGGCGCGACAAAGGCATCGATCTCCGGAAAGGAGGGCTGCTCGCCTTCGCCGAGCCAGGCCCAGAGCATGCCGCTCTTCTCGACCACGGGATAAGCCCGCTGCTTGACGCCTTTGCACAGCACCGAGTCCTTCGGCTCCGCCGGGGTTTCCAGGCATTGGCCGGTCGCGTCGAACAGCCAGCCGTGAAAGGCGCAACGCAGACCGCCGTTTTCCAGCCGGCCAAAGGCGAGGTCGGCGCCACGATGGGCGCAATGGCGCTCGATCAGGCCGTAACGGCCCTGCTCGTCGCGAAACAGCACCAGATTCTCGCCGAGCATTTTTACCGGCCGGACCGGGCGCGCGCCCTGCAGCTCCTCAACCAGCGCCGCCGGCTGCCAGTACATCCGCATCAGTTTCCCGCACGGATCCTTTGGCCCGGTCCGGGTGATCAGGTCGTTCTGTTCCTGGCTCATCATGGCGGGGGTCCTTCATCAGGCTTGCCGTGTCGCAATCGCGGCCGCAAGACCGTCGAAACGGTGCGATAGTAACCACAAAAGTTGCCGATTGAGGTTACTGGATGACCGATTCCGTGCAACCTATCAGTTCAGGTCCTACATCATCGCGGGAGCTGCGCGCTTGCGCGCGTCGCGAAGCCTGACCCTGAGGGGATCTTCGACCGTCATTGCGAGGAGCCCTTGCGACGAAGCAATCCATCGCGCGGCGTATGCGGCTGTGGATTGCTTCGCTCACCGGACGGCGCCTTGCGCCGAGCCGGTGGCTCGCAATGACGGCTTGAAAATCCCTATTTCATTGGCGGCATTTCCGGCAGTCTCTCAGGCTGAAAGATGATATGGATATGATTCGAATTTCAAAATCACAGCACCTGCGGAAGTTCATCGACGCTCAGTCGAGCCGTGTTTCACGAACGCGCCATAAGAGGTCGGCCGCAACGTGTCATGCACGAGTTTCAAAATCTCGGCCGTCTTGTTGACGAAGGCTCGTAGGGCGCATTGGAGCCGAAGGCGTAATGCGCCAACTTGGCGACTTATGACGGCGGATCGCGAGCTGACGGATGCGGCAGGCCGGGTCGCCGATGTACGAGAAGTCAAATAAATGGGGGTTTTATGGTGCCGGTTGAGAGGATTGAACTCCCGACCTTCGGTTTACAAAACCGCTGCTCTACCGCTGAGCTAAACCGGCAATTCCGTGCAAACAGGTTGCGATCCGCCTTATAGCAGACCGCGCCCGCGTGTCGAGGTTGGGTGGGGCGAAGCGTCCGCCGGAAACCATTTGACCCGACTTTTTCCGCGTGAAACATTGCCGCCGGACCTAATGGCGGTGGCATGACCCAATCCTTCAGCGGCAAAACCTATATCGTTACCGGCGCCTCGCGCGGGATTGGTTTCGCGACGGCGAAACGGCTGGTCGAGGGCGGGGCGCGCGTCGCCCTGTTTGCCCGTGGCGCCGATGCGGTCGTCGCGGCAGCCGCGTCGCTGGGCGATGCGGCGATCGGGATCGGCGTGGATGTGGGTGAGCGCGACCCGATGTTCGCGGCATTCGAGCGGACGGTGGCGGCGTTCGGGCGGCTGGACGGAGTCGTCAATAATGCCGGCGCGACG
>NZ_JBEKXH010000535.1:0-4138 GCF_049512235.1 Bradyrhizobium sp.
ATCCTGCCCTGCCATGTCCTGGCCACGCCCGACGCTGCCGCGTCCACCGCATCTCATCCCGCGTGTCTGACGATCGCGATACGCCCCTCATCTGGAACGAGACGGGGGTGACTATAACTGATTCGAACAAAAAGTAAACAGTAATATTTTTTAAAAGCGGGCTTGACAGCTCCATGTCGGGAAGAGCCCGTCGGGCAAATCAGTTGCAATGCAGCCAGGGGCGACCAGGCGCACACGCCTCCAACCTGCCCGGATCTCCGCGGATCGCTTCCCAACGCCGTCATCGACCCTCTGCGCATGAAACCCGGTTTCGAATGAAGGCCTGGCTCAAGACAGGGCTGATAGGTGCATATCCTGGCTCGTCATTGCGAGCCAATCGGGCGCGCGAACGCGCGCTCGATTGAGCGAAGCAATCCATTGCCGCCACAGAAAGAAAAGCTGGATTGCTTCGTCGCAAGAGCTCCTCGCAATGACGGGGTGAGAGGGTCGACGACTCGCTGGCGCCATGTCTTGCTGGCGTAGCCACCAAAATTGGAACGGCCTGTGTGCGGAACCTCTCACGCAATTCGCGCGTTCGCTACCGGACACTGGAGCTGACCATGCCCTTTTCCATGACCACTTATTTTGCCGGAGTTGGAACCGTCGTGGGCGCACTCGCCCTCGGATTCGGCAGCGGAATAGTTCTGACAAACACGGCCATTAAAGTTCCCCCGGCGGGGCCGACGCGAATTGAGCGTGTTGCGCGTCCGGAGCCAATCGCGCCACCGCCGCAAACGGCTGGCACTCAAGTGTTTGAGGCCAAGGCGATTCCCCTGCTCGCCGCAGACCCGGCGCCGGCCGTCAAGCCTGCGGCGGAGCCGGCTCCAGCGATCCAAGCACAGCCGCCAGTCGCACAGGTTCCAAAACAGACTCCGCCTGCGACGGAGGTGGAGCAGCCAAAACAAGCCGAGTTGACGAAGCAGACGGAAGCCGAGCAAAGGAGAGCGACAGAGCGCAAGATCGATCGCCGGAACCGTTATGCCGAGCGAAAGGCCAGGGCGGTCGCGACAACCCGGATGAAGCAGCGGCAATGGGAGGAACAGGGAGGACCTGCAAGGCCTCAGCTGGCATATGACCCCGATGATGAACCTCGCTTCAACCCCTACAGAAGGCTGGACGCCCCGCTTTACGTGGCGCCGGTTGATCCCAGATACTGACCGAGGCCCCTCAACGCTTTCAGCGAACTTACCGCCGCACGGTTGTAGGCGACAGCTCGGCCGAGCTCTTCGCTTCCCCGGCGAGTTCTGCCGAGATCGACGCGGTCTGCGCCGGCGTGCCCCAGCTCGGCGCCTCGCTGCCGTCACCCCAGGCGCGTGGCCGATAGAAGGTATGCACGCCGAACTTGTACATCTGCTTCATCTCGCTGACCCAGGACGGATGCACCCAATAGGCATGGTAGTGCGTCGATTTTGCCACCTCGGGCAGCCAAAGCTGGCCGTCGAGCATCGCCGTCGCGATTTTCCTGGCGCGCTCCCACATGTCGGGTTCGCGCACCACGTCAGGAATATTGTCGCAGGCGAAAGTGAACTGGCACTCGAAGGCGCGGTGGTGCTTGTTCTGGTAGACAACGGCGCACACCGTGTTCGGATAAAAGCCGGAGAAGATGCGGTTCATCACCACCTGCGCCACGGCGATCTGGCCGCGCACGGCTTCGCCGCGGGCCTCGAAATAGACCGCTTCGGCGAGGCACTTTTCAGATTTGGCGCGGGCCTTCTCGTCGGACAGTCCAAGGCGCTCGGCCGGCGTCTTGTCGCGCTGGTTATCGGCGTTGACGACGCCCTTGGCGGCGATGCTCAGGCCGCTTTCGGCCGGCTTCGGTGGCTCGTCCGCAGCCGAAGGCAGCGATGCCATTACCTTCATGTCCAGATCGGGCACCACGATCAGCGGCTCTTCGCCGGGTCGCCAGCGTTCCATGCCCTCGGCCGACGCGCCGAGCGTGGAGCTTCCGAAAAACAGGCTTGCCGTCTTCACCGAGAAGCTGTCCTGCGATGGCGCGGCCTCGAGCGGCAAAGCCGTGGCATCGGGTGCGACCTTCAAATCGTCAGCCGGCTGGGCTTCGAGCGACAGCGAGACATTGTGCGGGGTGAGCGGCGGAGCGCTCAGCGCTTCCTGAAGTTCGAGATCGAGCGGGACCGGCCCCGATGGCATCGCGGCGGCGGTCTTGGCGCCCTTCACCGAGGCGTTGGATGTCGAGGGATCTTCCAGCGCAGGCGCGGCGGGGGCAGCAGTCTCGGGCGGGGCCGCGACCAGGCGGTCGCCTTTCAGCGTACGGTCGACCCTGGGGAAATCGGACGCCTGATAGCGCGGCGGCGGCTGAACCAGACTGCGCGTCACCGAACCGGTGATATCGATGCCGGGGTTGTCGAGCCGGGCCAGCTGGTAGGTCGCGGTTCGCGGGATCGATGTCCCGATCGGGAGGCCGAAGCTGTAGGTGGCGACCTGGATGCTGCCGGCGGCGGAGAAGTTTTGCCAGCGTTCGGCGACGCCCGGCTGCCGGGCCAGCAGCGACGCGATATCCTGATATCCGACTTCCGTCGGCATCAATGCGAAGACACACAGACCGAGTCCGAAGGACGCGAACTGCGCGCCCTTCGGTCGGCTACGCATAATTGACATTGAAACGCTCACGCAACGCTTACTGATGCGATCGAACCCAGTACATCCGTGCAATTCGATCGTTTCCGGTGATACCGAATTTAGGTTGCGAGGGAGTTAATCGGCGTTGCCAGCAAGACACACGCAAGGTGCCGCGCGCATCCGGCCGCTCCGATCGAAAGCGTTGGTAAATGGGCGCTGCAATGAAGTGGTAAAGATCCGGTCAACGAAAATGCTTTTCACGCCTGGCTGGAAATGGCCTTGCCAAGCGCGGCCTGCGCGGCGGCGAGCCGCGCGATCGGGACGCGGTAGGGTGAGCACGAGACGTAGTCCAGTCCGATCTCGTGGCAGAACGCCACCGATGCGGGATCGCCGCCATGCTCGCCGCAAATCCCGACCTTGATGCTGGGGCGGGTCTTGCGCCCGCGGGCAACGCCGATCTTCACCAATTCGCCGACGCCGTCGCGATCGATCGAGATGAACGGGTCGATCGGCAGGATGCCCTTGGCGATGTAGATACCGAGGAATCCGGCGGCGTCGTCGCGGCTGATGCCATAGGTGGTCTGGGTCAGATCGTTGGTGCCGAAAGAAAAGAACTCCGCCGTTTTGGCGATGTCGCCGGCCATCAGGCAGGCGCGCGGCAACTCGATCATGGTGCCGACCTGGTAGCCCAGTCTGGTTCCGGTTTCCTTCATCACCGACTGCGCGGTGGCGTCGATCCGCGCCTTGACCAGGTCGAACTCGGCCCGGGTCGCGATCAGCGGCACCATCACCTCGAGTCCGACCGCCTTGCCGGTGCGCTTGCCTGCCTCGACCGCGGCCTCGAAGATCGCGCGCGATTGCATCTCGGCGATCTCGGGATAGGCAATGGCGAGCCTGCAGCCCCGAAAACCGAGCATCGGATTGAATTCGGCGAGATCGCGGGCGCGATCGGCCAGCCGCCGCGGATCGGTATTCATCGCACGCGCGACTTCCTCGATCTCTGCTTGCGTGTGCGGCAGGAATTCATGCAGCGGCGGATCGAGCAGCCGGATCGTCACCGGCAGGCCCTTCATGATCTCGAACAGCTCGACGAAATCGGCGCGCTGCATCGGCAACAGCTTCGACAGCGCGGCGCGGCGGGCCTGCTCGTCCTCGGCGAGAATCATCTCGCGCACGGTGCGAATTCGCGTCTCCTCAAAGAACATATGCTCGGTGCGGCAAAGCCCGATGCCCTCACCGCCGAACTTGATAGCGGTGCGCGCATCCTCCGGCGTATCGGCGTTGACACGAACGCCGAGCTTGCGGACGGAATCGGCCCAGCCCATCAGCGTGCCGAATTCGCCTGACAATTTCGGCTCGATCATCGGCATCCGCCCGGCCAGCACCTGGCCCAGCGATCCGTCGATGGTGATGACGTCGCCGGTCTTGAAGGTGCGCGAGCCGATGCTCATGGTGCCGCGGCCGTAATCGACGCGAATGCTGCCGCAGCCGGAAACACAGGGCTTGCCCATGCCGCGCGCGA
>NZ_JBEKXH010000536.1:0-6949 GCF_049512235.1 Bradyrhizobium sp.
TGAAGCCTATCCGGCACTTTCCTCGCTGAAGACCTGCGGACCCCCTAGCTTTTCTCGTGTCCGCTGTTTTGAAGCCGCCTCGTAAGCCCTCCCCCCCGTTTATTCCACAGGACCCTCCCAATGCGGGAAATCAAACTCCAAGACCTCAAGGCTCAGACCGCGGCCGAGCTTGTCTCGTTCGCAGAAGAAAAAGGGGTCGAAAATGCCAGCACCATGCGCAAGCAGGAGCTGATGTTCGCCATCCTCAAGCAGCTTGCGATCCAGGAAACCGACATTATCGGCGAAGGCGTCGTTGAGGTTCTCTCCGACGGTTTTGGATTCCTGCGCTCGCCGGACGCCAATTATCTGCCGGGACCGGATGACATCTATGTCTCGCCATCGCAGATCCGCCGCTTTGGACTTCGCACCGGCGACACCATCGAAGGTCACATCCGTAGTCCGAAAGAAGGCGAACGTTATTTTGCGCTGTTGAAGGTCAACACGCTGAATTTCGAAGACCCCGAAAAATCCAAGCACAAGGTCAATTTCGACAATCTGACGCCGCTGTTTCCGGACCAGCGTTTCCGGCTCGAACTCGAGGACCCCACCAGAAAGGACCTTTCTGCAAGGGTGATCGACATCGTCGCCCCGATCGGCAAGGGCCAGCGCGCCTTGATCGTGGCGCCGCCGCGCACCGGCAAAACCGTGCTGATGCAGAACATCGCGCATTCGATCACGGCCAATCATCCGGAATGCTATCTGATCGTGCTCCTGATCGACGAGCGTCCGGAGGAAGTCACCGACATGCAGCGCTCGGTCAAGGGCGAGGTGGTTTCCTCGACCTTCGACGAGCCCGCGGTGCGTCACGTCCAGGTCGCCGAGATGGTGATCGAAAAAGCAAAACGTCTGGTCGAGCACGGCCGCGACGTCGTGATCCTGCTCGATTCGATCACGCGGCTGGGGCGCGCCTACAACACCGTGGTGCCCTCATCGGGCAAGGTGCTGACCGGCGGTGTCGACGCCAATGCGCTGCAGCGGCCGAAGCGGTTCTTCGGCGCGGCGCGCAACATCGAGGAGGGCGGCTCGCTGACCATCATCGCCACCGCGCTGGTCGATACCGGCAGCCGCATGGATGAGGTGATCTTCGAAGAATTCAAGGGCACCGGCAATTCCGAACTGATCCTGGATCGCAAGGTATCGGACAAGCGCACCTTCCCCGCGATCGACATCTCGCGCTCCGGCACCCGCAAGGAAGAGCTGATCACCGATCCGCAGCTGTTGAAGAAAATGTACGTGCTGCGCCGGATCCTCAATCCGATGGGCACCATGGATGCGATCGACTTCCTGCTCGACAAGCTTCGCAACACCAAGAACAACTCGGAATTCTTCGAATCGATGAATACATGAGGCGATGCATCCACGCCAACAGACGATCTTCGCGCTGTCATCCGGCCGGTCGCCAAGCGCCATCGCCATCGTGAGGGTATCGGGACCGCAGGCAGCTGCCGCGGTCACCGCACTCGCCGGCAAGCTTCCGCTGCCGCGGATGGCGACGCGGGCGCTGCTGCGCGATATCAGGCGAGACCCGATCGACGATGCGCTGGTGCTGTGGTTTCCGGCGCCTTCGAGTGCGACCGGCGAGGATGTCGCGGAATTTCATGTCCATGGCGGCCGCGCGGTGCTGGCTAGTCTGTTCGCCGCGCTCCAGGCTTTTGAAAATGTGCGCGCGGCAGAGCCGGGCGAGTTTACCCGGCGCGCGTTCGAGAATGGCAAGCTCGACCTCACCGAAGCCGAAGGGCTTGACGATCTGATCCATGCCGACACCGAGCGGCAACGCCGCCAGGCTTTGCGCCAGCTCAAAGGTCTGCTCGGCGACCGGGCGCGCAACTGGCGCGCCGAGATCATCAAAGCTTCGGCCCTGATCGAAGCCGGTATCGATTTTTCCGACGAAGCCGATGTGCCGGCCGAACTGACAGCGCCGGCACTCGCCCGCATCAAGATGCTGCTCGGCGAAATCGAGCAGGTGCTCGGCGCGCAAAGGAGTGAACGGCTGCGCGAGGGGCTCGTGGTTGCGATCGCAGGGCCGCCGAACGTCGGCAAGTCCACTTTGATGAACCAGCTGGCGCGGCGCGAAGTCGCCATCGTATCCCCCCACGCCGGCACCACGCGCGACGTGATCGAGGTGCAGCTTGATCTCGACGGCTATCCGGTGACGGTGATCGACACCGCCGGGATTCGCGAGACCGACGATCCCGTGGAGCAGGAAGGCGTAAGGCGGGCGCGGGCGCGGGCGTCGGAGGCCGACCTGGTATTGTGGCTGGTCGATACGCCGCGGCAGGACCATCCGCACGAGAGCCGCACGCCGCTATGGATCGTGCGCAACAAGACCGATCTGGATGCCATCGCAGTCGATCAGGCAACCCCGCGCAGGGAGACGAGCGACCCGAGCCGCTCGGACGCCGCCATGCAGCGGGGGTTTGCGATCTCGGCGAGCCGGGGCGACGGGTTAGGGGAATTGATCGCGGCCCTGGTCAGCTTCGCGCAAGATTTTTTCGGTGCGGACAGCGGCGGCCTGATCGGCCGGGAACGACAGCGGCAATTGCTGCAGCAGACGACCGACGCGCTGCGGCGCTGCATCGGAGCTTTCTCGCAAGGCGAGGAATTCGCGGCCGAGGATTTGCGGATAGCGGCCTATGCGTTGGGGCGCTTGCTGGGCCGCGTCGACGTCGAGGATATCCTCGACGTGATCTTCCGGGATTTTTGCATAGGCAAGTGAAAGATAGACGTCAAATTAACCCTCTCCGGTTTCGCAGGCAGTCTGTCCTTGGGGAAAAAAGACCATGCCGGCCAATACTTTGTACGGTTGGGAGTGCGACATTAACCATGCGACCAGAATTTGTTTCACGTGAAACAGAACCGATAACGGCAGAAGTGCTGAAGTTCCGCCGCGCTGTTTCACGTGAAACATGTCTATCGCCACGAACTTCGCGCTTCCGGGGGTTCGCGCCGCGATGTAAAAGTCGCCGCATGATCCCAGGGCTCGAAGCATACGACGTCATCGTCATTGGCGGAGGTCACGCCGGCTGCGAGGCCGCGGCGGCGTCCGCGCGCATGGGCGCCGGCACGGTTCTCGTTACCCATCGCTTCCAGACTGTCGGCGCGATGTCCTGCAATCCGGCGATCGGAGGGCTCGGCAAGGGCCATCTTGTCCGGGAAGTCGATGCGCTGGACGGGCTGATGGGACGGGTCGCTGACGCGGCCGGCATCCAATTCCGCGTGCTCAATCGCCGCAAGGGACCGGCCGTGCGGGGCCCGCGGGCCCAGGCCGACCGCAAGCTCTATGCCGCGGCGATGCAGGCCGCCATCACCGCGACAGCCAATCTCAGCGTCATTGAGGGCGAGGCCGACGAGCTGATGGTCGCCAATGGCCGCGTCACCGGCGTCCGCCTGGCCGATGGCCGCGAACTCACGGCAGCCGCGGTTGTGATTACGACCGGCACGTTCCTGCGCGGTTTGATCCATCTCGGCGAAAAGAACTGGCCGGCGGGCAGGGTCGGCGAGGCGCCGGCACTAGGTCTGTCCGCGTCTTTCGAGCGGGCCGGCTTCACGCTGGGACGGCTTAAGACCGGCACCCCGCCGCGGCTCGACGGCGCCACCATCGACTGGGCGGCGGTGGAGATGCAGCCAGGCGACGATCCGCCCGAGCCGTTTTCGGTCATGACCATCAGCATCACGACGCCTCAGATTCAGTGCGGCATCACCCGCACGACGCATGCTACCCACGAGGTGATCCGGGCCAATGTGCATCGCTCACCAATGTACTCGGGCCAGATCAAGAGCAGCGGACCGCGCTATTGCCCTTCGATCGAAGACAAGATCGTCCGCTTCGGCGACCGCGACGGCCATCAGATCTTCCTGGAGCCGGAAGGGCTCGACGACTCCACGGTCTACCCCAACGGCATCTCGACCTCGCTGCCCGAACAAGTTCAGCTGGCGATCCTGGCGACGATCCCGGGGCTGCGCGAAGTGCGCATGATCCGCCCTGGATACGCCATCGAATACGACCATGTCGATCCCAGAGAACTCGATCCGACCCTACAGGCGAAGCGCCTGCCGGGTCTTTTCCTGGCTGGACAGATCAACGGCACGACCAGATCAACGGCACGACAGGCTATGAAGAGGCCGCGGCGCAGGGACTGGTCGCGGGCCTCAACGCTGCGCGCGCCGCCAGTGGGGCCAGCGGAATCGTGTTCGACCGCGCCGATGGCTATCTCGGCGTCATGATCGATGATCTGGTGACGCGCGGCATCACCGAGCCCTACCGGATGTTCACCTCGCGTGCCGAATACCGGCTGACCTTGCGGGCTGACAATGCCGACCAGCGCCTGACCGACAAGGGCATTGCGCTCGGCTGCGTCGGAAGCGCGCGCGCCCTGCGCCACGGTGCCAAGATGGCGGCGCTCGACGCGGCGAAGCAACTGGCAAAATCCCTGACGCTGACGCCGAATGAGGCTGCCCGGCATGGCCTCGCGCTCAACCGGGATGGGCAGCGCCGCTCGGCCTTCGAGCTGTTGGCCTATCCCGAAATTGGCTGGGCCGAGATCCGGAGCATCTGGCCGGAGCTATCGGTCATCGAGCCGGGAATCGCGCTCCATATCGAGATCGACGCCAAATATGACGTCTATCTCAAGCGCCAGATCGCCGACGTCGACGCCTTCCGCCGCGACGAGGGCCTGCATCTGACCGATATCGATTACAGCATTGTCCCAGGGCTTTCCAACGAGGCCCGTTCCAAGCTCGACGCAGCGCGTCCAAGGACGGTGGGACAGGCGGGTCGGCTGGATGGGATGACGCCGGCCGCGCTTGGCATTCTGGCGGCGTATCTCCGCCGGGAAGCACGGCGCAAGGGGGCGGTTGCGAGGGTGTGAACGTGTTTCACGTGAAACACGCGGTCCAGACGATCGAATCCATGTATCAGAGCGTGAGCAAGAGCAGGGGAAGGGGATGAAAGAGCGTCGCCTTGCCCCACGCCCATCCGAGCTGGCGAGTGACAAGGCTGCGGCGCTGGCGCTGACGCCTGTTTCACGTGAAACAGAAGCGCGGCTGGATCGCTATGTCGAACTGCTCGGGCAATGGCAGGCAAAGACCAACCTGGTCGCGCCCTCGACGCTTCCGACCCTGTGGACCCGGCATATCGCCGATTCGCTGCAGCTGTTGGACCTCGCGCCATCCGCGAAGATTTGGGCCGATTTCGGCAGCGGCGGGGGCTTTCCCGGGATCGTACTGGCTTGCGCGTTGGCGGAGATGCCGGATGCTACGGTCCATCTGATCGAACGCAATGCCAAGAAGGCCGCCTTCTTGCGCGAGGCACTGCGCGTGGCCAAGGCGCCAGGCATCGTGCATCTTTCCGAAATTGGGGATTGTGTGAATAGAATCACTGCTAAGATCGATTGCGTTACCGCGCGGGCGGTGGCTCCGTTAAACGAGCTGATCGGCTTCGCGGAACCGCTGGCGCGCAGGGGGACAAAAGCCTTGTTCCTCAAGGGTCAAGATGTAGAGGCTGAATTGACCGAAGCCACTAGGTATTGGAGTATTGCGCCTCGGTTGCATTCCAGCCGCACGGGTGGACACGGCTGGATCGTCGAACTCGATCGGATCGAGCGGCGCGGTTCGTCCACGACAGCCCATGGTAGCTCGGAATGACCGTAATTGATCATACTTATCAAGAGGATAAGGCGAAAATTCCGGGCGGGCATCCGCGCATCCTGGCGCTGGCGAACCAGAAGGGCGGGGTGGGCAAGACCACCACCGCGATCAATCTCGGCACCGCACTTGCGGCCATCGGCGAACGGGTTTTGATCGTCGATCTCGATCCGCAGGGCAATGCATCCACCGGCCTGGGCATCGATCGCCGCAACCGCAATTGCTCGACCTATGACGTGCTGATCGGGGAAGCCCCGCTGCGCGATGCGGTGGTCCAGACCGCGGTGCCGCGCCTGCATATCGCGTCATCCACCATGGATCTCTCGGGCCTCGAACTCGAACTGGGATCGACGCGCGACCGCGCGTTTCGCCTGCGTGATGCGCTCGCCGCGTTGAACACCGAGGTGACGGCGGAGTCCGATTACACCTACGTGCTGATCGATTGCCCGCCTTCGCTCAATCTTCTCACGGTCAACGCGATGGCCGCCTCCGACGCCATCCTGGTGCCGCTGCAGTGCGAGTTCTTCGCGCTCGAGGGCCTGTCGCAGTTGCTGCAGACGGTGGAGCAGGTACGCTCGACCCTCAATCCCAATCTGACGATCCACGGCATCGTGCTTACCATGTTCGACTCGCGCAACAATCTGTCGAACCAGGTCGTCGCCGATGTCAGGCAGTTCATGGGAGCCAAGGTCTACAACACCATCATCCCGCGCAACGTGCGCATCTCCGAAGCGCCGTCCTACGGCAAGCCGGTCTTGGTCTATGATCTCCGCTGCGTTGGCAGCGAAGCCTATCTCAAGCTCGCAACCGAAGTGATCCAGCGCGAGCGCGAACTGCGCGCGGACTAGTGGATCGGGGAGCAGGCGATGGCCGATGAAGCGCGTTCCCGACTGGGCCGCGGCCTTGCAAGTCTGATCGGAGACGTCGGTGGTGAGTCCTCCCATCCGGAGCGGCCGCGGGCGCAGCGCAAGGTGCCGATCGAATTCCTCAAGCCCAATCCGCGCAATCCGCGCCGCGAGTTTGCCGCGGCCGAACTCGGCGAACTCGCCGATTCAATCCGGCAGCATGGCGTGATCCAGCCGATCGTGGTGCGTCCGGTGAAGGGCGTGCAGGATCGCTTCGAGATCATCGCCGGAGAGCGCCGCTGGCGCGCCTCGCAGGCCGCCGGCCTGCACGAGGTGCCGATCGTGCCGGTCGATGTCAGCGACAGCGACGCGCTCGAGATCGCGATCATCGAGAACGTGCAGCGTGAAGACCTCAACGCGAT
>NZ_JBEKXH010000537.1:0-4122 GCF_049512235.1 Bradyrhizobium sp.
CGCGCGACATAGCGTGGCGAATCGTAAGGCACATATTGATGGATGATATCGGGGGCAAACCGCTTGGCGACGACCGCAGCCGAGGTCACCGTACCCGACGTCAACAGGATGCGCATGTTGAGCGCGCGCAACCTTTCGATCAAGGCCGCCGCGGCCAGGACTTCACCGACGCTGGCGCCGTGAATCCATACCAGCGGTCCATTGGGCCTGAGGTCCCCGCTCATGCCGCGGCGCTCACCGATCCGGGCCGGATCCTCCTTGCCCTGTTTCAGCCGCCGCTTGATCAAAGCCGGCGCCAGCGGCGCCACCGCCGAGGACAGCTTCTGATACACCCGCAGCGTCATCGGCAGGGAGTTAGCCATGCGCCGCCTCTTCCGGGCGACCGACCTGCGCATAGGCGCGACGGGTCGCTTCGTTCAGGATTATCTCGAGTCGGAGGCGCAGCTTTTCCATCGTGTCGGCGTCTGCGTCCGCAGGCACGACAATCGATTCGATTCCGACCAGCGCGCCGCGTCCGAATGGCAAATTAATGGTGGTGCGGTCCCAGTTATTCAGGCGTATGAAGCGGCTTGTCGCCATCGCAAAGGGCATGATCGGCCGTCCGGATTCACGCGCCAGCATGATGATGCCGAGACCGGCGACCCGCGCTCGCTTCGGCACGTCGGCAGTCGAGGCAACATTATAGCCGTCTGCGAGCGCGCGCACCATCTCCTTGAACGCTCCGACGCCACCCTTGCGGTAGAATGCCGAGCCGTGATCGCCGGAGCCGCGGATGGTGCCAATGCCAAGCCGTTCGGCGGCGATGGCGTTGAATTCGCCATCGCGGTGCCTCGAAATCAGTACCTTGACGCGATGGCTTGGCTTGGTTTTGATGAACGGCGTCATAAAATGCTGGCCGTGCCAGAAGGCGAAGATCGCCGGCTGTTGCGGCTCGACCAGCTCATAGACATTCGCTGGCTCGAAGCTGAATTTGTTGGTCAGCCAGACCAACCTCAGAAACTCGGCCGCGACAAAGCCTACCGTGCGCTGCACCCAGGTGCTGCGCAAAACATTGCGAAGCAACTTCTTCAACGGGCAGGCTTCGAATCTTGACCAGGATCGAGCAGCCGGTGGAGATGAACGACGAAATAGCGCATATGGGCGTTGTCCACGGTCTGCTGCGCCTTCGCTCTCCAGGCCGCGTGGGCGCTCGCATAGTTGGGGAACACGCCGACGATCTCAACCTGATCAAGATCCTTGAACGTCGTCCCATCGAGATCGGTCAGTTCGCCGCCGATCACGAGATGAAGCAATTGCGGTTGGGCACTATCTGGCATGGTTCCCTTTCCTGACGTGGTGCCCGGCCAATAAGATTCCCGACGCCAGCCGACGCCGCGCCGGGCTAGCTGCGGCTGCGGAATTGCTCGACGATACGTGCATGACGATCGCGGCCCGCCGCAACAAGCACCCCATGCGCCACCTCCCGGCGGTTATAGAGGATCTTATCCCCCGAAAGCGCGGTCATGTTACCATTGGCTTCCTGCACGATCAAATTGGCCGCGGCAAGGTCCCAGTCGCGGCTTTGGCCGCCGGCAAACGCCGCGTCCAGGCTCCCTTGCGCGACCCGACAAAGCCTAAGCGCCAGCGATCCGATCCGGGGATGCAGGACAATTTCCGAACATGACCGGCTGAGCCGCTCGACCAGCGGCTTCGGACCCGCCATCCGGGAAAAATCCAGCTCAGCGCCGGATGTGGCATGAACCGGTACATGATTGCGCGCGGCGCCCTGTCCGCGTGCAGCAAAGAAGAACTCGTCGCTGGCCGGAGCGAATACCGCAGCAAGCAGAGGCCCGGCGTCTTCCACCAGTGCCACGCTCACGCACCAGTCTTCGCGGCCGGCGAGATAACCGCGGGTGCCGTCGATGGGATCGACAATCCATACCAGGCGTTTGCCAAGACGCGTTTCGTCGTCGACACTCTCTTCCGACAACCAGCCATAATCCGGGGTGACCGATCGCAACCTGCTTTCGAGCAGGTCGTTGACAGCGATGTCGGCTTCGGACACCGGTGACGAAGCGCCCTTGGTCCAGTTCTTCAGATCGGTACGAAAGAGCGACAGCGCCAGCGCGCCGGCTTCCAGCACGGTATCCTTCAAAAGCGCGGCGTCGCGCGCCAGTATCAGGTCGTGCCGGTTGTCGGTGCTAACGTCCGCCAAGCGTCAGTCCTTCGATACGAACCGTCGGAGCATTGACGCCGTAGCGGAATTCCAGGTCGTTGGCCGGGGCCATCGATTTGAAGATCTCGAGCAGATGTCCCGCGATCGTCACCTCGCTCACGGCATAGGTGATCTCGCCGTTCTCGATCCAGAAGCCGGACGCGCCGCGGCTGTAGTCGCCGGTCACGCCATTGACGCCGGAGCCGATCAGGTCGGTGACGTAAAATCCCTGGCGGATGTCGGAGATCAGTTCGGCCGGCGTCGGCGCGCCGGCCTCAAGATGGAGATTGTACGGACCAGGCGAGGGCGAGGACGATACGCCGCGCTGGGCGTGGCCGGTTGTGACCAGACCGAGTTCGCGCGCGGTCGCGCAGTCCAACAGCCACGAGGTCAGCACGCCCTGATCGACGATGGCCAGCTGTTTCACCTTGACACCCTCGGCATCAAAGGATTGCGAGCGCAATCCGCGCACCCGCAACGGATCGTCGACGATGCGAATGTTGTTGGCGAACAACTGCTGGCCGAGACGGTCCTTGAGGAAACTGGTTTTGCGCGCAATCGAGGCGCCATTCACCGCGCCCACCAGATGGCCGACCAGCGATCCGGAAACCCTGGGGTCGAACACCACAGGCACCTTGCAGGTCTCGACCTTGCGCGGGTTGGCGCGTTTGACCGTGCGCTCGCCCGCGGTGCGGCCGACGCTTTCGGGCGAGGCAAGATCAGCCGCGTGTGGCGCCGAGGTGTAATCGTAATCGCGTTCCATCGCGGTGCCGTCGCCAACGATGGCCGTCATCGAAATGCCCTGGCTCGAGCGCAGATAGCGGCCGTGGAAGCCGGTGGAAGTTACCAGCACCATGCCGCCAATTCCTGTCGAGGCCGATGCGCCGCCCGATTTGGTCACACCCTTGACCGCGAGCGCGGCCGCTTCGGCTTCGCAGGCGCGGCGTTCAAGTTCCGATGTCGATGGGGTGATGGGATCGAGCAGATCGAGATCGGGGAAGTCGCGCGCCAGCAGTTCCGGATCGGCCAGGCCGACATACTTGTCGTCGGGCGCGACGCGCGCCATGGCGACGGCGCGCTCCGCCAATTTGGCGATGCCGTCGCCGCTGACATCGTTGGTTGAAACAACGGCCTGGCGCTGTCCCACCAGCACACGCAGTCCGATGTCATCGCCTTCCGAGCGTTCGGATTCCTCGACGCGTCCATCGCGAACCTCGACGCCGTGCGAAACGCCGCGCACCGCTACTGCGTCGGCGGCATCCGCGCCCGCGCGCCGCGCAGCCTCAACGAGCCGCTGCGCCAGCGCACTCAGGGTGGATTGATCGAACAGGCCGGAGCTTTCGGCCTGCGATGACCGCGGGGGCGTGGCGAATGGTGAAGAGATCACGAATAAAATCCCAAAGACGGAGGAGACATCAAAGCGGTTGCAACATCAAGGCAGGCCTCGAAACGAATCGACGATCCCCTCAGATGTGCCCGATTGACGCGGACTTCAAGCATTTTCGGAGCACCGAAGGCAAAGAATCTCGATGATCCTGCAAGGTCTTATCAATCATTCATGCCAAGGTTCTGTCAATCATGCCTGCGAATGCAGGGCAAGTGGCATTCGATTAACCAGCCTTTTTAAGCGATTTCGCAACGGGCTCTGGCAAGGTCTCGCGTGTCGACCGGGAACATAATCCCGGCGGGGAGATAAAACCGTGAGGCGTCAAACTGCAACAAGCGGGGCCAATCCCGCCGGGTCGAGCCGCGCATTGCGGCTCGACCCTCTCTCTCTGCCCGTCAATTTCGATGCGCACGATACCCGGGCCGACGGCGGGGTGCGGCAAATCGAACTGCATCGCGAACGCGTCATCCTGCGTCGTGCCCTCCACGGCATGCGGATGGCGGTCAAACTGCGGGTATGCGATTTTCTCGGCGTTGCCTTG
>NZ_JBEKXH010000538.1:0-4118 GCF_049512235.1 Bradyrhizobium sp.
GGCGGCGACATGCTCATTAACCTTATGGGCGAGACCTGCCTCTCCGCCGCGCTCGGTAAATTCCTTGAGCTTGCGCTGGAATTGGTGGGTCAGGTAGGCCTGCTTTGTCGCATGTGCCGTCCAGATGCCGTCCGGGCCGATATAGCCGAACGCTTCCATCGGGATGCGATGAAACTCGCCAAGCAGCCGGCCGATTTGCGCGTAAGCGGAAAGCCGTTGCGCCGGGGCCAAGGTTGTTTCCAGCTGGCCCAGTATCGAACCATCGAGCCTCGTCATCAATGTGAAGTTCAGACCGAGCAACCTCTTTGAGTCGTCCGCCAGCAGAATGCGCGGCACGGATACGCTGAGGCGGTCCCGGATCAGACCAACGACGGTTACCTCCTTTTGCATCTTACAATGCAATTCGTCGGGATAGACCTTCAGCACGAGCGTCGGTTGCACAGGCTCCACGAAAGAGATCTCGTAGACTGCTGGGATCTCGCCGCCATGAAGCCTTGAGACCGTCGCAACGGCCTGGTCCGAAACGGCCTGATCGACAATCGCCTGGGCCGCCGCGATGGACAATTGCAAGTCGGGCTTGAGTCTCATCGCGGCATCCATTCGAAACCTGTTCCCCTCGCACCAGCGGGACCATGGACGCAAGAGGCGCCTCGCGACATTGGCGGCACGGCAAAAACCGTTCGCCATCAGGCGTAGGATGGGTGGAGCGAAGCGATACCCATCGGTCTTTGCCGACGAAGGCGATGGGTTTCGCGAAGGGCTCAACCCATCCTACGGCCTCAATGACAGCGCGGTGTCAGCGTAATTACGTGTCGCGAGTCGGCTCTCAAACCGCGGACAGCACCCTTGATTTCAAAAGCGCGGCGGCGAGTTCCTCCTGGGTGAACGGCTTCCGTATGATTTCAAATTCCTCGGTACGTTGCAATGCTTCAGGCACGAAGTGGCCCGGAAATCCAGAGGTTGTGAGAATGGCCATTTCAGGTCGCCGGGAACGAATTTCGGAAGCCAGTTCGAAGCCATTCATGCCGCCTGGCATCAATATGTCGGTGAATAGCAGGCTGATTTCCGGGTCCGCTTCCAGGACGGCGAGTGCCTCGGCGCCTGTGCCAGCAGAGCAGGCAGAGTACCCCAGTTCCTGAACCAGCTGCGTGTGAAGTTCGCGTAGTTCGTTATCGTCCTCCACGATTAAAATCTTGGTATGACCGGGTGGTATCGCTTCGAGCGGCTCCGCGATCTGGGGATGAACGACGTCGGCTACCTCTGTCCAGGGCAGATACAGGCGTACCGCCGTTCCCTCTCCGACGGCGCTCTGGATCGAGATATGTCCGCCGGACTGACGAGCAAAGCCATAGACTTGACTCAGTCCAAGTCCCGATCCCTTGCCAACCTCCTTGGTCGTATAGAACGGCTCGAAAACGTGAGAGAGAACCTCGGGGGGCATGCCACCCCCGGTATCCCTCAGGGTGATCGTAACATATTTGCCGGGTGCGATTTCTCCGAGCTTTTCGGCCGCCGGCGCGTCCAACAACACGTTTTCCGTCGAAATCGTGACCGTTCCGCTGTTCTGCATGGCGTCTCGCGCATTGATCGCGAGGTTCAGGATGGCCGATTCCAGCTGGTTCGGATCGACGCGGCATGACCACAATCCGTCGACGAGATCGAAGTCAACGGAGATCTCCGACCCTACGGCTCGACGAACCAGCATTTCAATCTCAGGCAGCAGATCGTTGATGCACAGCGACTCGGGCGTCAGGGTCTGGATGCGAGAAAAAGCGAGAAGTTGCTGGGTCAGTTTTGCCCCTCGCCGAACTGCCAGAAGAACCTGATCGAGTCTCTCGACCAATTGATTGTCGGTAACACGCCGGCGTATGAGATCGAGATTGCCACCGATAATCATCAAGAGATTGTTGAAGTCGTGCGCAAGGCCGCCGGTCAGTTGCCCGACGACCTCCATTTTTTGCGCCTGGTGCAGCAGTGCTTCGGTTCGCCGGCGTTCGGCGATCTGGTCGGCCAGCTTGGCGCCCGCTTCGGCGATTATTTTCTCACTTTGTCGATGCGGGCGCAGGTCCGTCACCACGCCGCAGACAATCCGGCCGTCTGAACTGTCTGGCAGCGGCGATAGCGACAGATTCACTGGAATATGGCCCTGATCCCCCGAGACCAAGGCAATAATGGCTCGGCCGCCGGCCCTGCTGCCCAGCAAAGTTTCAAAAAGCGGAATGTCGGCAGGAACAACCAACTGTTGGAAAGTCGTGCCACTGATCGCCCCGGCGCTTTTTTCCAGCAACGCGGCGAAACCCTCATTGCAATAAACGATCAACCCATCCTGTGAAAGCGTGACGGCGCCTTCCTTCATTTGTTCGATAAGCAGCCGGTACGGACGGTCCGCGTTCGTAACGGTGTATATCTGCTGGCCAAGGGGGCCGCCCACGACCAACGCATCGACGCCGCCGCCCCGGATGACCTCAAGCGCGTCCTCCGCTTCGCGAAGGCGCTCGCGCAGATCCTCGAGTTCGGTGCGTCCGTCATCGCCGAGCTTGTCGGCATCAGCGCTCTCAGCCACGCTTGGTCTCAGTTGTGTTCGAGCGGGTGCGCAAATCGAGACCCACCAGGACCTTATCCGTATTGGATAAATCGCCGATGATGCGACGCAACGGATGGGGAAGTACCTTGATCAAAGTCGGCGCCGCTATGATCTGCTGCTCCTGGCAGGCTTCCGGATGTTGATAGATATCGATAACCTCCAGCGTATAGTGCTCAGCCAGGTGTTCTGCGCATATTCGTCGCATGTTTTCGATGGCGGTGATCGAGCGGGGCGTTTGACCGGTTACATACAGGCGCAGCACGTAATCGAGTTTTGCTGGCGATTGGCTATCGGGCTGGGTGACCACGGGCGGGGCAGGATATTGATCATTTTTCATCGTGACTTTCCTCGCGGCTTGCCGTTGGACCGCGCCTTGACCGCGGGCAATCCGTCCGCTCCGGGCTTCTTGTCATTTGCCGCGGCGCGAATTTTGCGCTGCTGGACCGCTTGGGCATGACGGCGCGCTGAACCAACCAGAACCCCGTCAACGGAGCGATACACATCAAGCAAATGAATGCCGTGTTTGGTGATTTGGTATTCCCGGATCTGGTTGGAGTGGTTCATGCCGCGGGATTTCAAGACATAGAGACCTCGGTTCCGTTCGCCGTCGGCCTCAAGTGCGCCCAGCGATACCCATGTATCGATCAGGGACGGAATCCCCTGGTCGCCCCCTCCAACATGCTCGGCTTCGGAGTTCAGCCTCGTCATGACCGCGGTGATCCCTTTGGTCTTCAGAATATCGACCATGCGCAACAAACAACTGTGGACTTCGGACTCGGAGCCGCGGAACGCCGAGATCGGATCGATAATGGTCGTGGAAGGCTGGAATTCGTCGAGATCACGGTTCATTCGCGCCAGGTGCATTTCGAAGCCGTACAGGGTCGGTCGGGCGGCCTCGAAGCGCAATAACCCGGCATCGACATGCTTCTGCAGGTCGAGCCCTACTGAACGAACGTTACGGACGATCTGACCAGGCGATTCCTCAAATGCAAAATAGACACAGCGCTCTCCACGTTCGCAGGTAGCGTTCGCAAAATGCGAGCCAAAGATCGTCTTTCCTGATCCTGACGCACCCGAAATCAGGACGCTTGAGCCTCTGTAGTAGCCGCCGGCGCCCAGCATGTCATCCAGACCGGGTATCCCGGTCGGAACGGGTTCGCTCGAGGTCTGGTGACGAAGCCCGGCCGATGTAATCGGCAGAACGCTGATTCCCTTATGATCAATCAAGAACGGATATTCGTTGGTGCCATGGGTTGAACCCCTGTACTTGACGATACGGAGCAGCCGCGTGGTGATCTGATTCTGCACCCGGTTTTCCAGAAG
This sequence comes from Bradyrhizobium sp., assembly GCF_049512235.1. Lineage (GTDB taxonomy): Bacteria > Pseudomonadota > Alphaproteobacteria > Rhizobiales > Xanthobacteraceae > Bradyrhizobium. Next base: position 3,908 of record NZ_JBEKXH010000538.1, read on the forward strand.
GATGACGCAGTCCGAGACGTATTCCTCCAGCCCATGGCGCGTGAGATGACCTTCGCCGCGTTCGCCCGTGATAATCGCGGTGACGTTTTTCTCCTTCAGCCAGGTGAACAGCCGGCGAAGCTCACTGCGCAAAATCGCCGAATTCGACAACCCGGCGAATAGATTCTCGATCGTATCAAGCACCACTCGTTTGGCGCCAATCTTGTCGATC
>NZ_JBEKXH010000539.1:0-4112 GCF_049512235.1 Bradyrhizobium sp.
GACCGGATTTGAAAGCTAAACCTTTGAGGGTGAAACCCATGGTTGCGAGATGTTTCCATCCGATCAGGCCTATATCGATGGTTCTGACGGTATTTTTTATGCTGCCCCTGCTCGGCTCATCGCAGGCGGCCTGTGTGGGCCCAGGGAATCTTCCTCCCGATGTACTCGCCAAGCTGCAGGCCAATCCGGGCGGCGTATTCGAAAACGCCCAGGGCGGAGCGCTCAGCAATGCCGAATTGATTCCAAGAACACGTGACCTCGTCACCTCGGACAAAGCTGCCCTCAAGGTCATTATCGAGGCGCTGAAATTTGCCAGCGCCAATGAAAAATCCGCGATCGGTACCGCGCTGGGACAGGCAGCACAGGCCTGTCTCGTCTCGGATCCCAGCTATGCGGCCGAGGTCCAGGAGGCGCTGGCCGCGTCGACCGACCAGGACGCGATCCTGGCATTCGCGGCCGTGACCGGAAACGTTCCCATCGGAGCCGGCGGCGGTGCGGGAGGTGGTGCGGGCGGTGGTGCGGGCGGGAGCACCACCGGCGGCGGTGCGGGATCCGGCGGTGGCGGAACCGGGGCGGGAGGCGGAGGTGGTGGTGGTGCGGTCACAGGCACTACGCTGGCCGCCGCTTCCGTTCTGACGACCACACACACCACCATCCCGCCTGCGACCGTTACGACCCCGACAACGGCCGCCGCGACGACCGCGGCAACGAGCGTCAGCCCTTGAATCAAGTGATTGCGGCGGGGATAGCAGGTTGCAAATTAAAATGCTGGTACACATGCGCCATTCTGATTCCGCGATATCCAGTTTCGGCTCATGATGCTGCAACTTCGTAACGCCAAGCCGGTTGCCGAATTCAACGCGCTGCGGTCGACCGCCATGTCGCCCGGCGAGATACTTGGCGTGTTCGCCAGTCTGACGCGGCGGCGGCTCGCGGTCATCGTTCTGGTGTTCTCTCTCAGCGTGATGTGCGGCGCGGTCTACCTTTACACCGCTCCGGCGAAATTCCTGGCGCAAGCCGAGTTGCTGATCGACACCAAGAAATCGCAGCTGTTTCAGCAGCAGTCCGTCATCGGCGATATCGCGATGGACTCGGCCGCCGTCGACAGCCAGATCCAGGTGCTGAAGTCGGAAAATATCGCAACTTCGGTGGTCAAGGACCTGCACCTGACCAGTGAGCCGGAATTTGTCGGGTCCAAGCCGGGTCTGGTGGGAACGATCCTCGACTATCTCTTGCCGTCCACCCCCACCTCGGAATTCGATCTGCAGCAGCGGGCGGTCGATACTTTTCGCAAGGGACTTGTGGCCCGGCGAATCGGAACCAGCTATGTCATCGAAATCGGGTTTCTGTCGCTGAGCCCCGATCGCGCCGCCGAAATCGCCAACGCCACCGCGGACGCCTATATCGTCGATCAGCTCGAAGCCAAATACCAGGCGACGCGAAGAGCCAGCGCGTGGCTGCAGGACCGCATCCAGGAACTGCGTCAGCAGGCTTCGACCGCCGAACGCGCCGTGCTCGACTTCAAGAAGGAAAACAACATTGTCGACACCGGCGGCCGGCTGATCGGCGAGCAGCAGCTGGCCGAACTGAACAGCCAGATCGTTCTCGCCCGCGCCGCCACCGCGGAGGCCCATGCCCGTCTCAATCGCATCAGCGACATCACCAAGCACGACATTACCGACATCGACAATATCCTGCGTTCGCCGGACCCCGCGGTTGCGGACGCGCTGCGCAACGAGGTCATCAACAAGCTGCGCAGCGAATTCCTCGATCTCGCCAACCGGGAAGCGGTGTTTTCGGCCCGGCTCGGGCACGACCATCTCATCGTCGTCAACCTGCGCAACCAGATGTTCGAGATCCGCCGCTCGATCATGGATGAGCTGAAGCGCATCCAGGAGACCTTCAAGAGCGACTATGAGATCGCGATGGCGCGGGAGCAGAGCATCCAGAACAGCCTCGCCGAGGCGGTGTCGCAGAATCAAACCACCAATCAGGCCCAGATCTCGCTGAAGGATCTCGACAGCAAGGCCCAGACCTTCCGCGCCCTGCATGACAATTTCGTGCAGCGCTACATGGAATCGATCCAGCAGCAGTCCTTTCCGTTCACCGAAGCCCGCGTCATTACCCACGCGACGAGGCCGCGGATCAAGAGTCAGCCGAACACCATCCTGGTGATGGCGCTGGCCTCGGCCAGCGGACTGCTGCTGGCGTTCGGCGTCGCCATGCTGATCGATATTTCGGAACGCGGCTTTCGCACCCCCGAGCAGGTCGAAAGCGAGTTGAAGACCATCTGTCTGGCGGTTGTTCCGCTGCTTGGCGCTGACGCGCATGCACCAAAACCCGCTGCCGCCGAAAGAAGCGATCGCGTGGCGGCGCGGCACCTCGATCAGAGCGGCGTGCTGTTCAGTGTGGTCGGCAGCCCGTTCTCGCGGTTTGCCGAGGCATTTCGCACCATCAAGGTCAGCATCGATGTGTTTGCGCTGGCCAAGCGCAACAAGATCGTCGGGGTGACCTCGACAGTTCCCAACGAAGGCAAATCGACGGTCGCGGCCAACCTGGCGCGGCTGATCGCGCATGCCGGCGGCAAGGCGATCCTGATCGATGGCGACCTTCGCAACCCGTCGCTGACCAGGGCGCTGGCGCCCCAGGCCGAGATTGGCCTGCTCGAGGTCCTCTCCGGCAAGAAGGCGCTCGCGGATGCGATCTGGTCCGATACCGCCACCTCGCTGGCATTTCTGCCGATGGTGGCCAAGGCACGGCTCTCTCACAGCAACGAGATCCTGGCCTCCGCGGCGATGAAGCAGATGATCGACGGCATTCGCGAAGTCTACGATTACATCCTGATCGACCTGCCGCCGCTGACGCCCGTCGTCGATGTCCGCGCCACGACGCAGATCATCGATTCCTATCTGTTTGTCGTTGAGTGGGGCCGGACCGACGTTGAGGTCGTGGAGCGGGCCTTGGGATCGGCGCCGCTGGTCTATGAAAGGCTGCTCGGTGTCGTCCTCAACAAGGCGGAGCTCAATCGGATGCGTAATTACTCCGGCGACGCCGGCTACGATTACCAAAGCAAATACCATGAACGGTACGGGTTCGAGGACTGAGGACGCCAACCGCCTTTGGGCCCGGCGCTGGCCGGGCCTGATGGCCCGGGTATTCACGGTCTGCCTGGGGTTGGCGGCGGCCGGCTGGGCCGGCTTCGTCGCGCCGATCGCCTGGCGGCAGGCATCGATGGCACCGCTCGGAACCAAGATCGTCGCCGGCGAGCGCTTCAAGCCCGGGATCCTGCAACAATATCTGGCGGCGGCGCAGCCGGATGCCGGGCGCGGGCTATGCCAGCCGCTGACCGAGCGGGCGCTGGCCGTGGCCCGGCTTCGGCTCGCCGAAGAAGCGATCGGCGACGGCGATCGCAATTCGATCGAGCAGACCCAATCCGAGGGCGAAGCCGCGATTCGCCGTTCGCTCTCGTGTGCCCCGACCGACCCCTTTCTCTGGTTCGCGCTGTTCTGGATCCAGAACAGCCGGACCGGGCTTTCGGCGGACAACTTTCGATTCCTGCGAATGTCCTATCGCGTCGGTGCCAACGAGGGATGGCTCGCCATTCGGCGCAACCGGATCGCGATGGCGCTCTATCCAGGCCTGCCCGACGATCTGAAGCAGGCCGCGACCGACGAGTTCGTTCAACTGGTCAAATCCGATTTCATCACCGAGGCGGCCGATATCCTCGCCGGTTCGGCAAGGCCAGTCAGCAGCATTCTGCTGCCCCGCCTCCAGGGCATGGATGAAAAAAAGCTGCGATTTCTCGGCATCCTCCTGGCAGGACACGGCATGGACGATCCCTTCCCCGAACTCGACACCAGGCCAAGCTTCCTGCGGCACTGAGGACTTCTCAGTCGTCATCCCCCGCGATTTACGTCTCAGTTGTCATCCCCCGCGAAAGCGGGGGATCCAGTACGCCGCGGCCTCCCGCTTCTATCGCTTCTGCTCTGGGAACACTAGTTGAGCGATTCCGTGAAACCTATCATTTCAGGCCACGAGCATTGGCCTCTCACTCCCTCTCCCGCTTGCGGGGGAGGGTGGGGTGGGGGTGCCTCAGCATACACACCACCCGC
>NZ_JBEKXH010000540.1:0-4103 GCF_049512235.1 Bradyrhizobium sp.
TGCTTCGTCGCAAGAGCTCCTCGCAATGACGCGGGAGTATCCTCGTCCCAGGTTTCGTATTAGGAGCAAGGCTTCGCCCCGGAGCGCAAAGGCTTGCGTCTCGAAGGATGGCAGCTTGCACCATGTTTTGCGACCATCCTTCGAGACGCATCGCTGGCGCGATGCTCCCCGGGGATGAGGACCGCGTAAGAAGTTGGTGATCGACGGTGGCACCATTTCCAAACCGGCCGCGGCGTTTCAACGGGTGGTCCAGCGTGCCGTGCTCCCCGCGCGGGAGCTGCGTCGCCCTCTGGTGACAGGCGTTCAAGGCCATCGGCTTGCCGCCACCGGTAGCAAAACCAGAAACCGGATGGCCTCCATTGTCACCTCCGATAGATCTGCCACGGCAGCTCGCAACCTGGTTGTCAGTAACGCCGCCTTCATCACATCGCAAAGACTTGCCGGGCAGGGGGCATGTTGCGATGCGTTCGGCTTGAGAACGCATCGGGTGTGATTTACGCTGATCAGAAGAGAGTAAAACAGACATGAGTCAAACGGGCCACAGCGCATTACCCAAGGACGCCTCGGCATCGGTCGTCGCCCAGCAGGCGGCGACGCTGCAAGCGCTGCCGTTCTCGGATACAAGCGATTTCGACGACGCCTCGCGCGGCTTTCTCGGGACACTGGACCATGCGCGGATCGCTTCGGCGCAGGGCAGGGTGGTCTGGAGCCTCGAGCCTTACGGATTTCTGTCCGACCCGGAGGCTCCCGCGACCGTCAACCCAAGTCTGTGGCGGCAGTCGCGCCTCAACATGAATCACGGCCTGTTCGAGGTCATGCCCGGCGTCTATCAGATTCGCGGGCTCGATATTGCCAACATGACGCTGATCGAGGGCGAGCGCGGCGTCATCGTGGTCGATACGCTGACCTCGATCGAAGGCGCGCGCGCCGCGCTGCAGCTTTATTTCCAACACCGCGGCAAGCGGCCGGTGGCCGCGGTGATTTTCACCCACACCCACACCGATCATTGGGGTGGCGCGCGCGGCGTGCTCGATGACGGTATGCTGGCGAGCGGCCTTGTGCCGATCATCGCGCCCAATCTCTTCATCGAGCACGCGGTTTCGGAAAACATCATCGCCGGGCCCGCGATGCTGCGGCGCGCGCAGTATCAATTCGGACCATTCCTGGCCAGGGGTCCGCGCGGGCAGGTCGACTGCGGCTTGGGCAAGTCGATGGCGGCGGGCGCGGTTGCGCTGCTGCGGCCGACCGACCTGATCATGGCGACCGGCGACAGGCGCAGCATCGACGGACTCGACTTCGAATTCCAGATGGCGCCGAACAGCGAAGCGCCGGCGGAGATGCATTTTTTCGTCCCGCGCTACAGACTGCTCAATCTTGCGGAAAACTGCACGCATAATTTCCACAATCTGCTGCCGTTCCGCGGCGCCGAAGTGCGCGACGCGCTCGCCTGGTCGAAATATCTCGGCGAAGCGCTGCAGATGTGGGGCGGCAAGGCCGATGCCATGTGCGGCCAGCACCACTGGCCGGTCTGGGGCCGAGAGCGCATCGACACCATGATCTCCCAGCAGCGCGATCTCTATAAATTCGCCCATGACCAGACCATCCGCCTGATGAATCACGGGCTCACCGCGAGCGAAATCGCCGAGACCATCCGCTTGCCGGCGAGCCTCGAAGGCGCCTGGCACACCCGCGGTTACTACGGCCATATCCGGCACAATGTGAAGGCGGTCTATCAGAAATATCTCGGCTGGTACGACGCCAACCCGGTCAATCTCGACCCGCTGCCGCCAATAGAGGCCGGCAAGAAATATGTCGAATATATGGGTGGCGCGGAGGCGATGCTGGCGCGGGCAGCGCAGGACTTCGCCAAGGGCGAATTTCGTTTCGTGGCCCAGGCCTTGAGCCATCTGGTGTTCGCCGATCCCGGCAATCAATCGGCCCGCGCGCTGCTTGCGGACACGTTCGAGCAGCTCGGCTATGGCGCGGAAAGCGCGACCTGGCGCAATGCCTATCTGTTCGGCGCGCAGGAATTGCGTGAGGGCATGCCGAAGGTGCCGCAGCGGCCGATGCTGCCGCGCGAGACGTTGGCGGCGTTGCGCACCGAGCAGCTCTGGGACGTGCTTGGCGTCAGGCTCAACGGGCCCAAGGCCGAGGGCAAGCACATCGTGCTCAACTGGAGTTTTACGGACACCAACGAGAGCTTTATTCTCACGCTGCAGAACTGCGCGCTGACCCATAGCGGAGGTCGGCAGGCGGCCACGGCGGATGCCGGCTTTACCCTGACGCGCGGCACGCTCGACGAGGTGATGGCAAAGCAGACGAGTTTTCCGGAAGCCGTCGCCGGCGGCAGCATCAAATGCAGCGGCGATCCGGACAGGCTTTACGAGTTGATGGCGCTGATGGACGAGTTTCCGCGGATGTTCGAGATCGTCGAGCCGAAACGGGCGGTGGTTACGTAGGGTGTGAAGGCATGGCGCCGCGGCCGGAGCAAGTTGCGTCCCTGGCCGATCAAGGACAGTAGATGAAGTCCGCGGGCACGGCGGAGCAGGTGTCCTCGCCACGTTCTCGATGGCTTGGCGCAGATGGTCAGCGATCCATTTTGCGCGGTAAGCCTGTCAGGCTCGTCCAGTGGCGCATGGCAGCAATGTTCCGGGCCTAGTGGATCGATTCCATTAAATCAATCGTTTCCAAGCTCTCGGTCCTCATCCGGAGTTCCCCACCGGCGGTGCCCCTGCGCATGAAACCCGGTTTCGAATGAAAGCCTGGCTCAAAATAGGGCCGATAGGGTGCTTGTCTCGGCTCGTCATTGCGAGCCAATCGGGCGCGCGAATGCGCGCTCGATTGAGCGAAGCAATCGATCGCCCGCCACAGAAAGAAAAGCTGGATTGCTTCGTCGCAAGAGCTCCTCGCAATGACGGATGGAAGGTCCTCGTCCTGCTAAATTCCGAGATAAGCGGCCTGGACCTGCTTGTTGTCAGCCAGTTCCGCGCTCGTGCCGTGCATGATCACCCGGCCGCTTTCCAGTACATAGGCGCGCTGGACCAGCGACAGGGCGCGGCTGACGTTCTGCTCGACCAGCAAAATCGCCGTGCCCATCCTGTGGATTTCGCCGATCTTCTCGAACGTCACGTCGGTCATGACGGGCGCCAAGCCCAGCGAGGGTTCATCGAGCATCAGGAGCCTTGGCTTGAGCATCAGGCCGCGGCCGACCGCCAGCATCTGCTGCTCGCCGCCGCTCATGGTGCCGGCGAGCTGCCTGCTGCGGTCGGAAAGCCGCGGGAAGATGCTGTACACCAGTTCGAGCGTCCGGCTGCGTTCGGCTTTTGCCTTCGGCACGTAGGCGCCGATCTCGAGATTTTCCTGCACCGTCATTTCGGGAAATACCTGACGTCCCTCCGGCACATGGGCAATGCCCAACTCCGGAATCCGGTGCGGTGCAAGGGAAGCGAGATTGGTGCCGGCGAATGTGATGGCGCCGGAGGTGAGCTTCACGAGGCCCGAGATGACGCGCAAGGTCGTGCTCTTGCCGGCGCCGTTGGCGCCCAAAAGGCCGACAGCTTCGCCTTCGGCGATCTCGATGCTGACATCAGAGATCGCCGGCACCGAACCGTAACTGGCGCACACGGCTTCCAACCTGAGCACTAGCTCTCTCCGGCGGCCTTGGGGTGCACGTACGAGCCGAGATAGGCACGGATCACTTCCGGATTCTCCACGATTTCCTTGGGCGCGCCTTCCGCGATCTTCTGGCCGTGATCGAGCACCACGATGTGGCGGGCAACCGCCATGATGGCGCGCATCACATGTTCGACGATGACGATCGTCAAGCCGCGGCTGGACAGTTTTCCGATCAGCGCGACCGCCGCGTCGATCTCGGCAGGGTTCAGGCCGGCCATGACTTCGTCGAGCAGCAGCAGGCGGGGCTGCGTCGCCAGCGCGCGCGCCATTTCGAGCCGGCGCTGATCGATGGTGGTGAGGTCTTTTGCAGCCGTGTGCTCCCGGGCCGAAAGCCCGACGAAGGCGATCGCCTCGCGGGCCTTGTCGCGCGCCGCGGCCGCATTCTTGTCGCGCAGGAAGGCCCCGGTCATGACGTTGGCGAGCACCGT
>NZ_JBEKXH010000541.1:0-4068 GCF_049512235.1 Bradyrhizobium sp.
CTTCGCGGGGGGAGGGGAGAAGATAACGGCGCCGGCTAACTCGGGAAGCGGTTCACACGCGATCTCGATATGATCACAGCTTACGGAAACGCTGGACCAAGTCTGGTCTAGGTCTGATCTACGTCACCGGGCCCGGATTGAACAGCGTGAGGTCGTTATGGATGCCCCAGTGGTCGGCCCACACTTTGGTCCGGCCGCTTGCGACGTCCAGGATCAGGCGGAACAGGTCCCACCCGGTCTGCTCGATGGTGGCTTCGCCGGTGGCGATGCGGCCGGCATCGAAATCGATCAGGTCCTTCCAGCGGCGCGCCAGTTCGGTTCGCGTCGATACCTTGATCACCGGCGCGGCGGCGAGCCCGTAGGGGGTGCCACGGCCCGTCGTGAACACCTGCAAGGTCATGCCGGAGGCGAGTTGCAGCGTGCCACAGATAAAATCGCTGGCGGGCGTCGCGGCGAAGGTCATGCCCTTCTTGCGCACCCGCTCGCCCGGCGACAGCACATCGACGATCGGGCTGGTGCCGGATTTGACGATCGAGCCCAGCGACTTCTCCACGATATTGGCGAGGCCGCCCTTCTTGTTGCCGGGCGTGGTATTGGCGCTGCGGTCGGCGTCGCCCTTGGCAAGATAGCTGTCATACCAGGCCATTTCGCGGATCAGGGCGCGGCCGACATCCTCGTTGATGGCGCGGCGCGTCAAAAGGTGGATGGCGTCGCGCACTTCCGTGACTTCGGAAAACATCACGCTGGCGCCGGCGCGCACGAGGAGATCGGCGGCAAAGCCGAGAGCGGGGTTGGCGGTGACGCCGGAAAAGGCATCGGAACCGCCGCATTGCATGCCGACGACGAGGTCGGAGGCAGGACAGATTTCGCGGCGGCGCCGGTCGAGCACGGCCAGCCGCGCCTCCGCCATGGCCATGATGGCTTCGACGATGGCGCCGAAGCCGTCGAAAGCCTCATCCTGCATCCGCACGACATGGTCGCCTGCCTCGCCCGGCAGCAGCCGCTCCGGAATGAGTTTCTCGCAGCCGAGGCCGACGACCATGACCTCGCCGCCGAAATTCGGGTTCTTGGCAAGATTTTGCAGCGTGCGGATCGGCACAATCGCCAGCGGCGCCGATATCGCGACGCCGCAGCCATAATTGTGCGTCAGTGCAATGACGTCATCGACATTGGGATATTTCGGCAGCAGCTCCGCCTTGATGCGTTTGAGCGCAAACTGCAGCGTGCCGGCGACACATTGCACGCTGGTGGAGATCGCCAGCACGTTCTTGGTCCCGACCGAGCCGTCGGCGTTGCGGAAGCCCTCGAAGGTGTAGCCATCAAGCGCAGCCCGTGGCGCGGGAACAACGGTTGCCAATTCGAGCTTGTCGAGTTCGGGCGGCGTCGGCATCCGGATCCGCGCCTCGTCGACCCATTCGCCGGCCAGGATCGGCTGCGCCGCCGTCCCGATCACCTCATTGTAGCGGCGGATCGGCTCGCCCAGGGCAATGTCGGCGAGCGCCACCTTGTGGCCCTGCGGCACGAAGTTGCGCAGCGTCAGACCGCACGGAAACTGGGTGTTTGCCGGCAGCCCAAAGTCATTGACGACGATCGCGACATTGTCGTGGGCGTCGAGCCTGATGTAGCGCGGCTCAAAGGCCTGCGCCGTCGCCCTTGCTGTCACGCTGCTCTCCCTTCTTCAGCCGGTCCGATCCCGTGCCTAGCCCGGATTGGTATAAGCGGTTTTGACGATCGTATAGAATTCACGCGCATACGCGCCCTGCTCGCGCGCGCCGTAGCTCGATCCCTTGCGGCCGCCGAACGGCACGTGATAGTCGACGCCGGCGGTCGGCAGGTTGACCATCACCATGCCGGCCTCGCTATTGCGCTTGAAATGCGACGCATATTTCAGGCTCGTCGTGCAGACCCCAGCCGCGAGGCCGAACTCGGTGTCGTTGGCGATCGCCAGGGCCTCCTCGTAATCCTTGGCGGGAATGATACAGGCGACCGGCCCGAATATTTCCTCGCGGGCGATACGCATCGCGTTGCTTGCGCCGGTGAAGATCGCGGGCTGCAGATAGAAGCCGGGCGTTTCGCGATTGAGGATTTCGCCGCCCCAGTGGAGCTTTGCGCCCTCATCCTTGCCGATCTTGAGATAGCGCAGGTCTTGATCGAGCTGGTTCTGGTCGACGACCGGGCCGATCTGCGTGCCGCTCTTCAAGGCATCGTCGACGACCAGGCCCTTGATGCGTTCGGTCAGCGCCTCGACGAAGCGATCATGAATACCCTGCGTGACGATCAGCCGCGACGAGGCGGTGCAGCGCTGGCCCGTGGAGAAGAACGCGCCGTTCACGGCGGCTTCGACCGCGACCTTCACGTCGGCATCGTCGAGCACAACCAGCGGATTCTTGCCGCCCATCTCGAGCTGGAACTTCTTCATCGGCGTGGCGGCGACGCAGGCCTGCGCGATGCCGCGCCCGGTGCCGACGGAGCCGGTGAAAGATATCGCCGCAACGTCGGGATGCCCGGTCAGCGTGTTTCCGACAACGGATCCCGGGCCCATCACGAGATTGAAGACACCCGCCGGGAGCCCTGCGCGCGCGATGATCTCGGCGAGCGCATGCGCCGAACCCGGCACGATTTCCGCCGGCTTGAAAACCACCGAATTGCCGAAGCACAGCGCCGGCGCGATCTTCCATGCCGGGATCGCGATCGGGAAATTCCAGGGAGTGATCAGGCCGACAATGCCGACCGGCTCGCGCGTGATCTCGACCTCGATGCCGGGACGCACCGAGGCCCCCGTCTCGCCGCTCAGCCGCAAGGCCTCGCCGGCGAAGAAAGCGAATATCTGCCCGGCGCGGGCGACCTCGCCAATCCCCTCCGGCAGCGTCTTGCCTTCCTCGCGCGCCAAAAGCCGGCCAAGCTCGTCCTTGCGTGCGAGGATTTCGACCGAGATCCGATTGAGCGCGTCGAACCGTTGCTGCGGCGTCGAGCGCGACCAGGCCGGGAATGCAGCCTTCGCAGCCGCCACCGCCTGCAAGGTTTGCGCCGCGTCCGCCCTGGCATATTCGCCGACGATATCGTTGGTATCGGACGGGTTGATATTGCGGCTGACGCCGGCACCTTCGACCCATTCTGCTGCGATCAGATTCTTCAGAACCGCGTTCATGCTATTTCTCCATTGGCCGAAGGCGAGCCGTTTCAGCGCACGAGGCAGGGACGTTTGTCGTCAAAACGCCAGCCGGGGATCAGGAATTGCATGGCGATTGCATCGTCGCGGGCGCCGAGCCCGTGTGCCTTGTAAAGCCCATGCGCGGCTTCGAGCGCCGCCCGGTTGATCTCTACACCAAGACCGGGACGGTCGGGAACCACGATCTTGCCGCCGACGATCTGCAACGGGTTCTTGGTGAGGCTCTGTCCGTCCTGCCAGATCCAATGCGTGTCGATCGCGGTCACCCTGCCGGGCGCGGCGGCGGCGACGTGCGTGAACATGGCGAGCGAGATGTCGAAATGGTTGTTGGAATGGGAGCCCCATGTCAGGCCGTTATCCCGACAGGTTTGCGCCACGCGCACCGAACCCTGCATGGTCCAGAAATGCGGATCGGCGAGTGGAATATCGACGGCGCCAAGTCGCAGCGCATGCGAGAGTTGACGCCAATCCGTCGCGATCATGTTGGTCGCGGTGGCCAGTCCGGTCGCGCGGCGGAATTCCGCCATGACCTCGCGGCCGGAAAAGCCGCCTTCCGCGCCGCAGGGATCCTCGGCATAGGCCAGAATGCCGTGCATATCCTTGCACAGCCGGATCGCCTCTTCGAGAGACCACGCGCCGTTGGGATCCAGCGTCACGCGCGCCTTCGGGAAGCGCCGGGCGAGCGCTGTCACCGCCTCGATCTCGTCTTCGCCGCGCAGCACGCCGCCCTTGAGCTTGAAATCGACAAAGCCGTAGCGCTCGTGCGTCGCCTCGGCGAGGCGGACGATGGCGTCGGGGGTCAGTGCCACTTCGTGGCGCAACTGAGACCAGTCGCTCTCGGCCCCTGCGCCATCGGCATAGGCGAGATTGGTCCTGCGGCGGTCGCCGACATAGAAGAG
>NZ_JBEKXH010000542.1:0-4785 GCF_049512235.1 Bradyrhizobium sp.
TCGATGTCGACGACGCGCACGGACTTGAGCGCGGTCAGCGCCTCAGAGGCGGAGAGATCGAGACGCGCAGCCTTGAGTTTCTTTTCGATCGCACGATGCAGCAGGAACGCCAACGCGGCGACAAAGACGTGCGCCTGCGCCCGATCGTCTGTGCGGTGATAGACCGGCCGCATGTCGATGATGTCCTTGAGGCTGGCAAAGGCACGCTCGACATCTGACAGCTCCTTGTACAGCCGCACGGCATCGACCGCGGACAGGTTGGGCTCCTCGGTCTGGATGACGTACTTGCCTTCGTAGGCCTGCTCGCGTGGAAAGTGGACGGGGTGTTCGAAGAAGCGGAAGGCGCCGTCCTCGCAGGCCCAGTCGTAATAGCGATGACCGTGATTGCGGACGAGGATTCTCGCCGCGGCGGCGCCGATCTTGGCGGCGGCCTTGAGCCGGCCCTTGGCGACGCGGCGTTGCAGGGCTTCGAGCTTGATGCGCACGCGCTCCATCGCCTTGGCGCGCTGCGCTGTCTCGAAGCCCGCGCGTTCCTCGGAGTGGACGACGAACACGCGCACGCCAGGCTGGCTTGCGGCCACCTCCTGCACGAACGTCTTCGGCGCGTTCGCCCGCTCGCGCGTGGTGATGCCGGCTCTACATTCGGTCCACGGCCCGGTCGCGCTCTGGATGTAGTCGAACACTTCGCCGCTGCGCCTTCGATTGCGGCCGACGATGTAGCCGTGGCCGCCGCCGCGCAGCTCATCGAGGTTCTGGCTCGTCACCATGCCGCGATCGCCGACAAACACCACACGCTTGAGGCCGAAGCGCTGCTCGAGGTCGCGCAGCACATCGGGAACGGTGTTGGCATCGCGCCGATTGCCGGCGAAGACGTGATACCAGGCCGACCAGGATCTGCCGGTTGCGCGGCTTGTCGTCGCGGCTGTGGCCGTTCGCCCCGAGCTTCGGTGGTCCCTGGCCTTCGAAATAGGTCGAGGTCAGATCGTAGAACACCATATCGACCTGCAATGAGAACAGGTCGCGCAGCCGCACGAACAGCGCGTGTTCGAGCTGCGCCTTGCAGGCGAGCAACTGGTCGAGCGTACGATACCAGTGCTGCAATTGCCGCGCTTCGACTCGCACCCGCGGCGCCCGGCTGGCCTTGCGCTCGGCGTCGTCGCGCCATGCCGCGACGAAACGGCGACCGCGGCGATCGCAGACGAAATCGTTCTCCAACCACTGCGCCAGCGCATGCTCGCTCCCTGGCGCCGCCAATCGATTGGCGACCAGCACCAGCGCCCGGTCGCTGAGCGGCACCGCCTCGCGGCGATCAGACCGCGCAAACTCATCAAGCATCGCCTCGATGCCGAGTTCATTCCACATCGCACGCGCCACCAGCATCGGCCCCCAGTCCCACGCGCCGAGCGCGCCAACATCATCGCGCGCGACGCGGCCGTCATCAACCACCTCGCCATGCAGCAGCCGGCCGAGCTTGTTGAGATCGAGATGCATTTCCAAAAGATCGCGGCGACCGAGATTGATGACGGTGCGATGCCGCGTCTTGCCATCGTCATCCCGATAGGCTTCGACCACGCGGACGTATTCGCGCTTCACATCCTTGCTGACGTTCGCCCTGACCACCCGCAGGAACATAAGCCGGCCACCCGAGGCAACGGAAAAACATGTCCCTGCGATGATGCGCGATGTTCACCGCGATTCGCAATATGCGGTGGCAAAAATAGGCCGAAATCCCTGTCCCTACAAAATGGCGAAAATGACGACTCGCTTCTAATAATTTCAATCACTTACGGCGCTTCCCCCTCTCCGAAATGTCAAACATGGGCTAGCGCGTATGGGGTCCTCCCCCTCCCCGCCACGCGCGACGCGCGTGGGGGGAGGGGAGCTGGGCTAAATCTCGGCTAAATCTCCTTTCGCTGCAGGGCGCCGGCGATGTGATCGGCCTGCCTGACGGCAAGCGCCACGATCGTGAGCGTTGGATTGCAGGCCGCGCCCGAGGTGAACTGGCTGCCGTCGGAAACGAACAGATTCTTGATGTCGTGGGTCTGGCCGAACTTGTTGACGACACCATCCCTTGGCTTGGCGCTCATCCGGTTGGTGCCCATGTTGTGGGTCGAGGGATAGGGCGCGGTCGGATAGGTCACGGTGGCGCCGACGGCCTCGTAAACCGCGGAGCCCTGTTTGTAGGCGTGATCGCGCATCGCGAGGTCATTGGGGTGATCGTCGTAATGGACGCTGGCGACCGGCAGGCCGAACTTGTCCTTGGCGACGGGGTCGAGCGTGATGCGATTGGTTTCCTGCGGCATGTCCTCGCCGACCAGCCACATCCCGGCCATCCGCGGGTAGCCTTCCATCGCCGCCGTGAACGGACGGCCCCAGGCGCCGGGATTGAGAAACGCCGCCATGAAGGGTAGCCCCAGCGACAGCGTTTCCATCTCGTAGCCGCCCATGAAGCCGCGCGACGGATCGTGCTTGGCCTCGTCGCGGATGATGCCGGCCATGGTGGTGCCGCGGTACATGTGAACGGACTTGTCGAACACCGCATAGACGCTGCCGGTCATGTGACGCATGTAGTTGCGGCCGACCTGGCCGGAGCTGTTGGCAAGCCCGTCGGGGAAGCTATTGGAGGCGGAGTTGAGCAACAGCCGCGGGCTCTCGATCGAGTTGCCGGCGACCGCGACCACGCGCGCCTTCTGGCGCTGCGTGTTGCCGGCTTCGTCGGCATAGACGACGGCTGTGACCTTGCCCGAGGCATCGTGCTCGATCTTGAGCGCCATGCAGCCCGGACGCACCTCCAGATTGCCGGTGGCCTCGCCCTTGGGGATTTCGGCATAGAGCGTCGACCACTTGGCGCCGGACTTGCAGCCCTGGAAACAAAATCCGATCTGCTGGCATGAGCCGCGGCCGTCGCGCGGTTCGCTGTTGATCGCCATCCGGCCGGTGTGCACTTCCTTGTAGCCGAGTTTCCTGGCGCCGGCTTCCAGCACCTTGAAGTTGTTGTTGCCCGGCAATCCCGGAATGTTGTTGGTGCGGGTCACGCCCATCTTGCTTTCGGCCTTGGCGTACCACGGCTCCATCTCGGCCAGCGTGATCGGCCAGTCCAGAAGATTGGCGCCGGGCACGTTGCCGTAGGCGCTCTTGATCCTGAATTCATGCTCGTCGAACCGCAGCGAGGCGCCGGCCCAGTGCACGGTCGATCCCCCGACCGATTTGACGATCCAGGCCGGCAGGTTGGCGAAATCCTTCGCCACGCGCCAACTGCCGGACGTGGTGCGCATGTCGGTCCAGGCCAGTTGCGTAAAACTTTCCCATTCGTTGTTGATGAAATCCTGCAGTTCGGTGCGCGGCCCGGCCTCCAGGATCACGACCTTGATGCCTTTCTGGGCCAGCTCGTTGCCCAACGTACCGCCGCCGGCGCCGGAGCCGATGATGACGACGAGGCCGTCGTCGTTCAGATCAAATTTCGCCATTGTGTTCTCCCTCTGATTTTTTTTGCGCGAAGCCTTCAGACCTTCGGCAGCCAATCGATGTCGTTGAAACCGCGATTGATGTAACCGCCATGCTCGGCGGAGGAGCCCTCGTAGCCGAATTTCGGCCACAGCTCTTCCTGGTTGTAGAGAGAGACAACAAGATCGGAGCGAATCTTCTTGAAGAAATCGGTCGGCTCGATTCCTTGCAGCAGGACGACCCGGTCGGCTTCCCAGGGCACTTCAGCGTATTTCGCCTTGTGCCGATCCTGCGCGTCCTGATCGAGACGCCGGACGCCATCTTCGAGCAGCGCCTTGGTCGCAGGGTCCTTGGCCGCCTTGGCATCCCACGGCTTGATCGCCGTGATGTAATAGCTGTCGACCAGGAAATCGTGCGGATAAATGTCGCGCGCGACCTTGACCAGGGTCTTCAATGTCGCAGGCGAAAGCGCGGTCGCGTCGGCGGCCCACGCATCCGAGATGCCGACCCCGGCGCTGGCGGCTACGGCGACAACCGGCACCGCGGTGGTGGCGCCCTGCAGAAAGGTTCGGCGGCTGTATTTGCCTCGACGATCTACTTCTCTCATCGTTATCCTCCATTGAATGTTCTTTTGGTTCGGTCGGTTTTGCTGATTGGGTTAGCCGAAGCGGCCGCCTTTCTCGATCACTTCGATCTTGTAGCCGTCGGGGTCGGAGACGAAGAAAAAACGCGCCAGCGTCGCGCCGTCATGCTTGAAGTCGCGCTTGGGTCCCGGCTGCAATTCTTCCCGCTCGAAGCGGGCGTGCTCGGCATCGAGATCATCGACGACGACGGCGAGATGGCCATAGCCGTCGCCCGAAATGTACGGCTCCTTGCGGTCGAAATTCACCGTCAGTTCGAGTTCGAAAGGCGACGATGGATGGCGCAGATAGATCAGCGCGAAATCCGGAAATACCAGGCGGTCGGCGATGGCGAGCTCGAACGCGCGGGCGTAGAAGTCGAGCGACTTCTTTTCATCGCGCACGCGGATCATCGAGTGAACGGGTTTTGCCATATCAGTTCAATTCCTTGAGGTAGGCGATGATGGCGGCGCGGGTCTCGGCCTTGGCCTGGCGGTACGGCATCACGGCGCCGGGAACGACAGCCTGCGGATCGGTCAGCCACGCATCGAGCCTGCTCTCGTCCCAGGCGAAGTCGGCGCCAGCCAGCGCCGGCGAGTAGTGGAAGTCCTTGAACTTGCCGGCGGGCCTTCCGATCACCTTGACCAGGGGTGGACCCTGCCGGACGGGCTCGGAGAGATCGGTGGTGTGACAGGTGCCGCATTGCTGCTTGAACAGCGCG
>NZ_JBEKXH010000543.1:0-4042 GCF_049512235.1 Bradyrhizobium sp.
CTGCGAGCGGCTTGGACAGAGATTGTCGCACCGCGGTGTTCGTATTGATGTTCACAACGCTCAGCGTTGGATAGGCGCTGTACCATGCGATGGTCTCGACCTGGCTCTCTCGCACGTAAGCCTTGAACGGCCGCTCGGTCTGAGCCCCCTGCCAGAAATAGAACCGCGTTCCCGGAAAGCTGTAGCAGCCGCCTTCTTTGCCTTCGACTTCGACGAAAGTGTTCGTCCAAATGGCGTTCAACCCCTTGACCGCGGCCATGTCGATGAACTCGTTCAGGTAACTTTCCCAGGCACCGCCGTAATTGTCGAGGAACAGCAGCCGTCGGCCGCCGTCTATCAGGACCCAGCGGGCCGAGAGGATTGTCGGGATGTCGCCCAGCGTGCCGACGTTGAACCATAGGCGGGACAGAAGGTTGATGACGAATAGCGTGGCACGCAACGCCACGGCGTGCACCAAGCCGGGCTTGACGCGCGTAAGACTTGTCAGATGGTTTTGAAATCGATTATTGCCGCCTTCTTCCCGCGCGTACTTCTTCGCGTTGGCGCAGGCCCTCGCCTCGAGCATCGTGGGGTCGCCGAATTTCCACTCATCGAGCAATTCGCGGCCGCGCACGAGGAATAGGAGTAAGACACCAATCGCATACAGGGCCAAAACGCCGATCAATCCGTAAGCGGCGATTGCCAGAGCCCGGGAAACCAGCCAACGGGCGGCCTCCCCGTCAATGACCGAAGGCACGTAATAGCTGACGACAAGGCTACAGCAAGCGATGGTAATCGCCATCGCAAAGTGGACAAAATCGAGCCACAGACGCCGCCAATTCTCTTGCGGCCCGTTGAGCTTCTTCAATTCAACGGAGATCTTCAGGGACGTTGCCACGTATTGCAGAATGGCCAGCGCGACAAGCAGGAAGAACACAAGAATGAGGTGAACAATCAGCACTGAGGGCTTAGCAGCACCCGCCAGCTTTCCCATTTCGGCAATGAGAGCCAGCAGGACCGCCCCGGCGAGGAAGACCAGCGCGCCATACCTCAAGATCACCGCGACGTGCAGCGGGACGCGCCTGGCAAAAAATTGATCGCGCGGATGTCGGCTCCAGCTCGCGAGAAAAAGCTCCAGACCGCGGATCAGCAGCCAGATTGCGGCCAGTCCGATTGCGAGATAGAGCTCCCTTGGCAATGCGACCGCGGTGCCCGATGCGAGGTAGCTGACAATGCTGTTGCCAAATCGGCCTGCGTTTTCGAGGAAGGCCTGGAGCAATATTGACAGTGACCGGCAGCCATGCGCGGCGGCCAAGCGATCGTACACGACGGAGATGAGGGCGCCGAGCAAGCAAGCCAAGATCAGGGCCGCCATCGCCGCCGCGACGGCGATGGCTGTCCGGAATCTAACCTCCCAGGGCACAGGGGCCTGCTGTCCCGCCCAACGCCTGCTTGCCCGCTCGGCAATGAAGCCTCGCAGGGCGCCAAAAAGGCCATTGCGCCGGGGCGCAAAGCTATCGCCGGCTTGCAATCGGGAAAAATAGCTGACGATCCTTGAATGTATGCGGTGCTCGCTTTTGATTTGCGCAACGGTGCGGCCGGGACTACCGGAGAAGTAGATGTGAGCCCCGGCATCGTGACCAATAAAATACTCTTTTGCGAGCTCGGGAGTTGTGAGGCCCGTGTCCGGATAGCCGACGCAATGCTGGTAAAGCTCGTGCATGCCGTTGCCGGCGACGCGCAGCAGGTCGGAAAGGAAATCCGTTTTTGACCCGTCAAATGTCGCATCGAACACAAGGCTCGGACCAAAATCGGCCGCCGCGTCCAGGATGACGAAACTGGCAAAGTGTAAAGTTGGAATGAAGTCGAATCGAAACTGCGGTTTGCATTGCATGCCGATTTGCGGTTCTGCGTTATCGCGCAGATACTGACGACAACGCTCGGCATTCGAGGCCTTTATCGGCGCTATGATGGTGATGTAATCGGGCATCGACGTTTATCCGCCTGGATTTCCCCGGGGTTTGAAGTGGTCAACTCTGGAACGTGACGATGAGGCCTGCCGCCACTGGTCCATCAAAGGCGAGACGACCTTTCGGACCGGCGGCCCGGGAGAGACCGGGAAGGACAAGAAGCGATCTGAAAACCTCGAGCAGGACTGTTTCCGCGATGTATCGTCCAAAACAGTGCCGCGGGCCGGACCCAAAATGCAGATAGGACTCGAACGGCCGCGATGGATCAAAGCGCTCAGGGTCGGAGAACGCTTCCGGATCGAACATGGCCGACAGTGGCGGCGCCAACACCCTCGTTCCGGCTCGCACCATGCGTGCTCGTTTCGTGCCGTACGCGATCACCGTTTCGCGCGGTGTGTCACGGATCAAAAGGGGCAGCATTGGCCGGAAGCGCAACGCCTCGTGGACGAAATGGCGAAGCGTTTCGCGAAGCTCGTCCACGCGTTGTTGTACGCCGCTCTGCGCTGCCTGATTGAGCTCGATCGCTACCGCCTGCGCCTTCTCGAGGCCGCCTGGATGTGCGAGGATCTGGTCGATGGCTCCTGCGCCTGCGCGCACGATCGTCGCTCCGCCTGTCGCAAGAAGTCCGGTGAGATAACGACGTATCCAATCCTCATCGAACCAGTTCGGCGCGCCGGCACCCTGTAACCGCTGCACCAGCCTGGTGAGGAGGTCGTTGGCGAGGGCAGCCGGAGGCGGCCCGGCAACGGCTGAGCTTTTGTGCGAAAGCTCTTGCAGCAGGAGATCGGTAACCTTCGCGATGCTGGCGCGCGAGCGGGACCATGGCTCCGAACCAACCGGCGGATTGACCATGATGATGCCGGCAAGATCGCGCATGGCGTGGGCCATTTGTTGCGTGGACCCGGCCAGGGGAGGAACGCCAAAGTATTCCTTGGCGATGTCGACCACGACCGGTTCGAGTAGCTGGGAGACCACATCAATCCGTCCACCCGCCGGATCGATCTGCCGGCGACATCGGGCGTCGACTATCGCTCTGATTTTGTCGACGTCGGTCGGATCAACGGCGTCCTGAAGCAACTGCCGTTCCTGCGCGTGCCTCTGGCGCCAGTCGACCGTCATGAGAAACGTACCCCACGGCATTCCCGGATCAATGAAGTCGCCCATCGTGAAGTCGTCGAAGCGCTGAAGCACCTCGCGAACGTCGCGGGCCCTGGTGACGACAACGAGCTTTTTGAAGATGAATATCGGCCGAAAGCGTCGCAGGAGGCCGAAACCGAATTTAAAAAGCCAAAGATGACAGAGAAAATAGCACGATGCTCGATAGACGAGCATGCGCGAGGCGAGGCGTGCTGATTGGATGAAGTGCCCTGCCGAACGGGTAAATGGAGAATAGCGATCCTGCGACCCGCATTGCATCAGCGGCTCGGAAATGTTGGAGGCCATCGACACACCCCTCAAACTCTGCTGCACGGTAGCGTACCTTGAACTGAGCGACCCGGCCGAACACTCTCGGCTTCCAAATACCCGCATAAATTGATCGGAGCGGCTCACCCGGCTTCGATCAGGCTGAAATCAAAGCGAGTTAATCTTAATTTGGCAATTATTAGCTCAGCCCGCTTGTTGATTCTGTGAACTGGCTCACATATGGAACAACAATTACAATGGCCGCGCCGGCGCCAGCCTCCGCGCTCGCCGCGCCATCGTCAAAGCAGCTGAAGGACCAAGCCAGACAATTGCTCGATCAGCGCAAATACGCCGATGCAATGCCGCTTCTCGGCCAGGCCCTGATGGCGGATCGGAACGACATTCTGGCCTTGCAGTTGCGCTATACCTGCTACCGCAGGCTCAATAAAGTCCCGTAGCCGACATCAACGAACTGGTCATCCTGCTTCCCGCCGACGTCAAGATGCCGGTGGCGCGCGCCCCGACGCTGTCGGATTCGCGGCAAACCGACAAGGCCATGGCCGACATCGAGCACGCGCTGACGATCGATCCGGGGAGTGCCTTTCCGCCAGGGGCTCGTGCTGCTCATGAAGGGAAATACCACCGAGGGTCTGCCGGACATCAACCTGGTGGTCGCGCGAGCCGAGTCG
>NZ_JBEKXH010000544.1:0-4015 GCF_049512235.1 Bradyrhizobium sp.
CTTTCGATCTCGACAGGCCGGTGGTGGCACTCGGCGTGTTTAACAGGCCCTGGCTCGCGGATGCCGTCACGGGGTGGCCGTGCGCGGGAATTTCCGTTAGCAGCAGCGTTACCGTTTCCGAGCCACCGGTCTCGCCGAGGTCGTGCAGCGACAGGCCGGGACCCTGGCCCGGGTGCATCGGTGCATTGTTCTGCATGTTCGGCAGCTGGAAAGTGCTCCTGCCGTCGCCGCCATAGGTGGTGCCGAGCAGCGAGAACAGCGCGGTTTGCTGCGAGATCGGCAGCAGCTGGCCATTGCAAAAGGCCCAGCCCTTCGGCGGGAAGTTGAATCCGAAGATGCGGATTTCGGCAAGGAAGGGATTGGCCATGGCGCGATCCTAGGTCTGGCTCGGGAAGATCCCGAACAGTGAAATGATGAAATCGACGCAGAGATATGGCTGGAAATTGTCGTGCGGCTGGCTGCCGCCGGTTGTGCCGATGGTCCGAGGGTCCAGAACATCGCTTCCCGCGGCCGCAAAATAGAGCGCGATGGAAGGCTGGCCTCCCAACACCAGCCCGCTCGGATTATTGTTATTGCCATTGTTTGTCGTCGCCACCATCGGATGGCTGTGCGCCGGCATCTGCGGCACGGTCAGTGTGACCTGCTCGACGCCGCCCTGCTGGGCCTGCACGAAGCCGGGGCCCACATGGACCGGGAGGCGACCGCGCAGATCGGGCAGGGCGAATGTCGACTGACCGTCGCCCCCATAGGTGGTGCCGATCAGGTTAAAGAGAGTATCGAATTCATTGATCGGCAGCAGCTGGCCCTCGCAGAACATCCAGCCCGCCGGCGCAAAATTGCCGGCAAACATGCGGATCTCGCCGACGAAAGGCTGTGACATGGCCGTACCCCTCTCAGTTCTGGCTCGGGAAGATGCCCTGCAGGGCGACACAGAAGTTCAGGGTCAAATACGGCTGCATGTTCGGATGCGGCTGGCTGCCGCCGACATTGGACAGCGTGGACGGCAACAGTGTTGTCAGATTGGCCGCCGCTCCATAGAGGTTTGCAACGGCACCCAGATCGTTGCCGGTGGGAATCGGCGCATTGGCCGCCGTGGTCGACGCATTCGCCGTGTGCAGGTGCGCCGGCATCTCGGGTATCGTGAGGGTGTGGCTCTGCTCGCCCCCGACTGCACCCAGGACGAAGTCGTTGCCAAAATGAATCGGCGTTCGTCCCTGCAGGTTGGGCAGCCCGAAAGTTTGCCGGCCGTCACCGCCATAGGTCGTTCCGAGTAACGAGAACAAGGCCTGATTCTGATTGATGGCCATCAACTGCCCGTTGCAAAACGCCCATCCTTTCGGCGGGAAGTTGAACGACACGATCTTGATTTCGCCCAGAAAAGGCTCCGCCATCTCCCGTCTCCCCCAGCCCGTTTCGGACAACCTAACTTTGGCCAATCCAAATGGCCAGCCTTTTTTCCCATTCAAGTTGTGGTGGAGGACGCCGGCATCTGCGATGCTCGAGAACCGGCTGCGGACGCCATCACGGATGGAAACTCCCCGCGATGGCAGCTGAGATGGCAGTCACAGGTCCTTTTCGGCGAGTTCGCGAAACTCGTCGGGAACGGAACGAGAGATGCCCAGCACCACCGAGCCGTATCCAATAGCATCCCATCCAAAGCGACCGCGGATCTTATCGACGGCACGGTCGGCCGCGAAACGAGCCATGCCCATTTTGCTGCCGGGGCGGCGGCCTTCATCCTGAAGTCCAAGCGGCAGTTCCAGCTCCAGATCCCAGCGCTCCTCAAGATGCGACACAGAGATCGCCAAGAGCGAGATGGTCTTCTCGTCGGGGTGATCCGCAAGCACCGCGCGCACCAGCTCCCCGGCGAGCTCGGCGAGGATCACGGTGGCGGAGATCGGCGCGTCGAGCGTCACCGAGCGCGTAGCCGAGTTCAGGTTGGCGAAGCGAACGCGGACCGTCACGGTTCGGCCCGGCCTGGACTTGGCCCGCAGCCGGGTGCCGATCCGGTCCGCGAGGTGAAACAGGGTGGGCCGAATAAACAGCTCTTCGGCCGGCTTCCTGCCGATCGCCGACTGCGCCCCTGCCGATCGGGCCCGGCGATGCACCTTGATTTCCCGGGGGTCACGATTCCAAGCCAGGCTTGCGAGTTTCTCCCCTGCCGCGCGACCGAGCAATCGCTCGAGCGACCATCCCGGCGTCGTTGCCAGCTGCCCGATCGTCAGGACGCCGATCCCGGCCAGCCGCGCCTTCGTGGCCGGACCCACGCCCCACATCAGCTCGACAGGCAGGTGGTGAAGGAATTGCAGCTCGCTGCCGGGATCGACCATCACCAGCCCGTCAGGCTTTGCCACTTGCGAGGCAATCTTTGCCAGATGCTTGGTGCGCGCCACACCGACTGAGATCGGAAGGCCAAGCTCCGTGCGCACGCGCTGGCGGATCGCCCTTGCAATTTCGGCAGGCGGACCGAACAGATGGGTGCAGCCCGCGACGTCCGCAAAGGCCTCGTCGATGGAAATCCGCTCGACGAGGGGCGTGAAATCGCCGATCACCCCGATGGCGGCATCGCCCAGCCGTTGGTACTCCCTGAAGTGTCCGCTGACGAATCTGAGTTGCGGACAGAGTTCACGCGCCTGCCATCCCGGCATACCGCCGCGGACCCCGAACGCCCTCGCTTCGTACGAAGCGGCAAGCACAACTCCACCACCGACGGCGATGGGTTTGCCGCGCAACGAGGGGTCAAGCAGTTGCTCTACCGAGGCATAGAACGCATCCAGGTCCGCATGGAGGATGGTGGCTGTGGTCGCCATCCCGACTGTCCGCCCATGACGTTTCGAAGGGGTGATCGCAGAGGAGAACATAATGAGAACAACGGTGACGCGTGTCAAGCGATCGGTGATCGGCATTCAGCCGTGATACGAACTTAAGGATCAACTCAAAAGCGCGAAAGTCCACTCTATGCAGGAGGTTTCTATGATCTTCGAGACGCTCAATATAAGCAGGGAAGGAGCCGTTCTGCTCGTGGATATTATGGCCCCGCCCATGAATCTTTTAGGACCGGAAATGGTCCGCGATTTGGTCTCGCTCATTCAGCAATCTGAGGCCGACAACGCCATCAAGGTGCTCGTGTTCAGGAGTGCGGACCCCGACTATTTCATCTCCCATGTCGACGTGACCCGGATCAAGGAGTACCGGCAGGAGGCCGCGAAGCTGGTGGGCGAAGCGTCGATCGGCCTTCTTTTTCGCTATCTGAGCGCGAGCCGGCTCGTCAGCATCGCGCAGATCGAGGGTCGCGCCCGCGGCGCCGGTAGTGAGTTCGTGCTGGCCTGCGACATGCGCTTTGCCGCGCGCGAGTCAGCGATTTTCGGTCATCCGGAGGCGGGGACCGGCGCGAGCCCCGGCGCGGGCGGCATCCAACACCTCGCACGTCTCATGGGCCGCGGCCGGGCCCTCGAAGTCATGTTGAGCGCGCAAGATTACGACGCGGAACTGGCCGAGCGGTACGGCTGGGTCAATCGAACCTTGCCCGCGAAGGATCTCGGTGATTTCGTTCAGTCGCTCGCCCATCGGATCGCCAAATTCCCGGCCGCCGGTGTCGCCGCGGTCAAGGACCGGGTCAATGCGATCACGCTCGCGCCGGTCGAGGACTTTCGCCGGGATTCCGATCTGTTCGGCGAAGGGGCGAGCAAACCGGAGGCCCAAAAGCGCTTCCAGGCCGCATTGAGGCACGGCTTCCAAACTCGCGATGCAGAAATGGACCTGGCCGGATTGCTCGGCAGGTTGGCCGACGATTAATCAAAAAGAGATCCCTATCTCGGTGAATTCAAGACGGCGTCGCATGCGGCCATCGACTGGTTCCGCGCCCATCTTGCCTGACCGAGGCTCGTGATTTGCACTTTTGATGCTGCAATCGGAAATGACGGCTTCTCACGCAAATGCGGCGAACAGGATCCAGCATGAAAGGGGATGCTCTCATGTCAAACACAAAATCGGAGATTACGAACGCGATCAGTTC
>NZ_JBEKXH010000545.1:0-4013 GCF_049512235.1 Bradyrhizobium sp.
GTCATGTGGTCGGCAAACCCAGTCGCGAATGCCGAAAGCGGACCCGAAACCCTAACTCGTGACAGATCAATCAACATCAAAGCCTCCCTTCAATTGGCAAGAGGGAGACTGTACGCTGTGAGGCCAATCGGATTATGCCGACTCCAACGCAGCGATCGCCACCGCCAGAGCCCGTTCTGAGCCAATGGTCGGCATAATCCAGAGGTCGGCATAGAAGGAATTGCAGTGGCATTTTGGTCCGGGATTGCCGAGCAAGGAGCGGGATAAGCAGAACCGGTAAAGGAGTTGCACAAGAATATGCAGCGGTGGCGTCCGGGAAGCCCGGTTCGGGCCGCCGCGCCAAAACCCGGCGTCCGGCGGCCTTTGCTCCTGAGTTTTCTGTTGGCGAAGTGCATGGCGGCGAATAGATTACACCCCATGCGGGCGTGGCGCGATTGGTGCTCGCCAGGGACCTAAGCCGCTTGAGGACCTTGGGAAACCCAAGGTGTTTGGCTGGTGGCCACACCAATGCTTTGTCTTTATGAATCACTGGTGTCCCAACGTTGTTGGGAGAAGCGAGTATAACCGGTTGATAGTTTTCAGTAAAATGGCGTTTTCTGCCGTTATCGACTTGAATTTTTTCGGGCGTTTTCCGACCTCTGCGGTTTGTTTTGATCGCGGGGACGCAGATGTACGCCGGCCAATATGTTTTCACGCAAGTCATGGATCATTTGCCGTGGCATGTGTTTCGGCGTTGTGTCGCGCGCTACGGTGGTGATCATAAAATCAAGCACTTCTCCTGTCTCGACCAGTTTCGCTGTTTTGCGTTCGCACAATTGACATGGCGCGAAAGTTTGAGAGACATCGAAGCCTGTCTCAAAGCGCAATCCTCCAAACTTTATCATCTGGGCTTTCGCAGCCAGCGAATCGCCCGCAACACGATGGCCAACGCGAATGCTGTGCGCGACTGGCGGATTTACGCGGACTTCGCGCAGCACCTGATCGGCATCGCACGAGAACTCTACATCAATGAAGCGTTGCCGGGACTTGACGGATTGGACACAGTCTACGCTCTCGACTCATCGACGATTGATCTGTGTCTGTCGGTCTTTCCATGGGCGCCATTCCGGTCAACCAAAGCCGCCATCAAGTTGCACACGCTACTCGATCTGCGCGGCAACATTCCGTCGTTTATCTTCATCAGCGACGGCAAAATGCATGACGTCAGGATCCTCGATCATCTGGTGCCCGAACCGGGCGCTTTCTATGTCATGGATCGAGGCTATGTCGATTTCGAACGCTTGGGGCGGCTCGATGACGCCGGAAGTTTCTTCGTTACGCGTGCGAAGTCGAATATGAAGGCCCGCCGCCGCTATTCTCGTCCCGTCGACCGTTCTACCGGTTTGATCTGCGACCAAACCATCGTGTTGACCGGCTTTTACACCCGCCAAGGGTTTGATCGTCCCTTGCGCCGCATTAAATTCAACGATCCCGAAACGGGCAAATCCTTGGTGTTCCTCACCAACAATTTCGTCCTACCAGCTTTGACGATTGCAAAGCTCTACAAATTTCGTTGGCAAGTCGAATTGTTCTTCAAATGGATCAAGCAGCATCTACGGATCAAAGCTTTTTTCGGCACCTCAGAGAACGCGGTCAAGGCGCAAATATGGTCGGCCGTGTGCGTCTATGTGCTGGTCGCCATCGTCAAAAACCGCCTCGGCGTCAAAGCGAGCCTCTACGAAATGTTACAGATTTTGAGCCTCACCCTTTTCGAGAAAACACATATTTTACAGCTCTTTTCTGACATCCCGGCACAGACATCTCTTTCAGACACTGATAACCAATTGAATCTATTCAATTAACGTTGGGACACTAGTGATCAGAACATCAAAATCACTGGACCAGGCGGACTGCGCTACCCTTGACGGAGCTCCAACATGGAAGGGCAACCCGAACATCCCGCCGACGAAATCAAGCGCCTTCACGAAGAGTTAGAGAAGGGAATTGCCGAACACAAGCGGACGCAAGATGAGTTGAAGCACAGCGAGGTGCGCAACGCAGCGATCCTGGACTCGGCACTTGATTGCATAGTGACAATCAATCACGAGGGCTGCATCACGGAGTTCAACCTGGCAGCGGAGCATACTTTCGGCTACCGCCGGGACGAGGTTGTGGGCTTGCACTTGGCCGACATCATCATTCCACCCTCACTTCGGGAAGCGCACCGGTCAGGACTGGCCCGCTACCTTGCGACCGGAGCATCGCGAGTGATCGGGCGACACATCGAGATGACGGCGGTACGTGCCGACGGCAGGGAAATCCCCGTCGAGCTCGCAATTATGCGAATCCCCTTGGACGGGCCACCGTCGTTCACCGGCTTCCTGCGCGACATCACGGAGCGCAAACGGACGGAACTTCAACTGCGGGAGAGCGAATTCAGACTGCGCCAATTGACTGAAACTATTCCGGAGATGCTTTGGAGCGCGACTCCAGAGGGAGTGATCGATTACTGCAATGCTCGTGTGCTCGATTACGCTGGTTTCTCAGCGAACGAAATCAAGGGTAGCGGATGGACGAAACTTCTTCACCCGGATGATGTTGATGAGACGGTTCGAGTGTGGATGTCCTGTGTTGCAACCGGATTGCCGTATAAAGTCGAGGTTCGCATCTTCCACGCTGCCGACCGCACCTACCGATGGTGCGTGGCGAGCGCGCTCCCGTTGCTCGACGACGGAGGACCCGTTCTAAAGTGGCACGGTACGGTTGTGGACATGCACGATTGGAAGCAAGCGCAGGAGAAGCTGCGCGACATGCAGGCGGAGCTCGCTCAAATGACGCGCGTGATGACGATGGGGCAACTAACTGCCTCGATCGCCCACGAAGTCAACCAACCGCTTACCGCGATCGCCGCGAACGGCGAGTCGAGCCTGCATTGGCTGACGCAGGACACGCCGGATATCGAAAAGATCCGGATGCTCACCAAACGCGTGGTCGGCGACGCACGGCGGGCGTCCGAGATCATAGGGCGCATTCGAGACATGGCGAGCCAGCGGGCACCCGAACAGAAGCCGCTGTCGATTGATGATGTCGTCAATGAATCACTGAGCTTCCTCCGCCATGAGCTGCAGGAGAAAGGGATCATCGTGTCCCTCGATCTCACACGGGAGCTACCGCAAATTGTCGGGGACCGCACTCAGCTCCAGCAAGTCATCGTCAACCTGACCATCAATGCGGCCCAGGCGATGACGCAGCTTGCGCCAGCGGACCGCCGCATTTCTGTCGGAACCACGCTCTCAGATCCTGAGACCGTGTGCTGCAGCATCGAGGACAGCGGCCCGGGCATCGATCCGGAGCATCTCCCTCGTCTTTTCGATAGCTTCTTCACGACCAAGGACACCGGCATGGGCATGGGTTTGGCCATCTGCCAGTCCATTCTCGAAGCCCATGGCGGCCGCATTCGCGCGGACAACAATTCCGCCCTGGGCGGCGCCCGTTTCAGTTTTGATTTGCTCACACGTCGCGTACAATAGGCCCAGCATTGCTTGTCACCGTCGGCAACCCGAGTGAAGCGGCTGGTTTGACGACTGTCCTAAGTCGGCAGGTCAGGCGGGGACGGATCGGGCCGCCGTCGTCTCTTCGTCGAACGCGATCGAGATGTCGCGAATGCTGATGACGCCGATCAGGCTGTAATCGTCGATCACAGGCAGATGGCGGATGTGATGCTGGTTCATCAGATGACGCGCATGTATGAGCGTGTCGGTCGAACTGCAGGACACCAGCTGCTGAACCGAGATCAGCTGTGCAACCCTGAGGTTGACACCGGCCGCGCCATGTTCGGCGACGGCGCGGACAACGTCGCGTTCGGTAAACATCCCGACCGCGGTATTGCCTTCGGTGTGCACGACGTCCTTGACCACCAGCGCGCTGATGTTGTTGGCACGCATCAATTGGGCGGCAATGGCGACGGTTTCATTCATGCGAACTGTCGTAACGCGCGCGGTCTTCTTGCGCAGGATGTCTCCGACTTGCATCGC
>NZ_JBEKXH010000546.1:0-4003 GCF_049512235.1 Bradyrhizobium sp.
AGCCCGATCCCGGACAGCCCCGGCCATAGCCAGTTTGGCGATTTCTCCGCCTTGGTCATCAACGCGAACCTGCAGGGTGAAGGCAACTTCTTCAACGACTTCTCCCCGTTCCACCCCGATGCCTATGTGGTCCACGTCGATGTCCATGCCACCGTCGCCGACAACGGGGCGATTACCTTCAACCTGCCATTGAGCCAGCTTGACGCCGCGCTGGACGGCGACGTGGTTTCGGTCACCGCTACCTTGGCTGATGGGAGGCCGTTGCCGGCCTGGCTGCAGTTCGACGGCGATACCGGCCAGTTCGCCGGCCTGCTGCCCGAGAATAACGCTACCGGCAGCATCGGACCCGACGGCGGGAATAGCACCGGTCAACCGCTCGACACCCACGTTCCCTCGACGCTTCTTCAGTCGATCACGATCGAGGTGGTGGCCCGCGACTCCAAAGGTAATTTGGCGATCACCGATTTCACCATCGACATCTCGGAGCTGAAGCGGCACAGCAGCGAGCTGAAGCGGCACGGCAGCGAACAACACGGCTGGAATCTGTCGCCCGGCGATGGGTTCGTCGAGCCCTTTGCGACCAACCTGCGAGGCCGCGATCACGCCATCGATCTGGCGCCTGGATCGCATCGCGAGCTCGCTCCGCTCCACGCCATGGATCGCGTACTGTGGCACGACGTGGCGACTTTCGACATCGGCCGCGTCCACGGCGATCACGGCAACGACCATCCGCCCGCCGGCCGCGCCGGGCTCAGCGACCAGATCAAGACCCTCGGCTGGCACGGCGCGACCGCTGAGCGGAATGCGTTGCTCGACAGCCTGCGGCTGGGAGTTGCCGGGTGGCGGTGATGGGGCGCAGCGGCACAATGGATGGTTCGAACAGGGCGCCCACAAGGGGCGCCCCTACGCCATGCCGATCACGTAGGGGCGACCCTTGTGGTCGCCCTGCTTCGACGTCGACGTCGGCGCCGGCGTCCCCCTGCTACTTTGCATGGGGTTGTTTTCGATATTTTATAGGAGCGGTCGCAACTCAGGATGCCATGGCTTCGCGAAATAGCGAGGATGGTTCAGGCAGGGCACCCACGAGCGGTGCCCCTACGCCATGCCGATCACGTAGGGGCGACCCTTGTGGTCGCCCCGCTTCGACGTCGGCGCCGGCGCGTAGGGTGGGCAAAGGCGCCCTTCGCGCCGTGCCCACCGTTTCACGCGCGAGAGAGATGGTGGGCACGCCACCGACCCGCGCGTGCGCGCGGTCCGCTGGCTTTGCCCACCCTACGATTGCATTGAAAAGATAGGCCAGGTCCGATGAAGCATGTCGCCGCGAGCAACATCGAGGCCCAGTTATTCGGGCTTAGCACGCTGGTCCAGCTCGGCAAGCGCGCGCGCCATGCCGCAACCGCGCAGGAGCTGGCCTTCGTCATGGTCAACGAGACCAACGCCCTGGTGCCCTACCGCCAGGCGGTGCTGTGGCGCCGCGAGGGCAAAGGGCACGGCGGCGTCGTGGCGATTTCGGGCAGCGCGGTGGTGGAGCGCAATGCGCCGATCACGCTCTGGCTCAACCGCGCGCTCGCACGGCTCGATCCCGGCGCAGCCGATGCGCCGCGGACCGTCGGCGCCGCGGATTTGTCCGGCGCGCTCGGCGGGGAGTGGGCCGAATGGCTTCCGGGGCACGCGCTGTGGGTGCCACTGGCGCTCGACGCCAACCATGTCCTCGGCGGCCTTCTGTTGGCCCGGGAACAGCCATGGAGCGATGGCGAGCGTCACATCACCGGCGAACTCGCCGACAGCTTTGCCCATGCCTGGGCCGGATTTCTCGGCGGCCGCCGGCGCTCGCTCGCGAGCCGGATCTGGGGTGGGCGGCGCTTTCTCAAGCTCGCCATTGCCGCGGCCTTGATCGGCGTCATGTTTCTGCCGATCACGCTGTCAGCCTTGGCGCCCGCCGAAGTAGTGCCGTTCAAGCCGACTATCGTGCGCGCTCCGCTGGAGGGCGTCGTCGATCATTTCACGGTCGAGCCCAACGCACCGGTCAGGCGGGGGCAGACGCTGCTCGAGCTCGATCCGCGCGCGATCCAGAACAAGCTCGATGTCGCCACCAAGGCGCTGGCGGTGGCGGAAGCCGAGTACCGCCAGGCCGCCCAGGAAGCCTTGTTCGACGACAAGAGCCGGGCCAAGCTCACCGTGCTTAAGGCCCGCGCCGATCAGCGCCGCACCGATGTCAGCTATGCCCAGTCGCTGCTCGATCGCATTCATGTCACGGCGAGCCGTGACGGGCTGGCGCTGTTCGACGATCCCAACGACTGGATTGGCCGGCCAGTGACGATCGGCGAGCGGCTGCTCGAGATCGCCGATCCGACCCAAGGCGAACTCGAAATCTGGCTGCCGATTGCCGACGCGATCACGCTCAAGCCCGGCGCCGACGTCGAATTCTTCCTCAACATTTCTCCGGGTTCGCCGTTGCACGCCACGCTGCGCCAGACCAGCTACGAGGCAAGCTTGTCGCCCGCCAATTTGCTCGGCTACCGGCTCAAGGCCACGCTTGACGAGGCCGGCCGCATGCCGCGCATCGGGCTCAGGGGCACGGCGAAAATCTACGGCGAGAAGGTGACGCTGTTCTATTATCTGGCGCGCCGGCCGCTGGCCGCGGCGCGGCAGTTCCTGGGCTGGTGATGGCGACCGCGGCCGCGATTGAAGCCAAGCGCGCGACGGCGCTGCTGCCGTTGCGGGAAGAGATCGCGATCTTTCCGGGCCCCGCCGCGCTCGACGGCTCGCCGAGCTATACCCTGCACGATCCCGCGCGCAATCGCTTCTACCGCCTCGGCTGGCCGGAATTCGAGATCATCTCGCGCTGGAATGGCGCGACCGCAGATGCGGTGGTCGATCGGGTCAATCAGGAGACGACACTGCGGATCGAACGCGAGGACGTCGACGAGCTTGCCCGTTTTCTGTTCGCCTGCGATCTGTTGCGGGTGACGACGCCGCAGGGCACCGCGAACCTGGTCGGCAAGGCGAAGCGGCAGCGAACAAGTGTGGGCCAATGGCTGTTGCACAATTATCTGTTCACGCGCATTCCGCTGTTGCGGCCGGATCGGTTTCTCACCGCGAGTTCACCGTATGTCGAGAAGCTCTACAGCCGCGGCGTCGCGCTGACGATCCTGTTGATCGGGCTGGTCGGGCTCTATCTCGTGGCGCGCCAGTGGGACGTCTTCCTCGACACTTTCGTCGACATGTTCACGGCGCAAGGCGCGATCTGGTTTGCGCTTACGCTCGGTTTCCTCAAATTCGTGCATGAACTCGGCCACGCCTACACCGCCAAGCGCTTCGGTTTGCGGGTGCCGACCATGGGGATTGCGCTGCTGGTGATGGTGCCGGTGCTCTATACCGACGTCAACGAATCCTGGAAACTCACCGCCCGCCGCCAGCGCATCGCGATCGGGATCGCCGGCGTCGCCGCCGAGCTGTGCTGCGCGGCGATTGCGATGTGCGCCTGGGGCTTCCTGCCCAACGGTCCGGTGCGCAGCGCGGCATTCCTGGTCGCGACCTCGACCTGGATCACGACGGTCTTGATCAATCTCAGTCCGTTCATGCGCTATGACGGCTATTACGTGCTGTCCGACATACTCGAGACCCCCAATCTGCACGCCAGGGCGTTCGCGCTGGCGCGTTGGTGGATGCGGGAGAAACTGCTCGGATTGGGCGATGAGCCGCCCGAGGACTTGCCGGCCTCGCGGCGGCGACTTCTGGTGTTCTTTGCCTATCTGACCTGGTTCTACCGGTTCTCGCTCTTCCTCGGCATCGCGGCGATCGTCTATCATTTCGCGGTCAAGGTGCTTGGCGTCGCCATGATGGCGGTCGAGTTAGGTTTCTTCCTGGTGCGGCCGGTCGTGTCGGAGTTTCTGGTCTGGTGGCGGCGGCGTTCCGAGATTCACATGAGCAGGCGAACCCTGCTCACCGCAACCGGCGCCATGGCGCTTACGGCGCTCGTTCTGGTGCCCTGGCGCTCCGG
>NZ_JBEKXH010000547.1:0-3995 GCF_049512235.1 Bradyrhizobium sp.
ACCCCGACCCAGCATCTCGGCTTCGAATTCGCCGCCTGGTACTGGCATTTCGTCGACGTGGTGTGGCTGTTCCTGTTCGTCTGCATCTATGTCTGGGGCCACGGTGCGGAAACCATGGCGCACGGCGGCTGACTTCATTACCCTGTGCTATACGGGGCGGCCGCGCGGCCGCCCCTTGTATTTTGCGAAGCGCCAAGGAAGACCGACAGATGCCGGACCAGCCATTGCCGACGCTGAGCGAGAGCGCGATGCGCGGCCTCGCCTGCAAATGTCCGCGCTGCGGCAGGGGCAGGCTGTATGCGGGGTTTCTGACGCTGCGGCCGAAATGTGAATCCTGCGGGCTGGATTACGCCTTCATCGATTCCGGCGACGGGCCGGCGATCTTCATCATCATGATTGCGGGCGCCATCGTGGTGGCCTGCGCGCTGATCGTCGAGGTAAAATACCAGCCGCCGTTCTGGCTGCATGCGGTGCTCTGGCTGCCTTTGATTCTCGCCACCACGCTGTTGCCGCTGCGGGCGATGAAGTCGCTTTTGATCGCGCTGCAGTTCCATCACAAGGCAGCACCTGGCCGGCTGATCGACCGCGAACCAAAATGATGCCGGCCACGGGACGGCGGCGCGGCAACGCCGGCTTTGTCGCTTTCACGCTGGCGATGCTGGCGCTGTTCGCAAGCCTCGGGGTCTGGCAGTTGCAGCGCCGGGTCGAAAAGCACGCGCTGATCGCGGCCTTGACCGAACGGCTCGCGGCCGCGCCGGGATCACTGCCGCAGCCCTCGCAGTGGCGCACGCTGACGCCAGCCCGGGACGAATTCCGCCGCGTCGGTCTGACCGCGATCTACCAGCCCCTTGCGGACGCCATGGTCTACAGTTCCGGTTCGGCGGTGCGCGAGGACGTTTCCAGTCCCGGCACATGGGCATTCCTGCCCGCGCGCCTGCCGGGCGGCGAGATCATCGTGATCAATGCGGGCTTCGTGCCAAACCCGATGCAGGATCGTGGCCAAGAGGATCGCGCGGTGGCGCGGCTGATTACCGGTGAGCCGGCGATGTTGACCGGCTATATCCGCTTTCCGGAGCCAGCGGGCTTGCTGACGCCAACTGAAAATACCGCCAGGCGGCTGTGGTTCACGCGGGATCATCTTGCGATGGCGCGGGCGCTCGGTTGGGGTGAGGTCGCCCCGTTCTATGTCGACCTTGAGCTGCCGGTTCCAGCCGGTGGCATCCCGAAGCCGGGTGCGCTCGAGGTCCACCTCAAGGACGACCACCTGCAATATGCCATTACCTGGTTTGGCTTGGCGGCCGCGGTAGCGATCGCGTTCGTCGTATGGCTGCGGGGGCAGTGGCGGGGGTAGATCCGATGACGATGAGTGAGACGTTAGCAGCTTCCCTTGCGCGCTTGCCGGTCACCTTCGGTGACATCGAAGCAGCGGCGGGCGTACTCGCCGACCACGTGAAGCGGACGAGCTTCGATCGCAGCCGCACGCTGTCCGGCATCGTCGGCGCGGACCTATGGCTCAAGTTCGAGAACCTGCAGTTCACGGCGACTTTCAAGGAGCGGGGGGCGCTCAATCGGTTGTCAGCCCTGTCCGCCGATGAACGGCGGCGAGGTGTGATCGCTGCCTCGGCAGGCAACCACGCGCAGGGAGTAGCCTATCACGCGGCCCGCCTTTCAATCCCGGCAACCATTTTTGTGCCCCGGGGAACTCCGACCGTGAAGATCGAGAACACGCGCCGGCATGGCGCAAATGTGATCGAAGCAGGAGCAACCCTCGAGGAGGCCGCCATTCTGGCCATTGACCATGGTCGCGAACGGCAGTTGACGTTCATCCATCCCTACGACGATCCCATGATCATCGCGGGCCAGGGCACCATCGCGATCGAGATGCTCGCATCGGTGCCTGACCTCGACGTGCTGCTGGTGCCGATCGGCGGAGGCGGCCTCATATCCGGCATGGCCGTCGCCGCCAGGACGCTCAGGCCCGGCATCGAAATCATCGGCGTGCAGGCCGCTCTCTATCCATCAATGTACAACCTGATCAAAGGGCAGCACCTCCCGATGCGCGGTGACACGCTGGCGGAGGGCATTGCGGTCAAGGCGCCTGGCCGCATCACGTCCGAAATCGTGCGCGCGCTAGTCGATGATATCGTGCTCGTGACCGAACCGCAGGTCGAGCACGCGCTGAGCCTGCTCATCACGATCGAGAAGACGGTCACGGAGGGCGCCGGGGCCGCCGGTCTGGCGGCGGTCCTCGCCAATCAGGAGCGCTTCAGGGGCCGCGCGCTCGGCCTCGTTCTGAGTGGCGGCAACATCGACACGCGGCTGCTGTCAGGCGTGCTTACCCGGCAACTCGCCAGGGAGGGTCGACTATCGCAACTGAGGTTCGACATTGCGGACCGGCCCGGTCAACTTGCTACGATCGTCGCCGTCCTGAGCAGCTCCGGCGCCAACATTGTTGAGGTATCCCATCAGCGCATCTTCACGGATCTGCCAGCCAAGGCGGTACTCCTCGAGGTCGTGATCGAGACCAGAGACCAGTCTCATCTGGCTTCAACCATTGCCGCCCTGAGGGCGGCTCACCTCGACGTCGACGTTGGCGGCAATTAGCGATGGCGGGCCGCTGGCCCGTCGTCGGCAGCCAGCATCGTCGCCGGAAGCGGGTGCGCAGGATGCGGTAATATGGTATGCTTTGACCTCGGACACGCTGTCCCAAAAGGGGGCAGTGGCAAAAATCCTGGTTTCCACTTCACCCCAAAACGCTTTAAGGTGCCGCGCGACGGCGCCACGGCAAAGTTAGATCATCATTAAATATCAAAGGCTTGATGAAAATCCTGGCCTTTGGAGGGCGGTTTGACCCGGTACATCTCGACGCGGGGGGAGGCTCCCGCCTTAGGTTTCTGCGACGTGATGCTGACCGGGCTCGCCCGCGACGGCGGCCTCTACGTGCCCGAAACGTGGCCCCGGCTTTCGCCCGACGCCATCGCCGGTTTTTTCGGCCGGCCCTATTGGCAAGTGGCGGTCGAAATCATCAGCCCGTTTGTCGGCGGGGAAATTCCCGACGCCGATCTCGGCCGCATGGCGAACGAGGCCTACGCCACATTC
This sequence comes from Bradyrhizobium sp., assembly GCF_049512235.1. GTDB lineage: Bacteria > Pseudomonadota > Alphaproteobacteria > Rhizobiales > Xanthobacteraceae > Bradyrhizobium. Next base: position 3,100 of record NZ_JBEKXH010000547.1, read on the forward strand.
CGCCATCCGGCCGTGGTTCCGCTCGACCAGATCGGACCCAATGAATTCCTGCTCGAGCTGTTCCACGGCCCGACGCTGGCCTTCAAGGACGTGGCGATGCAGCTGATTTCGCGGCTGATGGACCACGTGCTGGCGAAACGCGCGCAGCGCACCACCATCGTGGTTGCGACCTCAGGCGATACCGGCGGTGCCGCGGTCGACGCCTTCGCGGGTCTCGGCAATGTCGATCTGATCGTACTGTTCCCGCACGGCCGCATCTCCGACGTGCAGAGGCGGATGATGACGACGACCAGCGCGGCCAACGTTCATGCGCTCGCCATCGAAGGCCATTTCGATGATTGCCAGGCGATCGTGAAGGGGCTCTTCAATCACCACAGCTTCCGCGACGCGGTTTCGCTGTCGGGCGTCAATTCCATCAACTGGGCGCGGATCGTGGCCCAGGTGGTGTATTATTTCACCTCCGCCGTCGCGCTCGGCTCGCCCTTGCGATCGGTGGATTTCACCGTGCCGACCGGGAATTTCGGCGACATCTTCGCAGGCTACGTCGCCAAGCGGATGGGGCTGCCGGTCCGGTGCTTGCGGATCGCCTCCAACGTCAACGATATCCTGCCGCGGACGTTGAAGACCGGCATCTATGAAGTGCGCGAGGTCCATCCGTCGGCCTCGCCATCGATGGATATTCAGGTCTCCTCGAATTTCGAGCGGCTATTGTTCGACGCTGGGGGCCGCGATCCCGGCACCGTTCGCCGGCTGATGGCGTCGTTGAAGCAGTCGGGCCGCTTCGTGCTGCCCGACGCGACGCTTGCGGCGATCCGCGAGGAATTCGACGCCGGCCGCGCCGACGAGACCGAGACCAGCGCGGCCATCCGCGCCGCCTGGCGCGAGGCCGGCGATCT
>NZ_JBEKXH010000548.1:0-3992 GCF_049512235.1 Bradyrhizobium sp.
GCTCCTACACGTCGGTGATCGCCACGATGATCGGCCAGCATCCGGACCTTGCCGGACTGCCCGAACTGAAGCTGTTCAGCTACCGCAGCATCGGCGAGTTGGAGGCGTCGCTTCCGTCCTACTGGATCGAGCGCGGCTTCACCCACACCAGCCCTGGCCTGGTGCGAGCCCTGGCGCAAATCGAGTTCGGCGATCAGACCGCCCCGAGCCTGGCCGAGGCGCAGGCATGGCTGCGCCAGCGCGGGCACTGGTCGGGAGCGGACGTGTTTGACGTCCTGCTGGCGCGGCTCGCGCCACGCACCGCGGTGGAGAAATCACCCGAGAACGTCACCAGCGCCGCCGCGCTGCGCCGGCTCGCGTCCGCCTATCCGGAAGCGCGCTACCTGCACCTGACCAGGCATCCTTCGACCACCCAGGCCTCGATGGCAGAGCATCTCGGCCGGACCGTGCCGGAGCATCCCCGCCTCGGCGAGCCGATGACGGGCTTCGCTGCCTGGTGCGACATTCACGCCCGTATCCTGCGCGTCACTGCGACGCTGCCTGCAGACCGACTTATGCGGGTGCGGGCGGAGGACATCCTCAACGACACTCGGACGCAGTTGCGAGCGATCGCGACATGGCTGCGACTGCGCACCGACGACGCCGCGATCGAGGCGATGCGCCATCCGGAAGCTTCGCCGTTCGCGCGCTTCGGGCCGCCGGGCAGCGGGGTCATCGGCGGTCACGATCACGGCTTTCTGCGCGACCCGATCCCGCGCCGGGTCGAGGTTCCCCCGACGATCGAACCGCCGCCTGGATGGCACGGCGAGCAGCGCTTGTGGCACCATACCGTCAAGCTCGCGCATCAACTCGGCTACGGTGATGCGCTGATGCAAACGCCGCGCCGAAGCCGGCAGAAGCGCGCCGCAATCGACCCCGGCACATTGCGCGAAGAACTGGTGCGCCGGCGCGACATCGATCTCGCCGCCCGCTCCGCGTACGCCGGCGCGCCTGCGGCGATGGCGCGGCTCATGGAGATGGACAGTGACAACACCGCGTGGCTGATGGCGATCGTGGATCAGATCGGCTGGCCCGGCCATTCGCTGGTCGGCGAGCAAGCCGCGCACGCAGCATGGCTGCTGGCGCAGCACGCCGACCTGAACCCGGCTTTCCAGCGGCGGTGCCTGGAGCTGTTGGGACAGGCGGCCGGGCGCGGCGACGCATCGCCCGCCGATTTCGCTTATCTGACAGACCGGGTGTTGTTGGCGAGCGGGGACCCGCAGCTCTATGGCACCCAGCTTACGGTCCACGAGGGCCGGTTCGTGGCGGCACGATTGCGCGACCCCGAATCCGTCGACGACCGCCGCGCCGCCGTCGGCCTCGACCCGATCGCAGCGCATCTCGGCCCCGCGCCCGACCGCCCGGGATCGCCCAGGCTGACGCGCCGCGCATGTCCGGGCTGCGGCGAACCGATCGAGGTGTGGCTGCCTGCGCCCGGTGGAACGACGCGATTCAAATGCCCGGCTTGCGGCGCCACCGGAACCGTGCGCACCAGACCGCGCTCCGCCCTGGTTCGCGGCCTCTGACGATCCGTTACGATCAGGCACTCAAAACCGCGCCCAGGTTTAGAGCGCCGCAGCCGCGGTCGCGACCAGTGGAATGCGCACTTTTCCCATAACGAATATGGCCAGTCCAGCTATGAATGCTGGAATCGCCACGACCGCAAACACCGTGGGTAGACCCCAATCGAGGGAAAGCATCACTCCGCCGATCATGGATCCCAGTACCGATCCGATGCGCCCTATGCCGTTCGACCAGCTAACGCCGGTCGCCCTGCTCGCAGTCGGATAGTAACCGGCAGCCAGGGCATTCGCACCTACTTGAGACCCGGATACACAAAATCCGGCGCCGAACACCGCAAGCACCATCAACCAAGGCGAAGCAGACGCATTGCCGATCAGGAATATGAAAATCCCCGCTGAGGCATACGCGATTCCAAGCACACTGTGCGGATTCGCCTTGTCCATCAAGCGCCCGATGGTAACCGCACCGACGGTGCCTCCGATCTGAAACATCGCGGTAATCAATGATGCGGTCTTGAGGGTTACGCCGGAGTTATGGATTAACGTCGGCAACCAGCTCGAGAGCAGATAGACCACAAGCAAGCTCATGAAAAATGTGAGCCACAGCAATAGTGTTCCGCGTACCAGGTCGCCTTCGAATAGCTGGGCGACTGGAGAGCCATGCGGTTTGTGAGCGCCAGTAAAATGCGCATTTGCAAGCTCGGCCTCCGGATCGATACGACGCAAAACCGCTCGGATACGTTCCGGCTCGCTGCCCTTCATAACCAGGTAGCGTACCGACTCGGGTAAAATATATAAAAGCACCGGTGCAAGCAGAAGCGGCAGAACGCCACCGACGATTAGCACCGAACGCCAACCATAGTCCGCGACGATCTGCGAAGCGACGATCCCACCGAGCGCGGAGCCGATGGTGAAGCCGCAGAACATCAGAGTGACCAGAAACGAGCGGCGACCTTCCGGACAATATTCTGAGGTCAGGGTGATTGCGTTTGGCATCGCACCGCCGAGCCCGAGGCCGGTAAGGAAACGTAGGCCAATGAGTATCGTTATATCGGAACTCCTGGCGGAGAGCAGGCTCATTGCACCGAAGAAGACGACCGACAGAACCAGAGCGGCTTTGCGGCCATGCCGGTCTGCGAATGGGCCGATAAGAAAGGCGCCCGCCATCAAGCCAAACAATCCGGATCCGAACAACGGCGCGAGTTGTCCTGGCGTCAATCCCCATTCACCTTTAATAGCGGGGGCGATGAAGCCTATCGCGGCTGTGTCGAAGCCGTCGATCGCAACGACAAGAAAACATAATCCCAACAGCGTCATCTGCAACCGTGATAGTTTGCGCTGGTTGATAAATTCTTGAACGTCGATGAATTTTGCTTGCGCGGGCATCACCAATTCCTCCCTAACTTTTTTGCCATTGTTCGTTTCCTTCAAACCATTTTGTCGGGTCCGGCGGCGCGGGGCGGCACGGTTCCTGCGCTGCATCACGCCCAGTGCTGATCGAGCAAGAACTGCCCGAAAAAGTCGGCGAGCCCTTCGTATGCGTCGAGCGGCAGCACGTTCGCGACGTGCTGGTCCGGACGGACGACGATCACCGCTCCCCTCTCGCGGTCGATGCCGCGCAGATCGAAGATATCCGAACCGTTCTTGAGGTCGGGCGTGTAGGCCTTCTCATAGTCGATCAACTTGAACCGGCCTTTGCGCGGCACCAGCATCGCCGGCAGCGCTTCGACCTTGAGGTCGCGATGCCCTTGCTGGAAGATCCCGCGGACGTCGATGACGCTGTCGATATCCGCCCCGCGCGGGGTGAACCGCCGGATCGGCGACCGCTCCGATTGCGCGAGGTGATCCATGAGCGCGCGCAGCCTTTCTCCGCTCGCGTCGGCAAAGGCGTAGATGCGCCACGCTCCGTCGGCCCGAGCTGCGTGGCCGAGTTGCACCGGCTTGGCGTCGGCAAGGCGCACGACGAGCGCCGAGTGGAAGCGCATACCGATCGTGTAGCCTTTGGCCAGCGCTTGCTGCGTCGCTTCGGCGGTCAGGTAGGTCGCCGGCGGATAATGCGTCCCGACGCCGGCCGTGTAGCGGCCCGACATCACGAAATAGGCCTGAAGTTCCGCGGGATCGACGCCCCCCAGTTCCGGGTGGTCCGGATTCTTCGGCGGCGAGGCCATGATCTTCGACCATTCCTTGTCGAAGTCGATGAGGCCCTGCGCGATCGCGTGGCGCTCGACCGTGTAGGTACGAAGCAGGTCCGGCTTGGCGCGCCCTTCGAGGACAGAGGCGAGCTTCCACCCGAGGTTGTATGTGTCCTGCATGGATACGTTCATGCCTTGGCCAGCTTTGGCGCTGTGCGTGTGGCACGCATCGCCGGCAATGAACACCCGCGGCAGGCGAGACCCTGCCTCGTCTGCCGTGACGTCGTCGAAGCGGTCA
>NZ_JBEKXH010000549.1:0-3991 GCF_049512235.1 Bradyrhizobium sp.
CGCCCGGCGACCCCGAACTCGCAGCGACATCGATACGCTATGTTCCGATGCCGGCGCGAAGCCGCCTGGTCGAGATGCTGGCGAGCGTCGATCTGCGGCTGGTCGCCAGCGGCCACCTTCACCAGCGGCGGGATTTTACCTTTGGTCAGATCCGGCACATCTGGGCCCCTTCGGCCGGCTTCATCATTTCCGACCGGCGGCAGGAAGTGATAGGGGTCAAAGAGGTCGGGCTGGTGGACTATCGCTTCCAGCCCGGCAGCTTCGAGGTGATCCACGCACGCGCGCCAGGCCAGGTCGATATCGATCTGGATTCCCTGATCGGCAAGCCTTCCGGCAAGTAGTTCCGTGATTTTGAAGCTCATTCCGCCGGCTGCAGCAGCAGACTGGATTTCAGAGAGAACACCCAGGCCAGCGAATAGAATCCCAACGCCAGCAGGTAGAGGAATGCAAATCCGAAATACATTGAATTATATTCCATCACGCCGCCGAACAAGGCGCCCATCAGGTTATACGCGAACGCCGTGGAGATGTTGATTTCGGCCTCGCTGATCAGGCTGGAAAAGACGATGCCGGCAAAGAACAGCGGGACCGTCAGCACCAGGCAGCTCAGCGCCAGCTGCATCAAAGGCGGTCCGAACGTCCACTGGCCGTGACTGGTCGCCAGCGCGTATCCAACCACAAGGCTGACGAACAGCCCCAAATAGGCAGGCCCAGCCAGCTTGCGCGCCGTCCGCGTCACCATCAGGTTGGCGAGGAACGCCATCGTCAGCACCAAAAGGATGGCCGCCGCGATCACGAACCATGTGCCTCCGAGATGCAGGCCGAGCTCGGTAATGGCCTTGGTCTCCACCAGCATGAAACCGGAGCCAAGAAAAAAGAATGGCAGGTAGCTGCGGTCGATCGGATCGGTAAAGCCGATGGTCTTGCGCACAAAGACATAACTGAGCAGCAGAACCATGCCGAGCGCAACCATGTAGGTGACCGGATAGGTGCGCTCGACCATGTAGAAGAACGGCCAATCGTCGGTCGGGACCGCGGATTCCGGATAGGGTTGCGAAAAATAGTCGGAAACATCGGCAAATCCGATCGACGCAAATACACTCCCGTCCGGCATTGTCACGGCCTCGCCTTTTTTGGCGATGAAGGCGGTCGTCTTCGAGTTGTCGTACCCCACCCGCACCGCCAGCGGTTTGCCGGCGCCCGGCAGTTCGCGGAGAATCTTCGACAGCTTGAAGCCCAGCGCGTCGTTGACCAGGGTGAACGAGATCGAAAGCACGCCGCCCGGCCTGAGCAGGCGGAAGGCTTCGGCGATCCCCTCGCGCGTATAGACATAGGAATCGACGCGCAGATTGGAGGCATGGCTCAACGCCGTGTGCGAATCCAGAACGCCATAGACGATCAGGTCATATTGCTGGTCGGCATTGCGGAAGAAATTACGCGCATCATTGATCGACAGGTTGACGCGGGGGTCGTCATAGGGGTGCTCGGGATGATATTTGGTGCCGAGAAATGCGATGGCGGGATCGATCTCGATCGCGTCGACATGGCCGGCGCCCATCCGCAACGCGGTCGCCACATCATTGCCGCTGCCGGCGCCGACGATGGCCACGCGCTCCGGCGTCTGCTTGAAATTGTAGGGAAACTCGTAATAGGCGCGGACATAGCGATCCCCATCGGATTGCTGAGCGCGCCTGTTGTCGGCAAAATTGTAGACCTTCTGGTAGTAGCTGCCGCCGGACAGGATCTGCATCAGCCCGTCATCCTTGGCGGTTCGCTCCAGCAACTGGTAGGGCGAATAGATGCGCTGCGTCTCGGGCTGTACCGGCCAGGCCAGGATGGCCAGCAGGACACAAAAGCTTGCGATGCCGGCCGGCAGGAATTCGTCGCGCGAGAGCACGAACAGAAGCAGCATGCCGCCGGTCACGGCGAACCAGATTACCGGCGGCAGCCAGTACAGGCTCATCACAAACAGCGCCAGCACCCCGAGCACGCTGCCCGCGAGGTTGAGGCCATAGGCGTTCAACGAATTCGAGCTGCGCAGCAATTTGCCGCAAAGCTGGCCGACCGGATAGCAGATGCAGGCGCAGATGACGAAGCTTGCCCCGAGCAGGAGGTAAACCGGCAGGTCAAACGTGCTGAGCCAGCCGACGGAGAATATCAGATAGGCGGCGCCGGTATCGTAACGCAACAGCGTGATGACAAGGACGAACAGCGCCAGCATCGGCAACACCAGCGCCGGCGCGCAGGGTTGCCGTTCCGCCACCGCGTAACCCGCGCCAAGACCGAGGAAACAGGCCAGCATGGTAAAATTCTTGTAAAAGGAATAGACCGGAAAAACCGATGCGAGCCAGCGGATCAGCACCAATTCCAGCAACAGGCTGAGCATCGTCACCAGAACGATCAACCTGACCTTGGTTTTGGTGCTCAAATTCGCGTAGTCGGCCTCGAAGGCCACGCCCATGAGCCTGACCCGGCTTTCCAGCGGTTCGGCGAACCGGTCCCAATAGACCACGGCGCCGAGCGCAAGCAGCCCGAGTACAAACCGGAGCACGCCGGTCGTGAACTCGGTCGCGGTGAGGCTCTCGGCCGCGAAAAGCCCTTTGGCCGAGATCGCTCCGTAGACGAACAGCAGTCCGCCCAGCGATACGCAATAGATGTGAACAAGGCTGCGATTGGGACTGTGCGCGGAATTCATCATGAGCTTGGGCCCCGGCGAGCGCTGGTGAGAGGATGCTCACGCGTCAGTTGATCGTGAAGTTCACGAAATCGCTCGTGACCGGAAATTCACGGCACGCAGCCGTGCGCCGGGACGCTAGGGCAGATCTGCTTAAAGGATGGTTACTGGCGGCGCCGGGCGATGGGAGGGATCGTCGTTCGACCTTTCCAACCCATCAACCTCGACAGATCGGCGATGATTCCCATTATAAGGCTGTAACCAATCCAAGGGAGTGAACTCACATGCGCCTGCAAGATCGCGTCGCCATCGTCGTCGGGGCCGGCCAAAGCCCCGGCGAAGGCATCGGCAACGGCCGCGCCACCGCCCTGACCTTCGCGCGCGAAGGCGCCAAGGTGCTGTGCGTGGATCACAACCTCAACTCGGCGGAGGAGACGGCCGAACTGATCGCCGCCAAGGGCGGCACGGCGCTGGCGTTCAGGGCCGACGTCACCGTCAATGCCGAACTCGCGGCCATGGCAGCCGAGGCGCTGGCCCGCTGGGGCCGCATCGACATCCTGCACAATAATGTCGGCGTCAGCCTCGCCGGTGGCGATGCCGAACTGGCTGACATCACCGAGGAGGCGCTCGACCGCTGCGTCTCGATCAACCTCAAGAGCTGCATCTTCGCCGCCAAGGAGGTGATCCCGATCATGCGACGGCAGCAGCAGGGCGCCATCATCAACATCTCCTCGATGGCCGCCATCACCACCTATCCCTATGTGGCCTACAAGGCCACCAAGTCGGCGATGATCGCCTTTACCGAGCAGCTCGCCTATCAGAACGCCCGCTATGGCATTCGCGCCAACGTCATCCTGCCGGGCTTGATGAACACGCCGATGGCCGTCGACACCCGCGCCCGCGCATTCAACAAGAGCCGCGCCGAAGTCGCGGCCGAACGCGACGCCAAGGTGCCGCTGCGCCACAAGATGGGCACCGGCTGGGACGTCGCCAACGCCGCTTTGTTCCTGGCCTCGGATGAAGCGAATTTCATCACCGGCGTGACGTTGCCGGTGGATGGCGGCGCCAGCGTACGGCGCGGTTGATCGAGCCTGCCGCGGCAGCCATGCTTCGTCGCAAGGGCTCATCGCAATGACGTCCAATCCAAACATGCGTTCAATCCCAACATGCGTTCAATCCCAACATGCGTTCACAGCCCCGCGGCGCGAGGCGCCCGGGCTTTGCCAGGAGACTTGACCGCCCTCGAAAACAGAGGGCGTGGGGAATGCCGGATGCCCAGTGGCACCCGCAGCCTCGCGTGCAGAAAACGGCCATCAC
>NZ_JBEKXH010000550.1:0-3983 GCF_049512235.1 Bradyrhizobium sp.
TGATATGAGGGAGATAGTCTATTGCCCATCGGTTCATGAAGTGCGGCCGGGCCGAAACCGGATCGAGGACAGCGCATGGCGGATATCTTTGTCAGCTATACGTCAAGCGACCGAGACTGGGCGTTCTGGATCGGGCAGGAATTGTCAAAACTCGGCCACACGCCGCGCATTTACGAATGGGAGATCTCGGCAGGGGGAAACATTGCGCGCTGGATGGGCGAACGGCATGAGGGCGCCGATCAAATCCTCTGCGTTATCAGCGAGGCCTATTTGAAAGCACCTTATTCGAGTTGGGAGCGGCAGGCGGCCGAATGGGCGGCCGCGAGCAAGCGCCCCAACTTCGCGCTGCCGGTAAAGGTCGAAGAAAGCGAACTGCCGACGCTCTCAGCTGTATTGAGTCACTGCATTCTGTTCGGAATCGACGAGGACGAGGCACGGGCACGGCTCGCGGCCTTTTTGAAACCTGCCGCGCCGCCGGCGGAGCCGGCACCGTTTCCTGGCGCTCGCAAAGCGGCGACGAGCGAGGGCGCACCAGCGGCTCGTCCGACTGTCGTCTTTCCGGGAGCGCCCGATGCCAAGAAAGCTGGCGCGGTTTCCAATATCCCCATCAATCTGCCGCGACACTTTCTCGGCCGCGACGACGACCTCGCCGCCATCGACGCCGCGCTCAAGAGCGCTAACGGCCGCGCCGCCATCACGGCGCTGCACGGGCTGCGCGGTGTCGGCAAGACCACGCTGGCGGCGGCCTGTGCGGAGCGGCACCGCGGCGTCTATCGCGCGACATGGTGGATCAGGGCCGAGACCGGATCGACGCTGCGCGCCGATCTGGTCGGTCTCGGCGTGCGGCTCGGCTGGGTCGCCGCGGACGCGGCGGAGGAGCCGGCCGTCGCCGGCGTGCTGGAGCGGTTGCGCGATGACGGTGCGGGCATCCTGCTGGTCTACGACAATGCCAAGAATGCGGACGGCATTCGAAACTGCCTGCCGCGCGGCGGGATGGCGCGGATCATCGTCACGTCGAACGCGCCCGATTGGCGCGGCATCGCCGCGCCGGTTGCAATCGAGGTTTGGCCAAAGGAAATTGGCGCGGAATATCTGACCGCGCGAACCGGCCGTGCCAGTGAGCAAACGGCGGCGCTCGCCTTGTCGGAGGCGCTCGGCGGCCTGCCGCTCGCCCATGAGCAGGCAGCGGCCTATTGCGAGCGGCTCGGCATCTCGCTCGCCGAGTACCGCAAGCGGTTCGAGGCCGCGCCCGCAAAACTGCTCGATACAGAAAAGGACGCGCCGGCCGATTATCACGATCGCCTGACGGTGGCGAAAACATTTGCTCTTGCCATCGGCGAAGCCGCCAAGCGCCATTCCGCCGCCGAGCCCTTGATCGCGTACACGGCGCTGCTCGCGCCCGAGCCGATCCCGCTGTATGTGTTCTCCGAGGCGCGAGAAGAGTTCGGCGAGCCGCTGGCATCACAGCTTGCTGGCGATGGTCTCGACGAGGCCGTGGCGGCGCTGCGCGGTTTTGCGCTCATCGATCGCGAGATCATCCCGGACGAGCGCAATCCAGCGATCACAACGGACTGTATTCGCCTGCATCGGCTGGTGCGCGAGGTGGCGGCGGCGCGGCATGAGCCGGAGGCTCGGCAGGCGGCGCGGCGGATCCTGATCGCGGCGATGGTGGCGCTCTATCCGGTCAATGTCTGGCGCGACCCGGACACCTGGCCGCGCGCTCGGCGGCTCGATCCACTTACGCTCGCCTTGGTCGGCGGCAATTCCGCACTGCCGGCAGGAGCAGAGGAAGGGGCGAGTAATTTGCTCATTATGGCGGCGCAGTACAAGCAACACGCGCTTGCCGACTACGCGCAAGCCAAGCAGCTTTACGAGAGCGCGCTGGCGATCCGCGAAAAGCTGTTTGGCCCGGAGCATCCCGAAACGGCGACGAGCCTCCACTATCTCGGCAACCTGCTGGGGGCGCAGGGCGACCTTGCGGGTGCGCGGAGTTGCTTTCAGCTCGATCTGGCAATCAGTGAAAAGGCGCTTGGCCCCGATCATCCGGACACGGCAACGAGCCTCAACAATCTCGGCAACCTGCTGAGGGCGCAGGGTGATCTTGTGGGAGCCCGGCCGTATGCCGAGCGCGCGCTAGCGATCCGTGAGAGTGTGCTCGGCCCTGATCATCCGGACACCGCAACGAGCCTCAACGAACTTGGTGGGCTGCTGCAGGCGCAGGGCGATCTTGCGGGAGCGCGGCCGTATGTCGAGCGCGCGCTGGCGATCTACGAAAAGGTGCGCGGCCCCGATCATCCGCACACGGCAACCAGTCTCAATAATCTCGGCTACCTGCTACGGGCGCAGGGTGATCTTGCGGGGGCGCGACCGTATGTCGAGCGCGCGCTAGCGATCCGTGAGAGTGTGCTCGGCCACGATCATCCGGACACGGCAAGAAGCCTCAGCAATCTGGGCGGGCTGCTGCGGGCGCAGGGCGATCTTGCGGGAGCGCGGCCGTATTATGCGCGTGCGCTGGCGATCTGTGAAAAGACACTTGGCCACGATCATCCGACGACAAAGGCAATCCACGACACTCTTGCCGCACTTGATGCGAAGTGATCGGACCGCTTGCCAATTCTCTCGCGGCGCTTTAGCAATCCGCGCGACGAACAGACTCGTCATGCCCGGCTCTGTGCTGCTCAGTGCCGGGCATCCACGTCTTTCTCTCCGTTGATCCGAAGACGTGGATGGCCGGGACAGGCCCGGCCATGACGCGTTGAGATGAGGGACCCACCATGACCACCCACAAGCTGCTGCTTCTGCCCGGCGACGGCATCGGTCCCGAAGTGATGGCGGAGGTGAAGCGGCTGATCGGCTGGCTCGACGCCGCAGGGATTGCGCATTTCACCACCGAGCAGGGCCTGGTCGGCGGGTCAGCCTATGATGCCAGCGGGCAGAGCATCACCGATGCCACCATGGCCCTCGCCGGCGCCGCCGACGCCGTGCTGTTCGGCGCGGTCGGCGGCCCGAAGTGGGACAGCGTGCCCTACGAGGCTCGGCCGGAGGCCGGGCTGTTGCGGCTGCGCAAGGATCTCGGGCTGTTTGCGAACCTGCGGCCGGCGGTGTGTTACCCGGCGCTGGCCGATGCATCGAGCCTGAAGCGCGAGGTGGTCGAGGGCCTCGACATCATGATCGTGCGCGAGCTCACCGGCGGCGTCTACTTTGGCGAGCCCAAAACCATCACCGATCTCGGCAACGGCCAGAAGCGCGCCATCGACACCCAGGTCTACGACACCTACGAGATCGAGCGCATCGCCCGGGTGGCGTTCGATCTGGCGCGAAAGCGCCGCAACAAATTGACCTCGATGGAAAAGCGCAATGTGATGAAATCGGGCGTGCTCTGGAACGAGGTGGTAACAGGGGTCCATGCCCGCGAATACAAGGATGTGCAGCTCGAACATCAGCTCGCCGATTCCGGCGGCATGAATCTGGTAAAATGGCCGAAGCAGTTCGACGTCATCGTCACCGACAATCTGTTCGGAGACATGCTCAGCGATATCGCGGCGATGCTGACCGGCTCGCTCGGCATGCTGCCCTCGGCCTCGCTCGGCGAGGTCGACGTCAAGAGCCAAAAGCGCAAAGCCCTGTACGAGCCGGTGCACGGCTCGGCGCCGGATATCGCAGGCCGCGGCTTGGCCAATCCGATCGCCATGATCGCCTCGTTCGGAATGGCGCTGCGCTATTCCTTCGACCAGGGCGCGCTCGCCGACAAGCTCGACGCCGCAATCGCCGCGGTGCTCGCAGGCGGCCTGCGCACCGCGGACATCAAATCCGAAGGCGCCACGGAGGTGAGCACCAGCGGGATGGGCGAGGCGATTTTGCAGGAGCTGCAGGCGCTGCACGGGTGAACTGCGCACAAATATATACACCGCTATATACACCGTCGTCCCGGCTCGGTGGCCGGGACGACGCGGACTTTCGCAGGCAGTCCGTCTATGGGTCAG
>NZ_JBEKXH010000551.1:0-3968 GCF_049512235.1 Bradyrhizobium sp.
ATCACCGTATGGCAACTCGAACAAAGGTCCTCCTTGAATCCCGGAAGTAAGACTTCTTGCGTCTTGCAACCTCCTCCGATGATTTGGTGTCCTTCGAGGACCAGAATGCGATAGCCCGCCTTTGCGAGATACGCGCCGCAAGTAAGGCTGTTATGACCCGCGCCTGCAACAATGAAGTCGAAGCGATCAGCAGACGCTGCTGGCTGTGGGCTGCTCTTTCCCACCTTATCGGCGAGCTCCATGGCTCCAGCAGCGACTTCCAGTTGTGTCAGCAGGACCGGTGCGGCGGCTAACGTCTTCACGACGTCTCGCCGAGATGCGGAGGCCATCATTATTCTCCTCTTATTGCCGTTCTGAGAAGTGCGTTGCAAAGGCTTACAATTTTCCTCGTCATGTTGCGGCCGTCGGCGCTTGCTTGATTCGCGATGCCGCGAAGGACGCCGGGGCGTAAACGCAAGTGCCAACACGAGGGGCTCGCCATCTAAGTGACTCCTATCACCGTCTTGACGCGTTCGCGGCTGAGCGGCAGATCGCGCAGACGTATACCGGTTGCATCGGCGAATGCGTTTGCCAGAGCGGCAGCGGTTGGCCCCTGCGCCGCTTCGGCGACTCCGAGGAACGGCATGCCCGGACGATCGACGATATGCACGTCGATCTTGTCGGGTACATCGACGAACCCGAGAATCGGATAAGAACTCCAGTCGAAACTCGTGCGTTTGGTATCGTCGAAAGTCGCGGCCTCCCTGCTTGTCCAACTGAGCGATTGGATGATGCCGCCCTCGATCTGATTGACGATGCCGTCCGGGTTGACAACTTGTCCGCCGTCAACTGCAGCGACGACCCGGCGAAAACAGATGCGGCCGGTTTCTCGGTCGACTTCGATCTCAATCATGATAGCGCAGTAAGCGCCAAGGTTCTTGTAGCGGGCGAAGCCCATACCGCAGCCGCGCCGACCGTCACCGGGCGTACGTTTTGCCCATCCGAATTCTGCGGCGGCCCTGCTCATCACCGCGCGGGCGCGATCGTCCTTCATGTGGGAAAGACGGAGACTCAGCGGGTCGAGTCCATCCGCCTTTGCGAGTTCGTCAAACATACATTCGATTGAAAAGACATTCAGATAGCCGCCGAGCGACCGCAGCGAGGACACCCGGATTGGCATCTCCGGGATATAGTGGAACACCACGTTCATCTTCGGCAGGTCGTAAAGAGGATTCGAATTACGATCTCCGTCGCCTTCGGGCATAGGAATAGGTTGGCCTTGCGGCGCAGGATGAGGCGGCTGAACTTCGCCACCAGCCCAAATTCCTCCCGCTTTCTCCGGGCGAGCGTTATGGCGATTGCTCCAGATCTCATGTCGCCAAACTACGATACGGTTCTGATTGTCGAGGGAAGCCTCTAGTTCGGTGACCATAGCCGCTCCGAGAGGTTCCCAGCCGAACTCTTGCTCACGCATCCATTGCAGGCGGATGGGGCGTCCGGGGAGCGCTTTCGCGATAAGGGCAGCGTCGCCGGCGGCGTCGTCCGCACCGTTCTGTCCGTAGCATCCCGCGCTCTCGCTATGAATCACGCGTACCTGATGGAGGGGCAGCTGAAGCAAATCGGCGACAAAGTCTCGAACACCGAATACTCCCTGGCTGTGCGACCAGACCGTCATAAGTCCGTCCTTGAACAGAGCGACGGCACAGGAGGGACCGATGGAGCCGTGGCTCAGGAACGGCCGGGAGTAGCGGGCTTTCACTTCGCGTACGGGAGGAGACGTCGGCGCGTCGGTATTCAGAACTACAATGTCCTGTACAGGCTGGCTCTTCAGGAAGGCTATCAGATCGCCGCTTGGCAAAGGAGGAGCGGTTCTTGTGAATGGCGTCCTCTCAAGGTGCCGAAGAGTGGTGATTGCGGTCCATTCATTCTCGGCAACGACTGCGACGAAGGCGCCGTTCTGGACGACCTTGACAACTCCCGGGATGGCTTCGACGGGGCCTAAATCGAGCCGCCCGAGCCGGGTCCCTTCGCTGGGTCCACGAATAACCCGCGCGTGAAGCATCCCCGGCAGGCGCAGATCCTGAACGAATGCAGCGCCGCCGGTGAGCTTTGCGGGGATATCCACCCTCCGCATGTTTGTCCCGACCAGTCGGAAGCGACTCGGATCGCGGAGCGACACGTCGGGGATCGCCTCGACGTTCAGCGATACCGATGTCGCTACCTCACCGTAACTCGAAAATCGACCGTCAGTCGTTCGCAGCCTACCATCGCCAGTCGTGGTGACCGTGCTCTCGTCAACATTCCAGGTGCTGGCGGCTGCTCTACGGAGCAGCATGCGGACGTTAGCGGCCGCATTTTGAATGGCTGTGCCACTATCCTGTATTGAGTGGCTTCCCGCAGTGAGCCCTTCGTTAGGCGTTAGCAAAGTGTCGGCGGTGACGAGCGAGATCTGGTCGGGACCAATATCCAATTCCTCGGCTGCGATCTGCGTCAGCGCTGTCCGCACGCCCTGGCCAAGTTCCGCCTTGCCGGTATAGACCGTCACGCGACCATCGCCGTCAACGCGGATCCAGGCTTCCAGCACGGGCGTTGACTTAAGGCTGCCCTTTTGATTTGGAGCGATGATGGGGGGAGCATTGCCTTCGCCCCCCCCTGCGAGCTGTCCCATCGCATGGGAAGCGAATGTAAAGCTCACCACAATTGAACCGGCAGCCAGGAACGATCGCCGAGACATTAGGCTCATGCCAGGCCTACCACTCATGGCGCGCGCTCCCGGTCACCGAATGCAGGCGGCATATTCAGCGCACGGCGCACCGCACGAATAATGCGCATGTGCGTACCGCAACGGCAAAGGTTGGGCTGCATGTGCTTGCGGAGTTCGGCTTCTGTTGGCAACGCATTTCGGTCAAGGAGCACCTGCGCGCGCATAATCATTCCGGCAATGCAATACCCGCACTGCGCAGCTTGTTCGACTTCGAACGCCGTCTGCAGAACGCTGGGACTCGACGTGGTCCCTAGCCCTTCGATCGTCCTTATACGTCGGCCTTCCAAGCTCACGATCGGGGTCAAGCAAGAGAAGACTGCTCGGCTATCAATCTGAACGGTGCACGCGCCGCATTGACCTAATCCGCACCCGTATTTGGCGCCGTTCAAACCAAGCTCGTTGCGCAGAACATAGAGGAGGGGCGTCGATGGATGCGACTCGACCACGTACTCCGATCCGTTGACGTTCAGCTTTAGCGTCATGGCGAGTCGCTCGCCTTCCGCGCTTCGGAAACGGCGCTCTCGAGTGCTACCCAGGCGGGACGATCGCTGTATCGGGCACGTAGATAAGAGACGACTTCAGCGATCTCTCGATCTGTCAAATTATCCGCGAAGGCAGGCATGTAGGGGCCTGGCGGTCCCGTCGGCGATTGCAGGCCCTGGAGGATGGCCAAGATGGTGTTACGGGGGTCGCTTTCCTGGATCGCAGTAGTCAACGCGAGGCCGGGCCGATCCTGTGCCAGCATGGGAGCGCCGACTTCGTGACAGCCCGCGCATGCACCTTGAAAGAGATTTGCGCCAACCGCATGTTCCTGGACTGCCTCACGTTCGCGGTCCCGTGCGAGAAACTGCCGCGGGACCTCGTTGCTGCCATGCATCAGCGAAGCGATATAGACAGCGATTGCGTGGACTTCCCGATCCGGGGCCTTCGAGAGCTCGGCCGTAACCGGTCCCATCGGCCCAGCCGCAACGCTATGCGCCGGGTCCATTCCAGTTTTCAGATACTTGTAAAGCGCGGATACCGTCCAGGTCTTCGCCACGGGATTGGAAGAATCCAATGCTGGCGCGTTCCAGCCTTCGGCGACACCGCCCGCATAAGGTCGTCCGCTCTCTTCACCGCCAGCGAGATCTCGCGGCGTATGGCAGCCTCCACAATGGGCGAGGCCCTCCGACAGGTAGGCACCTCGGTTCCACACCTCGTCTGCGGCCGGCGCCGGCGAAAAACG
>NZ_JBEKXH010000552.1:0-3959 GCF_049512235.1 Bradyrhizobium sp.
GCCGACGCCGGCAAGCTCTTGGTGCATCGCCTGCCCGTCTACCCCGGCTACGTCCGCTTCGCCGATACATGGTTGGCTCCCGACATCGCCACCCGCGTGCGGCGCATGAGCGACGCTGAAGGCTTCGCGCGCGACGACGACTGGGCACCGGGCAAAACCCAGCCACCACCGGCGCCGCTGGTGCTCGCCCGCGGCGTTGACGCGGGAATCGCTGGAATCGTCGAGCGTGCCACTTCGGGCGAACGGCTCGCCGCAAACGACATCGTGCGCCTGTTCGCCGCACGCGACGCCGACTACCGGCACGTCACGCAGGCCGCCGACGCGCTGCGACGCGCGGTCAGCGGCGACGTCGTGCGCTACGTCGTGAATCGCAACATCAACTACACCAACATCTGCTACTACAAGTGCAAGTTCTGCGCCTTCTCGAAAGGTCGCACCCACGAGGATCTGCGCGGCTCACCTTATGATCTCGCCATCGAGGAAATCACGCGTCGCTCGGTCGAGGCGTGGGATCGCGGGGCGACGGAAGTGTGCCTGCAAGGCGGCATCCATCCCGACTACACCGGCGCCACGTACGAAGCGATCTGCCGGGCGATCAAGGCGGTCGTCCCCCGGATGCACATCCACGCCTTCTCGGCGCTGGAAGTCACGCAAGGTGCGGCCACGCTCGGACTGCCGATCCACGAATTCCTTGCGAAGCTGAAGGCGGCCGGTCTCGGCACCCTGCCCGGAACGGCGGCCGAAATCCTCGACGATGACGTGCGCGCCATCATCTGCCCGGATAAGATCAATACCGGGCAGTGGCTCGACGTGCAGCGCGCCGCCCACCAGGCGGGATTGCGGACCACTTCGACCATCATGTACGGCCACGTCGAGACCTCGGATTCGCAGGCGAAACATCTCCTTGCGCTGCGCGACCTGCAGACTGAGACCGGCGGCTTCACCGAGTTCGTGCCGCTTCCCTTCGTCCACATGGAAGCGCCGATGTACCGCCTCGGCATGGCGCGTCCCGGCCCGACGTTCCGCGAAGCCGTCCTCATGCATTCGGTCGGGCGGCTGGCCCTGCATCCGCTGATATCAAACATCCAGACGTCCTGGGTTAAGATGGGGCCGGCGGGCGCGGCGGTCTGCCTGAAGTCCGGCGCCAACGATCTCGGTGGCACGCTGATGAACGAGAGCATCTCGCGCGCCGCCGGGACCCAGCACGGCCAGGAGTTTCCACCTCACGAGATGGAAGCGCTGATCCGCTCGATTGGCCGCGAGCCGATGCAACGCGACACTCTCTATCGGCAGGTAGCAGAAGACCGTCGAGCGGCATCCATGATCGCGGCCGACCTGGAGCCGATCGTGCTGACGCCGCCGCGCAAAAAGGCGGCGGTCGGTTAGAGCATGATGTGTTGGAGTTGGATCGATTCGTCCCGTAAGCGCGAGGCACTTACGATCTCGTATCCCGGACCCGGCATTGCGTCCCTTCGGCGGTGGACGGCAGGGCCTGGACAAAAATCGCGAAAACAACCCCATGCAAAGTAGAGTGGACCCCGGCTCGCAGCACTCTTGCTGCGCTGCATCAGGGGCAGGAGAAGAAAAAGTTCAACCTAACCTCATCCCGCTCTAGCCGACCGCTCCATGATACCGGTCGTTTCAGGCTCTCTGACCTCATCCCCGTGTAACGGCCGCTCCGTTATCGCTGGAGGAGCAAGCCTTCGCCCTAAGGACGATGATCGCGCGAGGCGGTCAAATGCGAACGACGGCAAGCACGTCGCCCTGGTCGAGCGCAGCGATGGCGCGGGCCAGCTGTGGCCGATCCGCCCTCATCCCACTCATCTTTTCTTTTTGGGGCGGAGCTTACAAACGCAAAAGAAGGTCGAAGGATCGACCCCGACAGAGACCCTTCTGGACGCTGCCGCCACGATCGCGCAACGCCCGGACCCTCGATCCGGACGGGGAGCGGTTTATCCGAGATACAACACCACTCGCTTCAAGTCACATGCCCCTGCTGCGGGTCGCTCCGTCGAGATCCAGGCCGATGCCGCCCGGCTGGCCGGACCTCAGGCGATCTCGAAGGACGTCCGACCAAGGCCGGAAGTGCGCCAAGGCGGGCCGACGTCCCGCGGCGCCCCGCTACAACTGGGTTGGCAGCCGCGGCACCCTCGAACCGCATCCTGAGCGATGCGCAATCTCTATGGCGAATGTACCGTTTGTTGGACCATCTCCTCTGATTGCTACTGCTACTGCGGCCCCGGCACTTGATTTTTTGGATAATCTACATTAGACTATTTTCAATTATGTTGTTTCGACAACTTAAATTGAGGCATCGATGGTCGGTTTTATCGGGCGGGAGCAGGATCTCGGCGTTCTGGAGCGGGAATTCGGGGAAGGGCGGGCGTCGCTTGTCATCCTCTATGGGCGACGTCGCATCGGCAAGTCCACCCTGATTCGACAGGCCTCATTGAAACGGTCGGCGATCTATTTCCAGGCTACGCTGGTCGATGACTCCCTCAATCTCGCGGCGTTCAAGGGCGAGATATCGCGCGTCCTCGGGGGCGATCCGGTCCTCGACAGCATATCGGACTGGCTGGGCGTCCTGCACTACGTCGCCAAACGGGCCGAACACAACCGCGGCATGGTCGTCGCTCTCGACGAATTTCCCTATCTCGTCGGAGGCAATCCCGGGCTGCCTTCGATCATGCAGAAGTTCTGGGATTCTCGGGCCGCCGAATCCGGCGCGCTGAAGATCGTTCTCTGCGGATCGCTAATTGCGCAGATGGAAGAACTTCTTGCCGAACGCAACCCGCTCTACGGGCGAAAGACCCTCGCTCGCGAAATTCTTCCCATGTCTCTCAGGGACGCCGCCGAGTTCGTGCCGCAATGGGAACCTGCCGATGCCATTTCGCTCTTCTCCGTTCTCGGCGGCGTTCCATACTACTTGGACATGTGCGATCAATCGCAGACGCTGGCCGAGAACATCAAGCGTCTGTTCCTCGCGCCCTCCGCCTCGTTGCAGGAGGAGCCGGAATTCCTGCTGCGCTCCGAACTGAATGAGGTGCGCCGCTATGCGAGTATCGCGGCCGCGATCGCGGACGGCGCCACCAAGCCCTCTGAGATCGTCTCCCGAGTCCACGGACTGACCGGGGCATCCGAAGTCTCGACTTACATCAATCGTCTCCAGCAGATGCGCGTGGTTGCGCGCGAGCGTTCCCTCGACGCCGACGAACGCTCGCGCAACACCAGATACTCGCTACAGGATCCGCTCTTCAGATTCTGGTACCGCTTCGTGCGGCCCAACCTCGGTACTCTCGGCCGCGGCTTCGGAGACGATGTCTGGGCCCGGAATATCCTGCCGTACTTCAACGAATACATGGGTTCGGCTTTCGAGACCGTCGCGCGCGACCATCTCCGCGACCATGCGCGAGAACGTTTCTCCGTGCCGGCGGGCAATATCGGTCGTATCTGGGGCGGCGATTTCGAGATCGACGTTGCCGGCCAGTTGCTCGACGGATCAGCCGTCTTCGGCGAGTGCAAGTGGGAAAACGCGTTGATAGGCCAGTCCACCCGCAAACGGCTAGAAGAATACGTCGCGAAGACCAGGTACGCAGAGGATGCGCGATCAAGGCATCTTGTGTTCTTCGCTCGCAAAGGATTCACGGAGGAGTTGCGCAAGACCGCCGAAATCGACGGCGGCATCCAATTGTTCGACCTGGAGGAGTTGGTGCGTTCGCCGGACCCGCATCCTGCGCCCTCGCCACCTTGAGCCGCGTTTCGTTGGTCCAGCGAACGGTATACTCGCCTTGCGGATTCTCTTCAATCGTCCTGATTGGTTGCGCGAGCGCACGCTTTGGTTAAAGTCTCGATTGCGGCCTGCGGCGTGTTCGAAAGCAGGCATGCGATTCGTTTCGGGAGTTCCAGATGGTTCGGTGTTCCGCTGTCGTGTTAGTACTGTGTTGTTTTGCGTCGGTTGC
>NZ_JBEKXH010000553.1:0-3929 GCF_049512235.1 Bradyrhizobium sp.
TCTCTTCTCTTCAACGCCGACAGACGGTACGAGCCAAATCCCGAACGTTCCGCTCGGTGGAACCGGGGAGCCTATCTGGTCGAGGCATTGGCGCACTGCGGAGAATGCCACACACCTCGTAATCTCTTCGAAGGTCTGAATAACCGGAAGAAATTCGCCGGCGCCGTCGTGGATGGCTGGCGTGCCTACAATATTACGTCGCATCGTGACAGCGGGTTGGGGGCTTGGAGCGATACCGATCTTGCCGGATACTTGGCCACCGGCCATGCCGACGGCCATGGCGCGGCTACGGGTCCGATGGGCGAAGCAGTGAGCATGAGCCTGTCACATCTTGACGCCGCAGACATCTCCGCGATGCTTGATTATCTTCGTACCATCCCTGCAATCGCGACTTCTGATGTCCCAGCACCAAGGCCGGCCGCCCAGGTCGTACGAAGTGCCGCTGCGACCGACGACAACCGTGGGCAGGCGGTCTTCGCTCATGCGTGCGCATCCTGTCACGGCTCCGACGGCCTGAGCCCGCTGACTCCGTTTGCGACGCTTATTGGATCGCGATCTGTAAACGATCCGACGGCAGCGAACGTCGTGCGGGTAATTCTATTCGGTGCACATGATTACAAGACGATGATGCCCGCGTTCGGACGTGCATTATCCGACGACGACATCGCGAGCGTCACTAACTATGCCACCAGTCGGTTCGGCGCAGTGCGATCTGCAGTCACGTCGGCTGAAGTCGCCGCGATCCGAACGGAGTGGACAAGTTCACAAGACATAGCTGATCAGCCGACTGCAGTCGCAATAGAGTCAAATCTGGCACCACACCCACCTGTCGTCCAACCGATACCGTTCAGCCACAAGGACCACGTTGCGTTCGGGCTTGAGTGCGGTAGTTGCCACGTGAACCCTGAGAAAAGTAGCGACATGTCCTTGCCGCCGGCAACGACTTGCATGAGTTGCCATACCGCGGTCGCCAAGGATAACGATGCGATCAAAAAGCTAGCGGAGTTTGCAGCGTCCAGCGCGTCGATACCGTGGGTACGCATTTATCCGCTGCTTCCGGGAGTGCAGTTCAACCATCAACCGCATCTTCGTGCTGGGGTTAAATGCACGACCTGCCACGGCGCGGTTTCCGACGAGCCTGTCTTGTCCGAAATGACGGCAGTGACATCGATGGCAACCTGCATCTCGTGCCACCAAGCGCAGCACGCCAAAGCCGATTGCGCTACTTGTCATGCGTGGCCAAACGAAAATCCCGGTCCGAAACCCGAGTCGATGCCTCACGCGCTCCCATTAAAGGAGGTCGACCTCCCTGCAAATTCGTCCCCTTGATGACAGACAGCGGAAACCTCCAGCGATGAATATCCTTGACCACCAGGGTCCCTGATAAAACGATCCTTATCGACTCAGTCGCGACTGTGCTGCCGACCATTGTCGCGATCATCGCCTTCAACGGCAACCTGCTAAGCGTGAACAGCCCGATCCGCTGGCGCCCGATTTCGTTTTCAATGCCCGGAGCTATTTGGTCGCTCAGCTGATCGTTCTCCGCGATCGAGCACCTGTCGCTGTAGCAATTTCAAAGCGCGGGATCTGCTTTAGATTGAACGGGCCGACTCAGACGCGTGCCCTCAGCAACAGGATTATACAATATTTCACAAAGTTGAACTCGCTTACATCGAAAGATTAAGCAAGGCTCTCGTCGAAATTGTTCAACTTCTTCTGAGCGAACGCCGTCATGCGCGAAACGAAGGGGCACATCGAAGAGATTCAAAGCGGCAACAGTTGCCGCGTGCCGCGGACGCCGAAGCAGCTCACCACTTGGAGTATGACGGCCAAGGCGAACCCGCAGAAAGCGTCGGAATTTGAGTCCGTGTTGCTGGCGATAGCAGGACACGATCTTCGGCAGCCACTCCAGGCAATCCAGCACGCTCGCGAGTTTCTCGGTCGCAGCGTTCGCACCAAATCTGAGTTGCGTCTGCTGCGCTTCATTCAGTGCGCCGTGGACCGATTGAGCGATCAGCTTGACGAATTAGTCGCCGCCCTTCAGCTCCGCGAGCACGCTAAGGGGCCATTAATAAATAACTGAGTCAATTTTGTCACGGTCCGCAAGAATTATAGCTCGGGGATTCCCTGACGAGAATCGGCGGCGGTAGAATCGTCGCGTGATAAGCGCTTCGAACATCAGGACTCTGCGGAAACGTTGGAGGTCGATGGCTCCCCTCCTTGATGAGCGCAGCCGACGACGCTGGGCGGCGTCCGAAGCACGCACGATCGGACACGGCGGTGTGAGCGCCATCGCTAAGGCGACGGGTCTGGCGCGACGGACGATATATCGAGGGATTAAAGATCTCGAAGATCGTGCCTCAGTTGGCAGTGACCGGATACGTCGGCGGGGTGGAGGACGTAAATCGAGGATAGCTGAGGACCCAACCCTGCTTTCCGACCTTAAGTCGTTGCTTGAACCGGCGACGCGAGGCGACCCGATGCGACGGCAGTTGTGGACATCGCTCAGCCTGCGGCAGCTACGCGCAGAGCTCAGAAAAAGGGGGCACGAGGTCAGCCATCCAGTTATTGGGGATTGTCTTCGAAAGCTGCATTATAGCTTACAGGCCAATCGGAAAGTCCGCGAGGGAAGCGAGCATATGGACCGAAATGCTCAGTTTGAATACATCAATAAAAAGGCTGGCAGCTTTTTGAAGGATGGCCAGCCGGTCATCTCGGTCGATACGAAAAAGAAGGAATTGGTGGGCAATTTCAAGAATGCGGGCCGTGAATGGACCCGGAAAGGCAGCCCCGAAGAAGTTAATGTGCATGACTTCATTGATCCCAAGCTAAAACGCGCGGTACCGTACGGAGTCTACGATATCAATAACAATGCCGGCTGGGTCAGCGTCGGAACGGATCACGACACCGCGGCCTTTGCGGTGAACGCCATCCGCCGCTGGTGGAAGGCCATGGGAAAGAAACGTTATCCGAAACCCAAGGGCCTCTTGGTGACAGCTGACGGCGGCGGGTCGAACGGCTACCGCGTCCGTCTATGGAAAATTGAACTGCAGAAACTTGCCGACGAACTCAAGTTCCCGATTACGGTGTGCCACTTGCCGCCTGGAACCAGCAAGTGGAATAAAATCGAGCATCGGCTTTTTTCATTCATCAGCATCAACTGGCGCGGCAAGCCCCTGCGCACTTTTCGTACAATCGTTGAACTCATTGCGGCTACGACTACCGAGATGGGCTTGACTGTGCGTGCGGAACTTGACGAAAAGAAATATCCCAAAGGACTAAAAATCTCAGATGAGCAACTCGCCACCGTGAACATTTTTCCTCATGACTTCCACGGAGAATGGAATTATACCATAGCGCCAGCGAAGAAACGTCCGAAAAAGTGACTAAGTTATTTATTAACAGGCCCTAAGGGCGTGAAGCTCACGCCAGTGCTGGTCGGACCTTTATTGCAGCGAGTGGCCTCCGAGAGCCAGGTTGCAGCTTTAATAAAGGGAATTAGCGTTCGCACGGTCGCGACCAGCGCCACGATTGAGAGCGATGCGCTGCTTCTCGGTGCCGTTCTGCGCAACTTGCTCGGTAATGCCGTCAAATACACTGAGCCTGGAGGCGCGATTCTCGTCGGCTGCCGTCACATTGGCCAAGGCATTCGCATTGACGTGTATGATACTGGAGTCGGTCTTACCGCGGATCAGATCCCCCGAATGTTCGAGGCCTTTACCCGTCTTAATCCTTCGCGACACGATGGTCTGGGCATAGGCCTCTTCATCGTGCGTCAGGCGATCGGAATTCTAGGGCACAGTATCGACGTCGCTTCGACTCCTGGTGGCGGCTCCCGCTTTTCCATTCTCGCCCGTCAGGTTCAACGAAGTGAGCTGGATGCGGCCCCTCTCGCCATTGAAGTAGCGTGAAATGCACACGGCAAAGAC
>NZ_JBEKXH010000554.1:0-3925 GCF_049512235.1 Bradyrhizobium sp.
CGCGCCGGGCATGACGCTGCACAAGATGCCTTTGTTCGTGTGGTCGATCCTGGTGACGGTGTTCCTGCTGCTGTTGTCGCTGCCGGTGCTGGCCGGCGCCATCACCATGCTGCTCACCGACCGCAATTTCGGCACCACCTTCTTCTCCGCCGAAGGCGGCGGCGATCCGGTGCTGTTCCAGCATCTGTTCTGGTTCTTCGGTCACCCCGAAGTCTACATCCTGATCGTGCCCGGTTTCGGCATGGTCAGCCAGATCGTCTCGACCTTCTCGAAGAAGCCGGTGTTTGGCTATCTCGGCATGGCCTATGCGATGGTGGCGATCGGCGGTATCGGCTTCGTGGTCTGGGCGCACCACATGTACACCGTCGGCATGACCTCGACGACGCAGGCCTATTTCGTCGCCGCCACGATGGTGATCGCGGTGCCTACGGGCGTGAAGATCTTCTCCTGGATCGCCACCATGTGGGGCGGCTCGATCGAGTTCAAGACGCCGATGCTGTGGGCGGTCGGCTTCATCTTCCTGTTCACGCTGGGCGGCGTCACCGGCGTCGTGCTCGCCAATGCCGGCGTCGACCGCGTGCTGCAGGACACCTATTATGTCGTCGCGCACTTCCACTACGTGCTGTCGCTCGGCGCGGTGTTCGCGATCTTCGCCGGCTGGTACTACTGGTTCCCGAAAATGACCGGCTACATGTATTCGGAGACCATCGGCAAGCTGCACTTCTGGGTCACCTTCGTCGGCGTCAATCTGGTGTTCTTCCCGCAGCACTTCCTCGGGCTCTCCGGCATGCCGCGCCGCTACGTCGATTATCCCGACGCCTTCGCCGGCTGGAACCTGGTCTCCTCGCTTGGTTCCTACATCTCGGGATTTGGCGTTCTGATCTTCATCTATGGCGTGATCGATGCGTTCGCGCGCAAACAGCTGGCCGGCAATAATCCGTGGGGGGTGGGCGCCACCACCCTGGAATGGACGCTGTCGTCGCCGCCGCCATTCCACCAGTTCGAGGTGCTGCCGCGCGTGCAGTAGCCGCGATCCCCTTGGAGCCCCGCGCCTGGCATGGGCTCCAAGTAATTTAGGGTAGGATAAAGACCGTCGCTGTCAGAGCCTCGTTTCGCCCGGGCCTCGAAAGCGACGGAGAGATGATGGATGCTCCGTGATCGCGCGGAGAGAGACAAGGGATTGACCTGTCGTGTCGGTTGTCGACCACAACGCCGTTGAGCTGTCGCCCCGGATTTCCGAGGCCGATGTTGCCGACTACGTCGAGCTCCTGAAGCCGCGGGTGATGTCGCTCGTAATCTTCACCGCGCTGGTCGGTCTCGCGCTGGCGCCGGGCCACTTTCATCCGGTGCTGGCCTTCACCTCGATCCTCTGCATCGCGGTCGGCGCCGGCGCCGCGGGCGCGTTCAACATGTGGTACGAGAGCGATATCGACGCGCTGATGACACGCACCGCGAACCGGCCGATACCGCGTGGGCGCATCACCCGGCCGGAAGCGCTGGCATTCGCAGTGACGTTGTCGTTCTTCGCGGTAATGACACTCGGTATCCTGGTCAATTGGTTTGCCGGCGCCCTGCTGGCGTTCACGATTTTTTTCTACGTCGTGATCTATACGATGGCGCTGAAGCGCTGGACGGCGCAGAACATCGTGATCGGCGGCGCCGCCGGAGCGCTCCCCCCGGTGGTGGCCTGGACGGCGGCGACCGGTTCTTTCTCGGTGGAGCCATGGCTGCTGTTCCTGATCATCTTCTTCTGGACCCCGCCGCATTTCTGGGCGCTGGCGCTGTTTCGCAACGACGATTACGCCCGCGCCGGCGTGCCGATGCTGCCGGTGGTCGCCGGCCCCGATGCCACGCGGCTGCAGATCCTGCTTTATACGATCGTGCTGGTCTCGGTAGCGGTCGCGCCGTGGCCGCTCGGCTATTTCGACGCGGCCTATGGCGTGGCCTCATTGCTGCTCGGCAGCTGGATGCTGGTGCTTGCCGTTCGGGTTTACCGGCGTCGGGTCGGTGTGGAGGCTTCGCGGGCAACGCGAAAACTGTTCGCGTTCTCCATCCTGTATCTGTTCGCGCTGTTTGCGACCTTGCTGATCGAGGTGGTCGTTCACGCGCTTCTGCCGTCGATCTGGTAGGGGGCGCATGGCGAGGCGATGGCCGACAATCCGAAGCCCGATGGGATCGTCCTCACCGAGGCCCAGAAGAAGAGCCGCCGCCAACGCTCGATCGCCATCGCACTCGCGCTCGGCGTGCTGGTCGTGCTGTTTTTTGCGGTCACCATCGTCAAGGGGCCGGCCGTGCTGGTAAGGCCATTGTGATCGTGGACATGCTGTGATGGATCTGGCGTGATGGATATCGAACACGAACCGGCGATGCCGCAGCCGCCGGGCGAAAGCCCCGGGGCGGCCAGGCGCCGTGGCCCCGGCCGCGATGCGCTGGTGGGTTCGCTCGCAGGTCTGGTCGCGGTGTTGATGGTCGGCGCCGCCTATGCGGCGGTGCCGTTCTACAACTGGTTCTGCCGCGCCACCGGCTTCAACGGCACGACCCAGGTTGCGCAATCGGCACCGAGCACGGCGCCGCTGGCGCGCAGAATTGCGGTGCGCTTCGATGCCAACGTGGCCGGCGGGTTGCCGTGGAAATTCGAGCCCGAACAGACCGAGATCGAGGTCAATATCGGGCAAGTCGTCACCGTGTATTACAACGTGACCAATCTATCGGCGCGGAGCACGACCGGGCAGGCGGCCTATAATGTGGCGCCGCTCACGGTCGGTGCGTATTTCCAGAAGATCAACTGCTTCTGTTTCACCGAACAGACCATGGCAGCCGGCGAAAAGCGCGAGATGCCGGTGGTGTTTTATGTCGATCCCTCGATTGTCAGGGACAGCGACAATGACGGACTGAACAGCATCACGCTGTCCTATACCTTCTATCCCGTGCGCGCGCCGGCCGCGATCCCGCTGGCGGCGCGCGAACCTGACAGACCCAAAGGCAGCCTCTGATGTCAGGGATGCAGAAAAGCCCGGGGGATTTGATCTTGAGACCAACATCCGCCGAATACCACCGGCACCGCTAACGGAGAGACCGCAATGGCTACGGCCCAAGCCAAACACCATGACTACCATCTCGTCGATCCAAGCCCGTGGCCGATCGTCGGCGCCGTCTCGGCCCTCATCATGGCGGTCGGTGCGATCACCTGGATGCACCATCTGACCGCCGCGGCGCCGATCATTTTTGGCGCCGGCACCATCGGCGTGCTCTACACCATGGCGAGCTGGTGGGCGGACGTCATCCGCGAGGCGCAGTACAAGGGCGATCACACCCGCGTGGTCCAGATCAGCCATCGCTACGGCATGATCCTGTTCATTGCCTCCGAGGTGATGTTCTTCGTCGCCTGGTTCTGGGCCTTCTTCAACTCCTCGCTATTCCCCGGCGATCCCGTCCACGCCACCCGCGATGCCCTGTTCGGAGGGGTCTGGCCGCCCAAGGGCATCGAGCCCTTCGATCCCTGGCATCTGCCCTTGCTCAATACGCTCTTGCTGCTGACCTCCGGCACCACGGTGACCTGGGCGCACCATGCGCTCCTGGAGAACGACCGCCAGGGACTGAAGTACGGTCTGATCCTCACCATCCTGCTCGGGGCGAGCTTCACCTGCGTGCAGGCTTACGAATATGCCCATGCCGCCTTCAGCTTCGCCGGCAACGTTTATGGCGCAACCTTCTTCATGGCGACCGGCTTCCACGGCTTCCATGTGCTGATCGGCACCATCTTCCTGACCGTCTGCCTGGCGCGCGCCTATGCCGGTCATTTTACCCCGACCCAGCATCTCGGCTTCGAATTCGCCGCCTGGTACTGGCATTTCGTCGACGTGGTGTGGCTGTTCCTGTTCGTCTGCATCTATGTCTGGGGCCACGGTGCGGAAACCATGGCGCA
>NZ_JBEKXH010000555.1:0-3914 GCF_049512235.1 Bradyrhizobium sp.
GTTTGCTGGTGCGCGAACCAATAGGCTTCGGCGATGGAAGATGTCTTTGCCAGACTGTCCGGAGGGATGTCGCTGGCTTCGATCCCTTTCGCCGCTCTCAGGCGCTGATGGATGGCTTCGCTATCCACGCCGGCATCGATGATCAGGTGCAAGACGTGAATGTTCTTCGGACCGAGCTCGCGTGCCATGGCCTGGGCGACGGCCCGCAGGCCGAATTTTGCCGACGCAAACGCCGCAAAACCCGCGCCACCACGGATGCTGGCGGTGGCGCCGGTAAACAAGATCGTGCCGCGCCCGCGCGGAAGCATCACGCGCGCGGCCTCGCGGCCAACCAGGAACCCTCCGTAACAGGCGAGCTCCCACGCCTTGAAGAAGAGCTTTTCCGTCGTATCCAACAGCGGCTTGTTGACGTTCGACCCGGCGTTGAACAGGCAAACCTCGATCGGCCCCATGTTATTTTCAACCTCGGCGAAAAGCCTCTGAACCTCGACCTCCTGACGGGCGTCGACGCTGAGGGCGTGAACGTCACGGCCCGCGGCTTTCAGTTCGTCGACCAGCCCTTGCGACTTTGCCGCGTCACGCCTGCAGATGCAGACGGTATAGCCGCCCTCGGCGAAACGCCGAGCCACGGCTGCGCCAATGGCGTCGCCCGCGCCGACCAATATTGCTACGCCGCGACCTCTGGTCATCCCTGCGCCCAACAAGTTCTTATTTGGTACCTAAGGAAAATACCGGGCCGGGCGGCCGTTGTAAATGAAATTTGCTAACCCGTCATCGAAAATCAGCCCCCGCATACCGCTCCTCACCAGGCCGTGAAAGGCTCCGGCCGGATCTGGATTGACAAGTTCTAAAATAGAACTTTAAATGCTTAAACCATAAGGCCGCGTGAAAGCAGGCGCGATGAACCGGGAGGTTGGCCGTGGCGAGATGGTCGGATGTAACGCTGACCCGGAGGTGAAGGACGATGCCAACCTATTTCTGCACGACTGCGGAGGGCCGTCTGACGGTTGAACAAAAGCGCAAGATTGCCGGCGAAATCACGCGCGTGCATTGCGAGGTCACCGGCGCCCCCGGCTTTTTTGCCCAGGTCATCTTCCACGAAGTGAAACCCGGCGACTACTACATCGGTGGCGCGCCGCTGCGGCACGACCATCTCTTCGTCTACGGCCATATCCGAAGCGGACGCGCCGCCGTGGACAAGTCGCGAATGATCGCTTTGATGGCGAAGGCGGTCGGAGACGCGGCGAACGTCGAGAGCAGCCGCTCGGTCTGGGTGTACGTGGCGGAATTGCCGCCGCGGCAAATGATCGAATTCGGCCACTTGTTGCCGGAGGCGGGCGACGAACCGGCCTGGACCGCTGCGCTTCCCGCGGCGGATCGCGAATTCATGCAATCGATCGGAAAGTAGCGGTTTCACGATCGCGGGCTTATTACTTGGACAGGGTCAAGACGGGAGGGGTTCGAATGGCGGAGGATCGGATCGAGCTCGACACCGGTACGAGCGAGCTCTTGTGCGAAATCCGGGACCGCGTTGCATTGATCACGCTCAACCGTCCGGAAGCACGCAATGCGCTCTCGGACCGATTGACCCCGGCGCTACGGCGCATGATCAAGCAGTGCGGCGATGATCCGAAGGTCGGCGCGCTGTTGATCACCGGCGCGGGCAATGCCTTTTGCGCCGGAGGCGACGTCAAGGGCATGGGCGGCAATTCGACCAGGGCCGAGGTGCCGATCGAAGACCGCGTCGCCGACCTGCGAGGCAAGCAGCGTACCCTGACCGGGGCTCTTGTGGCGGTGAGAAAGCCGACCATCGCCGCACTTCCGGGACCCGCGGCGGGTGCGGGACTCGCGCTCGCCCTTGCTTGCGATATCCGTATTGCTTCGGAGTCGGCGATCATGGCCACCGGATACGCCCGCATCGGCTTGACGGGGGACTACGGCATCGCGTGGTTGCTGACGCGGCTTGCGGGAACGTCGCGGGCGCGGGAGCTGATGTTCCTGTCGGAGCGGATCGACGCAGGCCGCTGCGAAGCGCTGGGTCTCGTCAACCGCGTCGTGCCCGACACCGAGCTGCGCCAGACCGCCTTTGCGCTTGCGAAGTCCTTGGCCGAGGGACCGTCGATCGCGTTGGCCCGGATGAAAGACAACCTCGACCACGCCTTGACCTCGGACTTTCTGGATTCAATGGATCAGGAAGCGGAGAACATGGTCGAGGCCGCGCAGACGACCGACCACAAGGAAGCGGTGCGTGCCTTCATCGACAAGCGCAAGCCGGCATTCAGCGGTCATTAGGTCATGCGGGACGCGGCACAGCAACCGAGGGTGAGGAGCACGATCATGACTGAACATGTCAAGACCGAGATAGCCGAGGGCATCATGACGTTGACGCTTTGCCGCGTTGACAAGAAGAACGCCCTGACCAACGCGATGTATAGCGCGATGTCGGACGGGCTGGAGCGCGCGGAGAAGGATCCGGCGGTGCGAGTGGTGCTGTTTCAGGGCGACGGCGACAGTTTCACGGCCGGAAACGACCTTGCCGATTTCAGCGCCCAGGCCAACGGCAATGACAACGGCGAGAGCCAGGCGTTTCGATTCATCGGCAATCTCGGCAAAGCCACCCGTCCGCTCGTCGCCGCCGTGCAAGGCAACGCGGTTGGCGTCGGCACCACGATGTTGCTCCATTGCGACCTTGTATTTCTTGCCGACACCGCCAAGCTGATGACGCCGTTCGTCAATCTGGCGTTGGTGCCGGAAGCGGCGTCGAGCTGGCTATTGCCTGCGCGCATCGGGCACGTCCGTGCCTATGCCATGTTCGCGCTGGGAGAGCCTCTTGACGCAGCGACCGCCCTGGCCTGCGGATTGGCCAATGCGGTGGTCCCATCGGCGGATTTGCGTATCAAGGCCCGGGAGGCTGCCGAAGCTCTGACCCAACGGCCGGCCGGCTCGCTTTGCCAAACCAAAGCGCTGATGCGCGATATGGACGGGATCGCCGCGCAGATCAGCCGGGAGGGCGCATTATTCCGCGACCGCTTGCAGACCGCCGAGGCACGTGAAGCGTTCGCGGCATTTGCCGAACGTCGCAAGCCCGATTTTTCGAAGGTTGGAACGACTGTTTGACCGAGGTATTCCCATGAGCGCACCCATCTGCCTGATCTCGGGCGTCGGACCGGGAACCGGATCCGCACTTGCCAAACGGTTTACGGAAGGAGGATACCGCGTTGCTCTTCTGGCGCGGAACGAGGCGCGCCTCGCCGCGCTGGAGAAAGAGCTCGTCACGGCAAAAGGCTACCCCTGTGACGTATCCGATGCTGCGCAGATAGATCATGTGGCGTCTCAGATCGAGCGTGACCTGGGAAGTCCGAGCGTCGTCATCCACAATGCGGTCGGCGGTGCGTTTGGAACCTTTCGCGAAATTGATCCGTCGATTCTGAACCGGAATTTTCAGGTCAACACGATGGGGCTGTTATATCTGGCCCGGCGATTTTCGCCCGCGATGATAGATGCGAAAAAGGGCGCCATCATTGTTACCGGCAACACCTCCGCATTGCGCGGGAAGCCATCGTTCGCAGGGTTCGCACCCACGAAGGCGGCGCAACGCATCCTGGCCGAGGCGATGGCGCGCGAGTTGGGCCCGAACGGCGTGCATGTCGCCTACCTTGTGGTCGACGCGGTCATCGACCTCGCGTGGACAAGAGAGCGCTTCAAGGACAGGCCCGACGAATTCTTCATCAAGCCCAAGGCGATCGCGGAAGAGATCTGGCATGTCGTGCATCAAGATCGCAGCGCGTGGTCGTTCAATGTCGAATTGCGGCCCTTCGGCGAAACGTGGTGAGGGCAATGCCCGACGTGTGAAATGTTTCGCGGGATCGGTCCAGGCATCCATGCCGGCGACACCCAAGCTACTTTGCATGGGG
>NZ_JBEKXH010000556.1:0-3901 GCF_049512235.1 Bradyrhizobium sp.
CCAACAGCAACCAAATCTACCATCAACGCCCGGTCTGGCAACACGGCCCTGCCAGCCGGAAGCTCCGTACCAGTTTCATCCGCGCGGGTCGGGCGAAGCCCGGTGCTTAACTCGCAATGACGCGGGTGAGAACGCACGGCTCCCTCGCCGTCATTGCGAGCGCCAGCGAAGCAATCCACCTCGCCCCGGGCACAAAGCGGGTAGCTTGGTCGAGCCGCTATCCCTCGCGCTCGCCGGCCCCGATACGAGTGAGATAATCCTGCTTGCTATACTGCATGTGGTCGACGCAGAGCTGGGCGAACGCCCAGCTGTCGCGCCCCCTGAGCAGTTCGATCATGAATTCGTGCTGGCGGCGCGACAGCGCCAGGCCTTCCCTGTCGGCGAGATTTTTCGCCCGCATCGGCAAGGTCAGGTTCATGTAGTCCTGCAGCGAGCGCACCAGATAGGGATTGCCGCTAGCCGAGAACAGCGCGACATGAAAGGCGTCGTTGGCCTCATGGATGCCGCGCAGATCCTGCGCGTCGGCCATGGTGCAGTATCGGCGTTGCAGCTCGCTGAGGTGTTCGATCAGCGCCGCCGGCGCTGGCAGCGCGATCATCAAGGCCGCCTGCCGCGTCAGCATTTCCCGCACCTGGTAGATCTGCCGTACTTCCTCGCCGGAATAGAACCGCACGGTGGCGCCGATGTTCTTTTCGCGCAGCACGATCCCCTGGCGTTCGAGCTGGAACAGCCCCTGGCGCACGAAATGCCGGCTGGCGCCGTAGCGCGACATCAGCGTGTCCTCGACCAGCCGCGACCCCGGCGCGAAGCGGCCGAAGATGATGTCCTCCTCGAGCCTGTGGATCACCTCGGCCTGTTCCTGCTCGCGGGTGAGGGAGGTGGCTCGCATGGTAGAGGCCTGCGGGTTCATCGCGCGGCCTCCCAGCCGGAAAGCCGATAGCAATCCTCGACCAGCCGCAAGGTTTCGAGATTGTCCTCCGGGGCGGTTTCGAACGGGGTATTCTCTCGCAACGATCGCACGAAGTGCGCGATGGTCCGGTTATAGGCGCCCTGATATTCGGCGGCCAGATCGTAATAGCGTTCCTCGCGATAGGCCCCTGCGCATGTCAAAAGCGGCCCATCGAGCCGGATCGCGCCGGTGTCGCCGAGAATGTCCAGCCGATCGACCTGCGCCGGCGGATATCCGTGCGCGGCGAAGCTTGCGAATACGCTGACGGCGGCGCCATTGTCGGCCTTCATCTGGATGACAGCGCCGTCCTCGCCCGCCATGTCGGAAAAACTGCGGCTCAGGCCGGCCGCGGTGACCTGCAGCGGTCCGAGCAGCATGCGCAACGTATCGAGGTGATGGATCAGCACCTCGGCGACCAGCATGCGCTTTTCCCCGCGCATAAAAGGCTGGCGCTCCAGCGCCGGGCGCAATCCGTTGGGTCCAGGCAGCACGCCTGAGGTGAGCAAGGTGAGCCGGGCCTGCTTGACCTCACCGATGCGGCCCGCGCGCAGCCACGAGGCGGCATCGCGATAATATCCGCGGAACCGCCAGTTCTCATGCACCATCAGCCGGGTTTTATCCCTGACCTCGGCGGCGAGTTCGATCGCCTGCTGCAGGTCGGGTGCAAGCGGTTTCTGGCACAGCACCGGCAGACGCCGTTGCGCCGCGAGCCGGACCAGCGGCGCATGAAACTGGCGCGGCGCGGCGATGTCGACGGCGTCGAGTTCGGTTGCCGCCAGCATCGCTTCGGCATCGGCGTGAACTTGCGCGATCCCGAATTCGGACGCGCGCCGCTCGGCGTTTTCCGGCGAGGGATCGGCGACGGCAACGACACCTGCCTGATCGGCGAGCTCAGCCCAGGCGATCAGATGATGCCGGCTCACCATGCCGGCACCGATCAGGCCGATGCGCAACGGCAGGTTCATGGGATGCGGCTTCCGGTCATGACCTGAAATCAGCACGCGCGAAATTTATTGTCAATAATGCTGCTGATTGGCGGGATTCTGCGGCTCGTTTCGGGCCAAATATCAAATATTGACAATAATCCTGCGGACTTCATAACTAAAGCTGCGGGAGGACAGGAAACGCGCACCATGGCCGATGGGCTTCGCAAGGGACTGACGAGTTACGGCGACGCCGGGTTTTCGCTGTTCCTGCGCAAGGCCTTCATCAAGGCGATGGGTTATTCCGACGATGCGCTCGATCGCCCCATCGTCGGCATCACCAACACCCACAGCGACTACAACCCGTGCCACGGCAACGTGCCCCAGATCATCGAAGCGGTGAAACGCGGCGCGATGCTGGCCGGCGCCATGCCGATGGTGTTCCCGACCATCTCGATCGCCGAAAGTTTTGCATTCCCGACCTCGATGTATCTGCGCAACCTGATGGCGATGGATACCGAGGAGATGATCCGCGCCCAGCCGATGGACGCAGTCGTCGTGATTGGCGGCTGCGACAAGACCTTGCCGGCACAGATCATGGCGGCGGTCTCGGCCGATCTTCCGACCGTAGTGATCCCGGTGGGGCCGATGGTGGTCGGGCATCACAAGGGCGAGGTGCTTGGCGCCTGCACCGACTGTCGCCGGCTGTGGGCCAAATTCCGCGCCGGCGAGATCGACGAGGCGGAAATCGATGCCGTCAACGGCCGGCTCGCGCCATCGGTCGGGACCTGCATGGTGATGGGCACCGCCTCCACCATGGCCTGCATCACCGAGGCGCTGGGCCTGTCGCTGCCGATGAGCGCGACGATTCCGGCGCCGCATGCCGAGCGCTTTCGCTGCGCCGAATCAAGCGGCAGGGTCGCCGCTGCGATGGCGATGGCAAAAGGGCCGCGCCCGAGCCAATTGCTGACCAAGGCATCATTCCGAAATGCGCAGGTGGTGCTGCAGGCGATCGGCGGATCGACCAATGGCCTCATTCATCTCACCGCGATCGCCAACCGCACCGCGCATCGCATCGATCTCGCAGCCTTTGACAGGCTCGGCCGCGAGGTCCCGGTGCTGATCGACCTGAAACCCTCGGGCGAGCATTACATGGAGCATTTCCATCATGCCGGGGGGGTACCGAAGTTGATGGCGCAACTCGGCGACCTGATCGATCTCGATGCCAGGACCATCACCGGCGCGAGCCTGCGTGAGGTCGTGGCCGGCGCCGAGGAGGTGCCGGGACAGGAGGTCATCCGCGCGCGAAAGACACCGATCAAGCCGGAGGGCGCGATGGCGGTGCTGCACGGCAATCTCGCGCCGCGCGGCGCCGTGATCAAGCATTCGGCGGCAAGTGCAAAACTGCTGCAGCATACCGGCCGCGCCGTGGTGTTCGACAGCGTGGAAGACATGACGCTGCGGGGCGATAGCCCCGATCTGGATGTCAACGCCGACGACGTGCTGGTGCTGCGCAATGCCGGCCCCAAGGGCGCGCCGGGGATGCCGGAGGCCGGCTATCTGCCGATCCCGCGGAAGCTATTGCGGGCCGGCGTCAAGGACATGGTGCGGATCTCGGATGCCCGGATGAGCGGCACCGCGTTCGGCACCATCGTGCTGCACATCACGCCGGAATCCGCCATCGGCGGTCCGCTGGCGCTGGTCAAGAACGGCGATCTGATCCGGCTCGACGTTGCCAAACGCAGCCTCGACCTTCTGGTCGACAGTGCCGAACTCGAGAAGCGCCGCGCGGCGCTGCCTCCCGTCGCGACGCCGGATTGGGCGAGGCGGGGCTACGCCCATCTGTTCAACGCAACCATCCTGCAGGCCGACGAAGGCTGCGATTTCGATTTCATGCGGGCTGAGGGCAAGGGGTAATCATACGCGACGCCGCTCACCCGTCATTGCGAGGAGTGTCAGCGACGAAGCAATCCATCGCGCGGCAAGCTGGATTGCTTCGTCGCAAAGGCTCCTCGCAAAGACGGGAGCC
>NZ_JBEKXH010000557.1:0-3900 GCF_049512235.1 Bradyrhizobium sp.
CGCGCGGGGGTAACCGGAGCACAGCTGCAATACCCACCATCACCGCCAAGGATCGGACCAGCTACGAAGCCTATCGCAGGCGGCGACCGGCCCTCAACCGATGCGCATCTGATCAGCAAAAATATGTGAACTTTTGCCGGACGCATTTGCCTCGACCACCTCGACCGCGACCACCTCGCCCTCGACCTCGCGCCCTCGACCATCCAGAACAGCGGCGCGGTCCCGATCGCCAATCCCAAAGCCCCCAGCAGGCCGCCAGTACACCAAAATTCGAAAGATGGTCGAGGGGCCGGCGCGCCGAGGGCCACTGTGCGGGGCTGTAGCGAACCGACAAGTTCCATCTGATTCGCTAAGCGGCTCGTCCGGGCGCAGGCCCGGAATGACGGCAGAGGGGATGTGTGAAAAGTCTTAGGGTGGGCAAAGCCAGCGCGTCGCGCGAATGCCGATCGTCTGCCCACTATCTCAAGCAAGAGGTGGGCACGGCGCGAAGGGCGCCTTTGCCCACCCTACCCTGCTTCCGTTCGATCATGCCACCCGCTCGAACAACTGCCGGATCATCGTCGTGATCCGCCCCTCGGGCGAGGCCATCTCGTTCATGATGGTAAAATGGTTGGCGCCGGGGATTTCCTCATAGCTCACCGGCAATCCGTAGCGGACGCGGTGGCCGGCGAAATCCGCGGTCTGCCTACGCAACATGGGCAGTTCGGCCTGGCCTGCGACCAGCGTCAGCGGCTTCATCGCGCCCCCCTCCTGCATCAGCGGCGAATTGCGGCGCGACATCGACCCATCAAGACCGAGCTTGACGTTGAGATAACTATGGCGGATCGGCTCGAGGTCGTAGATGCCGCTGATGCCGATGCCCGCTTTGACCTGGGGATGCGGCAGCGCCATCGCGGTCAGGTGTCCGCCGGCGGACCATCCTGACACCACGAGCCCTCCGGCGTCGCCGCCGAGATCAGGCAATTGTCCGGCGAGATAGTCGATGCCGGCGTGAATTTCGCCGACGATCTGATCGAGCGTCGCCTCCGGCGCCAGCGTGTAGCCGATCAGCGCGACATTGATGCCATGCGCCAGCGGGCCCGTGGCGAACAGCGTGAAGGTTTCCTTGGCGCGGAGCTGCCAGTAGCCGCCATGGATGAACAATAGCGTCGGCGCCTGTTCGCGGGCCTTGAGAAAGTCGATCCGGTTGCGCGGGCGCGGGCCATAGCTGAGGTCGAGATGGGCGGAATGCTGCGCACGCATGCCGGCGGAGCGACGCTCCCAGCCGGCGACGATGTCGGCGCTGTCAGCCACGGCAGCGGCGTTGTTGAGGCCGAGATCGCGATCGCGCTGGCTCATGCCAGCCCAGTCCGGCGCATCGTACGGCGTCATCATGCTTGAATCCCCGATTGGGCGCGCCGCAGCGCGCTTTGGCGCGTTGTCAATTTGCCGGAAAATGTCGTACAGGGCTAATCATTCCGCTATGGAGGGCGGAAACATTTCGGGAGATGGACTTGGCATCCAATCAGGGGCTGGTGCGGGCGACCGCCTGCGCCCTCGTCGACAAACTCAATTCAGGCGAAGTCACGCCGCTCGATCTGCTCGACGTGCTGGAGCAGCGGATCGCCGAGGTTGACGGCAAGGTAAATGCCTTGCCGACGTTGTGTTTCGATCGCGCCCGAAGCCATGCAACGTCCCTGATGCAAAAGCCGCTTGGCGAGCGCGGCCTGCTTGCCGGGCTGCCGGTGCCGATCAAGGACCTGACCGACGTCGCGGGCGTGCTTACCACCCAGGGCTCCCCGATCTACCGGGATACCATCCCGGCGCGCTCCGATCTCCTGGTCGAACATCTCGAAAGCAATGGCGGGGTCATTTACGCCAAATCGAACACGCCGGAATTCGGCGCCGGCGCCAACACCTTCAACGAAGTGTTCGGCGCCACCCGCAACCCCTGGGATCTCGCACGATCCGCCGCCGGCTCCTCGGGAGGTGCGGCGGCGGCGCTCGCCAGCGGCACGGCGTGGCTCGCCCACGGCTCCGACATGGGTGGCTCGCTGCGCAATCCTGCGAGCTTCTGCGGCGTTGTCGGCCTGCGGCCGAGCATCGGCCGGGTCGCGCATAGCCCTAAGTTCAAGATCGACCGCAATCTCGGCGTGCAGGGCCCGATGGCGCGCAATGTCGAGGATCTCGCTTTGCTGCTCGATGCCATGTGTGGCGAGCATCCGGCCGATCTGCTCTCCCTGCCCTCGCCACCGGCCTCGTTCCTGTCGGCGGCGCGCTCCGGCGGCAGGCCACGACGCGTCGCCTACTCGCCCGATCTCGGCATCACCCCGGTTGACCCCGAGGTTGTCGCCATCACCCGGAAGGCGGCCTTTCGCTTCGCCGAGGCCGGCGCGATCGTCGAGGAAGCGCATCCTGACCTGCGCGAGGCCCATGAATGCTTCCACGTGCTGCGCGCCTTCGACTTCGCGATCAGCAAGGCGGCGCTGCTGCGCGACAAGCGCGATCAGCTCAAGCCGGAAGTGATCTGGAACATCGAGGAAGGCCTCAAGCTCAAGGTCGAGCAGCTCGAACGCGCCGAGGCGCAGCGCGTCGCGATGGCCGCGCGCGCGCTCGAATTCTTTGCAAGCTACGACCTGCTGCTGGCGCCGGCCACCATCGTCGCGCCATTTCCGGTCGAGCATCGCTATGTCGCCGAATGCGCCGGCAGGAAATTCGACAATTATGTCGAGTGGCTCGCCATCGTCTATGCCATCACGCTGGTGTGCTGCCCGGCGCTTTCCCTGCCTTGCGGATTTACCGCCTCTGGATTGCCGGTCGGACTTCAGATCGTCGCACCGCCGCGTGGCGAGGCAAGGCTGCTCGCCGGCGCTGGGGTGCTGGAGGATATCCTGGGTTTACGCGGCACAACGCCGATCGATCCGAGACCAGCCAGATAATCTCTAGGAAGCAAAAACGCGCGAGCGACCGACACGACCACGGAGGAACACCTGCCATGCCTCGAAAACTGAAAGTCCATGTCGACCAGGAGAAGTGCCAGGGACATGCCCGCTGCAAATCACTGGCGCCCGAACTGTTCGAACTCGACGAATTCGGCAACGCGCACGAAGCCGGCGACGGCTCCGTCCCCGAGGGGCTCGAGGACAAGGCATGGCTCGCCAAGGCCAATTGCCCGGAGATCGCGATCGAGGTGATCGAGGAATGAACCGCCTCGAGGTAAAGCGTGCCCGGCCGATGCAGGGGGCCAAACCCAGGCGAGCGACCCAAAGCAATAAGGAACCTGTTCCAATGTCCGATCATGCCCCCGTCACCGATTGGCTGCACGATTTCGACCATACCGATCCGCGCTGGACCGAAAATCCGTTTCCGATCTGGGACGAATTGCGAGCGCACAGCCCGGTGGTTCACACCGAGCGCTTCCTCGGCTGCTACCTGCCGACCACCTATGAGGCGGTGCGGGAGATCGCGCACGATACCGAACATTTCTCCTCGCGCCGCGTGCTGGTGCGCGACGTCCGGCCCGAGACGACGGGCAAGGCCCCGCCGATCACCTCCGATCCGCCGGAGCACAAGCCCGCCAAACAGCTGCTGCTGCCGCCATTCACGCCGGACGCGATGAAAAAACTGGAGCCGCGGGTTCGCGCCATCTGCAACGAGCTGATCGACGGATTCATCGCGGACGGAAAATGCGATGCCGCGGCACGCTACACCAAGCACGTTCCGGTCCGCACCATCGCCCATATGCTCGGTATTCCGGAACGGGACAGCGACCGCTTCATCAAATGGATTCACGAAATCCTCGAGCTCGGCATCAAGGATGACGACACCCTGGTGCGCGCCGTCAACGAGATGACCGAATATTTCACCGGCCATCTCGAGAACCGCAAGCAACATCCGGCCGACGATCTGATCTCGACGCTG
>NZ_JBEKXH010000558.1:0-3863 GCF_049512235.1 Bradyrhizobium sp.
CCCAGGATGGGAAACCGGCGTCGCGTCATCAATAATACTGATTGGGTCATCACAATTGATGGAGACCGGGGCTACGGCTGGGGTATATTAAAGGTTAACGTTCACGACGATTCGATAATTTCTCGCCTATTGGGCGGAAGGCTACTCGCCGAGTCGGCCTCCGGACCTGGTTCCTGCAATCCTGGAAAGCGAGAAACACCGATGCAAAGCTCTGCGATACTGATGTCCGACATCAAAGCGCTTTTGACGCTCTGGCTGCTCAAGACCGGGATGACGCCGGCGGAGATTCGCACCTCGCTGCAGCTGGCCGCGGCATCGCGGGCGATGGCGTCCGACGAGCAAGCCTACGGAAGGCCGGATACGTCCCAGACCGCCGCCAATGTTGCAAGATTATATCCAAATTCCGAAGCCGAGGTCATAGCCCGGAAAGCCCAGCAGGCGATCGAGGCCGTGAACTCCGACGTGATGGCGCTGATTACCCTGTCGCTGCTCAAAGTCGGCACCAGTTCAGATGAAATCCAAAAAGCGCTCCGCCTCGCAGCGCTCTCCCGTGCATTGGTGAGAGACGAGAACACCAGGGCCTCCGTCGGAACGCAGGAGTTGCCGGATCCGCTCGGCGGCGGCGCGGCGTCGATTGCTTCGAAGCAGGCCGCGCTCAACGAACTGCTGGTTCCGGGGTTGGCCTCGGCGTGATCTCGGGTACTTCTGCGCC
This sequence comes from Bradyrhizobium sp., assembly GCF_049512235.1. Classification (GTDB taxonomy): domain Bacteria; phylum Pseudomonadota; class Alphaproteobacteria; order Rhizobiales; family Xanthobacteraceae; genus Bradyrhizobium. The sequence goes on from NZ_JBEKXH010000558.1 coordinate 713, forward strand.
GCGATCCCCTACACTACGAGGTTGGAACTGGTCACGGATGATGCTACCGGTTGCGCGGCAGAGTCGTCGGAGCATCCCTTCGCGTCGCGTTGCTTTTGAGGGTATCTGAAACCTGAGCCGGGACGGGCGATGCATCGACAGCACGAACGCGTGAACATTCCGCCGGAAATTCTTCGTGCCGCTGTCAAGATCGCCGAGACGGAAAGCATCACCAAGGCGGCCCATCTCCTGGGATTGAGCCAGCCCGCCATCAGCGCTCAGCTCAAGCGTATCGAAGCCATCGTCGGCGGCAGGATTTTCCAGCGAACGGGAAGCGGTTCGATCCCGACCGAACTCGGAAAGCTGGTCTTGACGCATGCGCGCAAGATTCTGGAGGGCAACGAACAGTTGCTGCGCCTGCGCGGTTCTGCTGATAACCGACGCACGATCCGGCTCGGCATCAGCACGCAATATGTCGAGACGGCCCTGCTCGGGCGGATGCGGCGAAACCTTCCCGATGCGACCGTTCACGCCGGCCCTTCGACCGAGATCACCAAGGAATTGCTCGATCGCCATCTGGACGCCGGCTTGTTGCTGGTGTCCTCCGACCTTATGGTCAGCCCCGCGATGCGCGTCATCAACCAGCGTCACGAGGAACTGACCTGGGTGCGCTCACATAAATTCGTATTGAGTCCGGGCTCGCCGATACCGCTGGCGATCGGAACCGGCCAGACCACCGATGACGCGATGATCAGGGCGCTCCAGAAGGCCGGCCTCGCCTACCGTGTCGCACTGACAGGTCACGACCACCATGCCACGATGATCGCGGTGGAATCCGGATACGCGCTGACGGTGCTGCCAAAATCCATCGTGCCGCCAAGCCTGGTATGCGCGCGCGACTATTATTTGCCGCCGCTCGAAAGTGCAAAACTCTTTCTCTGCGCCACGGAAGAAATGGATGCGCAGGACTGCCCGATCCTCGGCGACCTCAATCAGCAATTCTTCGAGGCGCCGGCGCCGAACTGATCGCGCTTTCGGTTCCCGCCGCCCGGGGCGGCCTGTGACGGGCGCCCGGACGAGGGTTCGGGAGTGGTCGGAGGCTTGGGGACCGGCGCAACAGCCGTAGGGCGCAATCGCTTTATTGCGCCGCCCTACAGGAACTGGACGGGTCGGTTGAAAACAGCCGCGCCACGCGTCGCCCAATCCATTCACGGCATTGCGTTGGCTTCAATTTTTTCGAACAGCCAAGCAAGGCGTTTCAAACCGTCAAAGGTGTTTCGGACTATCATTTGCGAGCTTCGCAAAGCAATCCATAGCGCGGCACGGTGAACGACCGCCGGCGCATCTGTTTCGAGTTTCGCAAGGGCGATGCGCACGAGGTCGAAATCGTCGATTACCACAGAGGTTGAACATCATGGCTCCCGTCGTACACCCCGGCCGTTTGCTGAAGCGCGAATTGGTCGCTCGAAAGCTCAGTGCAAACCGTCTGTCGCTCGATATCGGCGTTCCATCGGGCCGTATTACCGACATCCTCAATGGCCGCCGCGCGATCACGGCCGATACTGCCGTGCGGCTCGGCCGCTACTTCGGCAACCGCGCGCAGTTCTGGCTCGACCTGCAGGGTCAACATGACATCGGCGTGGTGGAGCGCGAGATGGGCGCCGAAATTGCCAGGCGGGTCAGGCCGGCGGATGCGGCATGAGCGGGGTTTCGGTACGCGCTCAGATGCTGAGCTATTGGCATCATCGCTCATCACACTTGGCCACAATTACTCAGCCGCCTCGCTCGCCCCGCGCTTCCGCTTCCCACCGCTTGCCCGCGCCAGCACCGGCGCCAGAAACTTCCCCGTGTAGCTCCTCGGCGCCTTGACGATGTCCTCGGGGGGTCCCCAGGCGACGATTTCGCCGCCGCCGTCGCCGCCTTCGGGGCCAAGGTCGATGACCCAGTCCGCGGTTTTGATCACCTCGAGATTGTGCTCGATGACCACCACGGTATTGCCCTGCGACACCAGCTCGTGCAGCACCTCCAGGAGTTTCTTGACGTCGTGGAAATGCAGCCCCGTGGTCGGCTCGTCGAGAATGTAAAGCGTGCGCCCGGTGGCGCGCTTTGACAGTTCCTTTGCCAGCTTGACGCGCTGCGCTTCGCCGCCGGACAAGGTCGTGGCCTGCTGGCCGACATGGATGTAATCCAAGCCGACGCGGTGCAGAGTTTTAAAAGTTTCGCGCACCCGCGGCACCGCCTTGAAGAACTCGGCGGCTTCCTCGACCGTCATGTCGAGCACGTCCGAGATCGACTTGCCCTTGAACAGCACTTCCAGGGTCTCGCGGTTGTAGCGCTTGCCCTTGCAGACGTCGCAGGTGACGTAGACATCGGGCAGAAAGTGCATCTCGATCTTGATTACCCCGTCGCCCTGGCAGGCCTCGCAGCGGCCGCCCTTGACGTTGAAGGAAAACCGCCCGGGCTCGTAGCCGCGCGCTTTCGCCTCGGGCAGGCCGGCGAACCATTCGCGGATCGGCGTGAACGCGCCGGTATAGGTCGCGGGATTGGAGCGCGGCGTGCGGCCGATCGGCGACTGGTCGATGTCGATGATCTTGTCGATATGCTCGAGGCCCTCGATGCGGTCGTGCGGCGCCGCGCCCTCGCTGGCATTGTTGAGCTTGCGCGCGATCGCCTTGTAGAGCGTGTCGATCAGCAGCGTCGACTTGCCGCCGCCGGACACGCCGGTGACGCAGGTGAACAGCCCCAGCGGAATTTCCGCCGAGACGTTTTTGAGATTGTTGCCGCGGGCGTTGATGACCTTGATGGTGCGGCGATGGTTCGGCGGCCGGCGCTCGGGAATATCCACCGACAATTCGCCGGTGAGATATTTTCCGGTCAGCGATTTCGGATTGCGCATGATGTCGTCGGGCGTACCTTGCGCGACGATGTGGCCGCCATGCATGCCCGCGCCGGGGCCGATGTCGAGCACATGATCGGCAAGACGGATCGCGTCCTCGTCATGCTCGACCACGATCACGGTATTTCCGAGGTCGCGCAGCCGCTTCAACGTATCGAGCAGCCGTGCATGGTCGCGCTGGTGCAGGCCGATCGAGGGCTCGTCGAGCACATAGAGCACGCCGGTGAGACCCGAGCCGATCTGGGAAGCCAGCCGAATGCGCTGGCTTTCGCCACC
>NZ_JBEKXH010000559.1:0-3863 GCF_049512235.1 Bradyrhizobium sp.
GGATTATCGATGCCGGCATAGCCCGACGCCAGCGAGCGCTTGATGAACATCACGGTGCCGGCCTTCCAGACCTGCAGCACCGGCATGCCGTAGATCGGCGAGGTCTTGTCGTCCTCGGCCGCCGGGTTGGTGACGTCGTTGGCGCCGATCACGAAGGCGACGTCGGCCTGGGCGAACTCCGAATTGATGTCCTCGAGCTCGAACACCTCGTCATAGGGCACGTTGGCTTCGGCCAGCAGCACGTTCATGTGACCGGGCATGCGGCCCGCCACCGGGTGGATCGCATACTTGACCTCGACGCCTTCCTGTTTGAGGGTATCGGCCATCTCGCGCAACGCATGCTGCGCCTGCGCCACCGCCATGCCGTAGCCGGGCACGATGATCACCTTCTGCGCATTCTTCATGATGAAGGCGGCATCGTCGGCCGAGCCGAGTTTTACCGGGCGCACTTCGCCACCCGCACCCGCGGCCGCCGCCGTCGTCTCACCACCGAAGCCGCCGAGGATGACCGAGATGAAGGAGCGGTTCATGGCGCGGCACATGATGTAGGACAGGATCGCGCCAGACGATCCGACTAGCGCTCCAGTGATGATCAGCGCCGAATTGCCGAGTGTAAATCCGATGCCGGCGGCGGCCCAGCCCGAATAGGAGTTCAGCATCGAGATCACGACCGGCATGTCGGCGCCGCCGATTGGAATAATCATCAGCACGCCCAGCGCCAGCGCGATGATGGTGATCAGCCAGAAATCCAGCGCGCTGCCCGACAATACGAGGCCGACGATGAAGACCAGCAGCGCCAGGCCGAGAACAATATTGATGACGTGGCGGAACGGCAGAATGATCGGCGCACCGCTCATGCGCGCAGACAGTTTCAGGAACGCGATCACCGAGCCGGTGAAGGTCAAAGCACCGATGGCGACGCCGAGCGACATTTCGACCAGAGACTGCGGATGGATGTTGCCGGGCGTGCCGATATCGAAGGCCTCGGGCGCGTAGAAAGCCCCGGCCGCAACCAATACCGCGGCCATGCCGACCAGCGAATGGAACGCCGCGACCAGTTCTGGCATCGACGTCATCGGCACCCGGCGTGCGATCACGGCGCCGATTGAGCCGCCGATGGCGACGCCCAGGATCACCAGCAGCCAGCCGATGCCATCGGCCGGCGGATGCGCGGCCAGCGTGGTCGCGACCGCGATCGCCATGCCGATCATGCCGAAGAAGTTGCCCTGGCGCGATGTCGCCGGGCTCGACAGGCCGCGCAACGACAGGATGAACAGCACCCCGGCAACGAGGTACAAAACTGCGGACAGATTGGCGTTCATCTGGAGGCCCCCCTTGTCTTCGTCACCCCTAGGTGCACGCCGTTCACTTGGTCTTCTTCTTGTACATCGCCAGCATGCGCTGGGTGACCAGGAAGCCGCCGAAGATATTGACGCAGGCAAAGGTCAGCGCGACGAAGCCGAAGCCGCGCGCCCATGGTCCACCGCTGCCAACCATCGCGACGCCGACCGCGAGCAGCGCGCCGACCACGATCACCGACGAAATGGCGTTGGTTACCGACATCAGCGGCGTATGCAGCGCAGGCGTCACCGACCACACCACGAAATAGCCGACGAACACGGCGAGCACGAAAATCGACAACCGGAATACGAAGGGATCGACGGCCTGCGCGATATGATCCATGGCGGCTCTCCTTAGGTCTTCGGCTGAAAGTTCGGATGGATCACGGCGCCATCCCTGGTCAAGGCGGTGGCCTTGACCAGTTCGTCGTCCCAATTCACCGCGAGCGCCTTGGTCGATTTGTCGATCAGCGTCTCGATGAAGGAAAACAGGTTGCGCGCATAGAGGCTCGATGCCGAGGCCGCGACCCGGCCCGCGACATTGGTGTAACCGACGATCTTGATGCCGCCGACATCGGCGACCTCGCCGGCCATGGCGCCCTCGACATTGCCGCCGCGCTCGACCGCGAGATCGACCAGCACCGAGCCCGGCTTCATCGACTTCACCATCTCGGAGCTGACGAGGCGCGGCGCCGGCCGGCCGGGGATCAGCGCGGTGGTGATGATGATGTCCTGCTTCTTGATGTGCTCGGCGGTCAGCGCGGCCTGCTTGGCCTGATATTCCTTCGACATTTCCTTGGCGTAACCGCCTGCTGTTTCGGCCTGTTTGAATTCCTCATCCTCGACCGCCAGGAATTTGGCGCCGAGACTTTCGACCTGCTCCTTCACGGCGGGCCGCACATCGGTCGCGGTGACGACGGCGCCGAGCCGCCGCGCGGTCGCGATCGCCTGCAGCCCGGCGACGCCGACCCCCATCACGAACACCTTGGCCGCAGGGATCGTGCCCGCCGCGGTCATCATCATCGGAAAGGCGCGGCCGAATGCTTCGGCGGCCTCGATCACCGCGCGGTATCCGGCCAGATTGGCCTGGCTCGACAGCACATCCATTACCTGGGCGCGGGTGATGCGCGGCATCAATTCCATCGCGAACGCTGCAACGCCCGCGTCCGCCATCGCCTTCAGCGCAGCGTCGTTGCCATAGGGGTCCATGATGGCGATGACCAGCGCGCCGCGCTTGTAGTTCAAAAGCTCGCTGGCCTCGGGCCGCTTCACCTTGATGACGATGTCGGCGTCCTTCAGCGCATCGGCGCTGACGGTGGCGCCGGCGGCGACGAAGTCCTGGTCCGGCAGGCCCGACTGGATGCCCGCGCCCGGCTCGACCGCGACATCGACGCCCAAAGCCTTGAATTTTTTCACTGTGTCCGGCGAGGCCGCGACCCGCGGCTCGGCCGGATCGATTTCCTTGGCAACGGCAATCTTCATGAGGCCTCCGGCAGCGCGAGGGAGACGCGCGCGAGCAAACTAGCGCTAGTTTCGCGACGATGGATACCGATTTTACGACCAGAATGTATGCGGTTTCTTTAAAATCGCACTGCGCGGGGCGGCAGTGCGATGCAGCATCGATCAGGTCAGGAAAATCGCCATCATGGCAACAATGAAGATGACCGCAGCAGTGCCGTATTTCACCAGCTTGATGAAGCCCTCATAGGTCTGCTCATGCGCGATATAATCATTGCCGTCAGCGGTCGTATAGGCCACTTCGTTATGCTCAGCCATCGGTGTCCCCAGGGTCGGTGTGCTCGTCCGGCCTGGAATTACCGCAGTCCCGAGGGCAGCGCAACGGCGGTACGCCGTTTGCGCCGCCGTTACCCTCGCGAATTATTTTGCCGGCTCGCGACCGTCCAATCGTCCCGGATCCCGCGGGTCAGGCCCTTTTTCCCTTAGCTCACTGGCAGCAAGGGAGAGCCTCATGGCGGTGGCGGCTTGCGGGGGCACCAGGAAATCGATGTCATTTAGACCTAGAAACACGATCATCGCGCCGAAGGCTGCGCGCTTATTGCCGTCGACAAACGGACGATTCCGGGCAATGCCGAAGGCATAGGCCGCCGCAAGCACGGCAAGGTCTGTTCCGCCATGGGCGATTTTGCAAATGGGACGGCCCAGCGCCGATTCCAGCATACCCTGGTCATGGATACCGTCCGGTCCTCCGAACAGAGCAAGCTGCTCGGCGTGGAGATCAATCAGAATCTCCACGTCCAACCAGATCGGCTCGTTCATTTCGCAAGTGCTCGGTACGTGTCCGTATAAGTGCTGAACGAACGCTGGGTGATTTCTATCGCTTTGGCATGCTTGGGATTATATGGCGAAGGCTGGATTCCCCGCTCTGTCTGTTCGACGATATGAAGCTTGTCGCCTTCCTTCAGCTTGAGCCGGGAAAGAATGTCCTTCGACAAGATAAGACCAAGCGAATTTCCGATCTTCTTGATCTGAATGAAATCGCCTTCAACGGTCTTGCGGGGCATC
>NZ_JBEKXH010000560.1:0-3858 GCF_049512235.1 Bradyrhizobium sp.
CCTGGTGCCTTATCGTCTCCATTGTACCGCCATGCTTTTGGTCGAATCCGGGTGGAGGTTGGGCGTCCGGCAGAACGCCATTGACGTCAATGCAAAACGCGGTCCGCCGCGTTTGCGGACTTGAACGACAGAGTGCCCATGAGTTCAACGCTGAACCCGACACCAATCAATCCGCAAATCAATCCGCAGGTCATTCCAAAGTTCGCGCCCGACATCGTTCCGACGCGCGCAGATTTTGACATTTCAAAACCCGGGCCCGACCGTAAGAGCGCTCCTTCGGCCGCGCAGAAAGCACCCGATGCCACCGCCGGCGCAACCGTTCCACTGGTTGATACGGCCTTTCGCGCCGCTTCCACCAACATCAGGGAAAGGGGAGCCCGGCCGTTGTTCGGCCGCCGGATAATGCGCGGCGTGATGGGCATGGTCTTGACCGCGTGCCTCGCTGGCGCTGCCGTGCTCTGGCATTTCCACGGCGGCGCTGTCGGGCCGACGGTCGCGGAATCGGTGCCGCCCGTATCGGCCGCACCCGCCGTCGAGGCATCCGCGGTAACGGCGGCAGCTGCGCCATCGGCACCGCAAAGCGCGGCCGACAATTTCGCTTCCAACGCGGCAAGCGCGTTACCCGACTCGGCGCAGCTATTGCAGTCCATGGCGCGCGATCTTTCCGATCTTCGGCAGAATATGGAGCAGATGAAGGCCGGCATCGCAGCGCTCAAGGCCGGCCAGGACCAGATGGCGAGCGAGGTTGCCAAGACGTCCGAGCCGAACCTGCGGCCCTGGGTATCGCTGGTAACGCAACCGCCGGCCCAGCCGATTGCCGCGCTGGCGCGTAAGCCGCCCACGATCGTGCGGCCTGTGCAACCGGCAGCCGCCTCCGGGTCGCCGCAAGGCGCTGCACCTTACTTGCCGCGCCGCGCCGTGGCCCCGCCGCCGCGATCCACGGCCGCGTCGCCGGGGGATCCGCCACCGCCACGGCCGCCAGCGCCCTTGCGTGAGCAGACGCCGTGAGGTGACGGCTGGCCTAGATCGGCTTGCCCGCATAGGGCATCGACGCCGTCAGGCCGCCGTCGACCGGGAAGGCCTGGCCGTTGACGTAGGAGGCCTCGTCGCTGGCGAGGAACAGTCCCATCGCCGCCAGTTCGTGCGGCTGGCCGGCGCGCTTCAACGGGTTGAGCTGGCCGATCTTGTGATCGGTGCCGCGTTCTCTGGCATTGTCGAAGATCGGTTTTGTCATCCCGGTCTCGATCAGGCCGGGGCAGACCGCGTTGATCCGCACCCCGGTGCCCGACAGCGAATAGGCCGTGGTCTGCACCAGGCTGATGACGCCGGCCTTGCTTGCCGCATAGGGATGGCCGCTGGCGCCGGCCTTGAGGCCGGCAACCGAGGCGGTGCACACGATCGAGCCATATTGCTGTCTGACCATGTGCGGCATTGAATATTTGATGGCGAGGAACGGCCCGATCAGGTTGATGCGCAGGATCTCCTGCCAGTGTTCCACGGTCTGTTCGGCGAGCGGCACCAGGCCGCCGCTGACTCCGGCATTGGCCCAGATCGCATCCAGTCGCCCGAAGCGGGAGACCGCGAGCTCGATAAAGGCGATGACGTCTTTTTCAGCCCCGGCATCGGCGATCACCGCGTCCGCGGTGCCGCCGGCCTTGCGCACCTGCTCGACCGTCTCCTTGACGCCTTCGCTGCGGTCGACCGCGATCAGTTTTGCGCCTTCCTTGGTAAACAGCAGCGCTGCCGCGCGCCCGATGCCGCTGCCGGCGCCGGTAATGATGACGGATTTGCCTTCGAGGCGACCCATGGGTTTCTCCCTGTGCACTTTATTTGTTCATAGCCTGTTGGAGCGAAAGCCTGCCCCGGATGTGATGCCTGCGGAATTTGCAGTCGAAAGCTTTTCAAGATGAAGTCACTTGAGGCCATCGGTGCACTGACGTACAGCGACAACGAACAGTATTGAAGGGTTTTCGCGATGTCCAATTCGGCCGAACCGTTCGTTGCGCAGCATGCGGTTCCCACCGGCGTGGTGGCGACGCGGTGGTGGTGGGTGCGACATGCGCCGGTTCGCGAGGACGGCGGCTGTATTTATGGCCAGGAGGACATCGGCTGCGATACCAGCGATCGCCTGGTATTCGAGGCGGTCGGCAAGATCCTGCCGCGCGACGCGGTCTGGTATGCGAGCAATCTCAAGCGAACCCATCAGACCGCCGAAGCGATCTGGTCGGCGGGATTTCCCAGACCGCCAAAGCTGCATCAGGAGCCGGCGCTGGCCGAACAGAATCTCGGCCAATGGCAGGGGCTGAACCGGGCGGCGTTCTTTGCCAGCCGGCCGATCGCGGTCGGCAGCTACTGGTTTGCGCCGATCGACGACCCGGCGCCCGGCGGCGAGAGTTTCATGGATCTCTATGACCGCGTGCGCGGCGTGATCGAACGCGTCAACCGCGAGCAGGCCGGCAAGGACGTGATCGCGGTCGCCCATGGCGGCACCATCAAGGCGGCGGTCGGGCTCGCGCTCGGCAACCAGCCGGAGCTTGGCCTTGCCTTTACCGTCGACAATTGCTCGGTGACGCGGCTCGATCATCTCTCGAGCGCCGGCCATCAGGGGTGGCGGGTGCCGATGGTCAACCAGCAGCCGTGGATCGCGGACGCCTCGCACGACGCCATGCATCAGCCGGCCGGACCGGAAATTGCCACCGCCAGCAAGCTCGCCTGACGACGCGCGACTCCAGTTGCCGGATCGCGCCAACGCTGCTTAGCTGAACCAAACAAAAACAACCGGCGCCGCCGCCGGACAAATCCTGGGGAGGAACGCATGAACTTGTTCGATATGTCGGGAAAAGTCGCCGTCATCACCGGCTCGTCGCGCGGCATCGGCCGCGCCATCGCCGAGCGGATGGCCGAGCATGGCGCCAAGGTGGTGATCTCCTCGCGCAAGCAGCAGGCCTGCGATCAGGTGGCGCAGGCGATCAACGACAAGATCGGCCAGGAGGTCGCGCTGCCGCTGGCGGCCAATATCTCGACCAAGGACGATCTGAAGCATCTTGTGGAGGAAACGGGTCGCGTCTTCGGCAAGATCGACACGCTGGTGTGCAACGCCGCCTCGAATCCCTATTACGGGCCGCAGGCGGGGATTTCGGATGATCAGTTTCGCAAGATCCTGGACAACAACATCGTCGCCAATCACTGGCTGATCGCGCTGGTGGTGCCGCAGATGATCGCGCGCCGCGACGGCTCGATCACCATCATCTCCTCGATCGGCGGGCTGAAGGGCTCGACCGTGCTCGGCGCCTATGCGATTTCGAAGGCCGCCGACATGCAGCTCGCGCGTAACCTCGCCTGCGAATACGGTCCGCATAACATCCGCGTCAACTGCATCGCGCCGGGGCTGATCAAGACCGACTTTGCCAAGGCGTTGTGGGACAATCCGGAGACGCTGAAAGCCTCGACCGCGCGCTCGCCGCTGCTGCGGATCGGCGAGCCCGACGAAATCGCCGGCGCCGCGGTGTTCCTGGCCTCGAGCGCCGGCACCTTCATGACCGGGCAGACCATCGTCATCGACGGCGGCGCCACGATCAGTTAATGGGCACGCGCTCTCCACATTCACAACTCGTCATCACCCGCCACCGGGTCGGCGCTCCGCGCCGCCCGATGACAGGCTCCAGCGGGTGACCCAGTAAACGCCGCCGTCTCGAATTTAACTGATGTCACGGCGTGCTGGATGCCCCGCTTTCGCGGAGCATGACGACTAGAGCAGGGCGGAGGGGGCACCCCGAACGACGCAGCGGCTCACTCCAGCGCCGCGTACACCATGTTGCGCACCAGCGAACGGAAATATTCGCGCTGGCCGGGACCCTG
>NZ_JBEKXH010000561.1:0-3858 GCF_049512235.1 Bradyrhizobium sp.
TCATGCCGCGCCAGGTGAGCGATCTCGGCCTCGGCGCGCCGCCTTTCGGTGATATCCTCGTGGGTCGAGACCCAGCCACCTTCCTTCATGGCCTGCCGCGAGATCAAGACAACACGACCATCGGCGAATTCATCGATTCTGCTCGTATTGAAATCGGTCGAGAAGTGACGCGCACGGTCTGCGACGATATCTTCGATCGTGGCCGCTTGCTTCAAAACATTTCGAGCGAAGATTTCCGTCATGACTTCGTCGACGTGAATGCCCGCTTTCAAAAAGCCCTGCGGCAAGCGATACAGTTCGGCATAGCGATGGTTCCAGACCACGAGTCGCTTGCCGCTGTCGTACATGCTGATGCCCTGGGACATGTTGCTCAACGCGGCGTCAAACTGCATATTGATGTGCCCGAGCTCGGCCGCCTTCTCGGCGATCAGCTGCTGCGCCCGCTCCTGAGCCGTAACATCCTCGTGGGTCGCGACCCAACCGCCGTCCGCCGTCGGCGTACGTTTGATCGAAATCACTCGTCCGGCGACCGTAACGAAATACTGATCCGCCTCGGTCGGGATGCGCTGCAAATGCTCCTCGATCGTCAAATCGCTCGTCATACCCTGGCGGGCGTGATGTTGCAGCATCTCGGACAATGGCGTCCCCGGCACCACCTGCTCTTCCAGGAAGCCGTACATCTCGCGGAAGCGCCGGTTGACGATCACCAGGTTCTTGTGGGCATCAAACAGGCACACGCCCTGCGTCATGTTGCTTAGCGCCGCGTCGAACCTCATGTTCACCAGCGCCAGTTCGGTGGCCTGATGATAGATCGATGTCTCATGATCGATTCGCTCGGTAATATCCTCATGAATTCCGACCCAGCCGCCGTTCCCGATCGCCGTGCTGACGACGGAAACCACGCGCCCATCCCTGAGCCGGGAACTCGAAATGCTCCTGCCGTTGTCGCTCAGCTGCTGCTGAAAGTTGCCGATATAGGTGTCGACGTCGAGGTCCAGGTTTCCCGCCGCCTTGCGGTGCTCGATGATGGTATAGATGCTGACGCCCAGCCGGATCAGTTCAGGTGCCATCCCGTAGATCTCGACGTACCGGTCATTCCAGACAACCAACTCGCCATCGGCGTCGAACATGCTGATTCCGCTCGACATGTTGGCGAGGGCGGCGTCGAACCGGACATTTTGTTCTGAACTCTCCTCGTTGAGGAGCCGCAGGCGGCCTTGACTTTCGTCAAGCTTGGCCTGGTGGCGAATGGTGAACGCCATCGCGATCAGAACGATGCAGCTAAGGACCGCCGCCACCGCGAAGTAGGTCGTTCGATGCTTCCAGTAGGCGCCCAAACCATCGCTCTCGGCGAGCCCTAGCGCAAAAATCAATGGAAATTTGTCCGACGTGCGATAGGTCACCAATCGGTTATGGCCATCGATCGCGCCACCTCCCCAATAGCTACCCGAACGCGACCGGGCCAGTGCCTCCAGGAACGGATGTTGTTTGGTTTGCCGGCCGGCGCCGGTTGAAAGCCCCTGCGCGGCGATGATCACACCATCCAGGTTGCGAAGAACGATGCTGCCCTTCTCACCGAGATCGACGGCCCTGTAAAAACGTCCGATGAAATTCGGATTGATCGAAATAAGGATGACGCCACCGAAGCCGCCGCCGGGTGCGCGTACCCGTCGCGAAAATTGCAGGGACACTTTCCCGGTCACCCGTCCAACTACAGGTTCGCTGATGAACAGCTTGTCAGATGCCTGATCAAGCTGCGTGCGAAAATACTCACGATCGCCTACATATGTCGGAGGCCCCTGGTAGTCTGTCGTTGATGTCACCCGATAGCCGTTCGCACCAATCAGGGCTATCTGATGCGTCTCGTCACCCACCAGTTCGGTGCGTGCCGACCAGCTGCGCAAATCGAAATGGCCAGGATCATCCTCGTAACTCTTGCGAAGCAAGAGCAGAGTTCGATCAAGACGCTCGACGATCTCCACGGTATATTCTTCGAACAGCCGAACCATGCCGTCCGATTGCTTGACCATCCCTTCGATGGTCTTTTCGCGCTCGACCGATGACACGAAAGCCGCGACGAGCCAGCAGGCCGCGATCAGGATCAGCCCGGCCAAGGTGGCTGTATGCAGGGATGCTCTCAGCCATGCCCGACATCTAGCACCACTGGTCATTTCTTGGATCCATAGACATACGAAGGCCCGAATGGACCACACGATGGATCGTTGGATGTACTACCAGGTTAACTTGCTCGTCCGTAGTTATACGGTCGGAGGAGACTCAGCAACACGAGCCTTTAACGGCACTGAGAGGACCTCCGTGCAGGTCGCACCGTCAGTACGAGCGGCGGGCGACCGCGGCGGATGCACAAACCCCAATGGTCAATTGGTTCAACAGGTGCGCGACCTCGGCTTTGAACCTGTCCCGAGTGACGATCGGCAAGGTCGCAGCCATGGCGACCGAAACCAGCGGAACTCGCGTGGCCGCGGTGACCTTCAACTGGGGCATCCATCAAAAACCAGGGGCCTATCGAATAGCTATCTTGGGCAGCTCACACCTTGACCAGCGGGACCCGCGACGCCGGTCCGTTCGACCCGCCGTTGGGACCACCGGGTCTCGGCTTGCGCGGCACGGCGCGCTTACGCGCGCCCGGCAGTTTTTCCGGCTTCGGCGTCACCGGCCCTTCGACATATTCGAAGCCGATTTTTTCCTGGTCCGCTTCTGCGTTCGCCTCGTCTTTCACCAGCACGACGCGGACATGGCCACCGCCCTTGAGCGTGCCGAACAGCACCTGGTCGGCCAGCGGCTTCTTGATGTGCTCCTGGATCACGCGCGCCATCGGCCGCGCCCCCATCTGCTCATCATAGCCATGCCGTACCAGCCACGCCTTGGCCGGCTCCGACAGTTCGATGGTGACGTCCCGGTCGGCGAGCTGCGCCTCGAGCTGCAGCACGAACTTCTCGACCACCATGCCGATCACATCGGCATTGAGGTGGGCGAACGAGACGATGGCATCCAGCCGGTTGCGGAATTCGGGCGCAAACTGCCGATTGATGGCTTCGTGATCGTCGCCTTCGCGCTTGTTGCGGGTGAAGCCGAAGGCCTGTCGCGCCAAGTCGGCGGCACCGGCATTGGTGGTCATGATCAGGATCACATTGCGAAAATTGACCTGCTTGCCGTTATGGTCGGTGAGCCGGCCATGATCCATGATCTGCAGCAGCACGTTGTAGAGGTCCGGATGGGCCTTCTCGATTTCGTCGAGCAGCACCACGCAGTGCGGATGCTGATCGACGCCGTCGGTCAGAAGGCCGCCCTGGTCGAAGCCGACATAGCCCGGGGGCGCGCCGATCAGGCGCGAAACGGTGTGGCGCTCCATATATTCCGACATGTCGAACCGGATCAGTTCGACGCCGAGCGACGCGGCGAGCTGCTTTGCCACCTCGGTCTTGCCGACGCCGGTCGGACCCGAAAACAGATACGAGCCGATCGGCTTTTCCGGCTCGCGCAATCCGGCACGCGCCAGCTTGATCGAAGCCGCCAGCGCGTCGATCGCCTTGTCCTGGCCGAACACCACGCGTTTCAGCGTCTGCTCAAGGTGTTTCAAAACCTCGGCATCGTCCTTGGACACGCTCTTGGGCGGAATCCGCGCCATGGTCGCGATCGTAGTCTCGATTTCCTTGATACCAATGGTCTTCTTGCGTTTGTTCTCCGCGACCAGCATTTGCGCCGCGCCGGATTCATCGATGACGTCGATCGCCTTGTCGGGCAGCTTGCGGTCATGAATGTAACGCGACGACAACTGCACCGCCGCCTCGATCGCCTCGTTGGTGTATTTCAGCCGGTGGTAGTCCTCGAAATAGG
>NZ_JBEKXH010000562.1:0-3856 GCF_049512235.1 Bradyrhizobium sp.
TGAGTGTCCCAATTGGGAGAGCACCGAGTTGCCGCAGCCCGTCAGTCCTCCCTTGGGAAACCGGTGGAGGTGTTTTCATGGCGACGCGCAAATCCAGCAGCACCACCTCAGGCGGGGTAACTTCGGCTGGTGTGCCTTGGTCGGAGGTGCCGGACTATGTCCTCGTCGACGTCGAATGGATGGACGGGCGGCACGGCTCTGCCACGCAGCCTCTGCCGCCGGCCGATCAAATCCCGATTCCCGCGGTTCTATTCACGTCTCCAAGGCTGCACCCGGACGGTCCGCGCGGAACGAAAGCCATGATCGACGCCAGCGGCGCCAAATGCCGTCTCGCGGATTGTCGTCCCGGTGACTGGTTGCTGAGCCCCGTTACCGGCTGGAAGTGGGCCAGATGGCCCGATGGAGAAGTTGGCTGGCTTCCGGCTGGCACGGCATTGCCAGACTCCCTTCGCGTGCGATCGCGAAATGATATCCAGTAACCACCTCGTGGAAATGATCGATTCTGCGCAGGGCTATGACGTCATTGGTGATATTCATGGCCACGCCGATGCGCTTCGCCGATTGCTGGCCAAGATGGGCTATGCCGAGCTCGACGGTGCGTTCCGGCACGAAACCCGCAGGGTCATTTTTGTTGGCGATTTTATCGATCGCGGCCCCGCGCAGCGGGACGTTCTGCAGATCACGCGCGCCATGTGCGAGGCTGATACCGCCTTTGCCGTGCTTGGCAACCATGAGTTCAACGCCATCGGCTGGGTGACGCCTGACGGTCGTGGCGGCTTCCTGCGTGCGCATACGGAGGCAAACCTCGGACAACACCGGAAGTTTCTACAGCAGTTTGGCGAGGGATCGCCCGACCATCATGATGCTATCAGCTGGTTCCGAGGCCTGCCAGTATGGCTGGACCTGCCCGGCCTCCGCGTCGTCCACGCCTGCTGGTACGAACCTTCACAGCTTGCATTAAGGCCCTGCCTTGATGGCAGAGATTGCTTCACCGAAGCAGGACTGCGGCAAGCCTTGCAACGCGACACCCCCGCCTATCAAGCAGCGGAAATCCTGATGAAAGGCCCCGAGCAGCGGCTTCCCTCCGACATGACCTTTATGGACAAGGACGGTCGCGAACGGCATGAAGTGCGCATCAAGTGGTGGGACCTTGACGCAACCACCTTCCGAAAGGCCGCCATCGGGGTCGATGGCAGGCTCGGCGAATTGCCGGATTCGGCGCTTCCCGTCGATTTCATCTATCGCGAGAACACGCCCGTTTTATTCGGTCATTACTGGATGAACGGCGAGCCGCGGTTGACATCCTCGAGCGCTGCCTGCCTCGATTTCAGCGTTGCCGAGAAAGGATACCTGACGGCCTACCAATGGCGCGGAGAGAGCTTGCTTTTGCCGGATCACCTCGTGCATGTTCCGGCGGCTCTGTAGCAGACATCGACCTCGCGCATCGTCGCCTTGTCCGAAAGTCCGATGCGATGGAATCCGGCCGCCGTTTGGTGGATGGCTGCCGCAAGGTGGCTCTGCGCGCCTTTGGCGGCTTGATGCTAATATCGGCCATTGCAATTGATTTCCTGCAGATCGGCTTCCCTTAAGGCGGTCAGCAGGACGAGGCCTCATGGTTCGAGACGCCGCGCCACCCCCAACTGTCGTCGCCCGGCTTGACCGGGCGATCCAGTAAACGCCGAAGTTTGTGATGAGACGCGGACGCCTGTGATTACTAGGTCGCCCGGTCAAGTCGGGCGATGACACCCGTTTTTGATGCCATCAAGTGCCCTCATGCTGAGGGGCCGAGGTCGCGCTCGCGCGCGGAAACTTCGAACGAAGCTGCGGCGCGTCGGCCGCGCGGCAATCAGGACGGCGATCGGTATCGCGGATAAATATGCTATGCTGCCCGAAACATCAAATGATGTCCCGATCAGGAAGCCTGAGATGAGCGAGATCCATCGTATTACCGTCGATCCCGGCCAATGCGGTGGCCGGCCCTGTCTGCGCGGTCTGCGTATTCGCGTGCGGGACGTGCTGGACCTGCTGGCTGCCGGAGCTGACCGCGCCGAAATCCTGGCAGACTATCCGCTGCTGGAGGAAGGCGATATCACCGCCGCACTCGAATACGCGGCGCGGCAGTGCGACCATCCGGTGTTGCACCTGGCCTGATTCTGGGGGCAGGCTCCTCCCCCACGGCGGCGCCGGCAGTCCGCCGAACTGCACGGATCGGACACAAATGGGTCCAGGAAAGCGAAAGCGGAACGACAGCGGAATGACAGTGACCTCGGCCGCCAATGATGGTATTTTGTTGGTGTTCTCTGAATGAGTGGCCCATGAACATCCGATCCGCCAGGGTTGATCAACTCGCGCAGCGTCTTGCCCGCCTGACCGGCGAGGACGTGGAAACCGCGCTTGAGCGAGCGATCGAGGAACGGCTGTCCCGTGTTGCGCCGCCAGTGCCCGCGGACAGAAAAGCTGCGATGGATTCCTTCTTCGAACTGACATCCCGCATGCGGGTCCTGGACCCCCGTCCGGTCGACGAAATCGTAGGTTATGACGGATGCGGATTGCCGTCCTGATGGTTCTGGATACGTCCGCGATTATCGCGACCATCACCAATGAACAGGACAGCCCGCGTTTTCGGGCGGCGATGCTTGGCGCCAGGAGCTTGTTGATTTCTTCGGTCGCCGTCTTGGAAACCAAGGTCGTTCTCTTCACGCGTCTGGGACCGGACGCGGTAGGTCTGTTCGACGAACTGCTGGAGAAGGCCGGGATTGCCGTGGTGCCGTTCGACGACGAAATGGCAAGGGAAGCCTTCGATGCGTTCCGCCGTTTCGGCAAGGGACAAGGGCATCCGGCTCAGTTGAATCTCGTCGATTGTGCTGTTTATGCACTGGCGAAGGTGCGTGCCCAGCCCCTCCTATTCAAGGGTGACGACTTCGCCCGAACGGACATTCCGTCCGCCCTCGTTTGATGGTCGAGAACGCCGGGAGGCCGGGGCGTAAGTTCAGACGGCGCCTCCCTTGGACGAACCAGGCTGGATGCGGAGGCGCCGAAGCAGGGCGACCACAAGGGTCGCCCCTACGGGATCGACATCACGTAGGGGCGACCCTTGTGGGCGCCCTACTGGCACGCGCTCGGTTCGCGGGAGGCGAGCCAATGAAGCACCGCCGCCGGAGATAGACTGTCACCCTACCCCGCTCGCCTGGGCGAAGCGTTGCTTCGTCCAGGCGAGCGACCCTCCCCCTCCAGGGGAGGGTAAGAAAGAGCGCGGTGCGCGGCTGACAGTCGCGATTGCCGGCCGCGGTTGCGCGATCTCGGCCTTGGGCGAGGTGCCGCCGGGCAAGGGCGGACGGTAATTGTGCGTCGACCCCCCCGACCACGGATCAAAGTCCGGGGCAGACTCCCTCCCGCCACGCGCGACCCGCGTGTAGGGAGGGGAGCCCATGACCTCGTCGCGGCGTCAATCATGCGATGGCGTCGATCCCTCGCGCCTTGATGATCGTGAGCAGTTTCAACGAGGGGCCGCTCGGCTTCTTTTCGCCGCGCTCCCACTCGCTTATGAGATGAGACGCTGACGCCTGTGATTGCTGGGTCGCCCGGTCAAGCCGGGCGATGACTACGGTTTGTGATGCGCGATAAGTGCCTCCCTCATGATGGCCGGCAGGGTGCATATTTTGGCTCGTCGTTGCGAGCCAATCGGGCGCGCTAACGCGCGCTCGATTGAGCGAAGCAATCCATCGCCGCCGTAGAAAGAAAGCTGGTAGAGTAGGAGTGTGGCGCAGTGAACTTTAGGCCCAGCATATCTGTTACCGCCCCTTTCGTTTGGCGGTGCCTTAGCGGCTGGACCGTGGTTCTTGTTTCCACACCCCCC
>NZ_JBEKXH010000563.1:0-3832 GCF_049512235.1 Bradyrhizobium sp.
GGAATCCTGAAATGGTGTTGAACAGCGTGGTCTTGCCGGCGCCGTTGAGGCCGACGACCGAAACGAACTCACCCTGGTGAACATGGATCGAGACGTTGTCGAGCGCCTGCGCCTTGCCGTAATGGACGCTGACGTTCTCGACCTGCAGCAGCGGCACCTTGTCCTTGAAGCTGGTCTCGGGGCGCGCCGAGGTTTCGATGGCGCCGCCGAGATAGACCCGCCGCACCGTCTCGTTGCGCATCACCTCGTCGGCCCGGCCGGTGACGATTTCCTCGCCGAGATACATCGCCAGCACCCGGTCGACCAGTGCGGCAACGCTCTTGACGTTGTGGTCGACCAACAGCACCGCGCGGCCCTCGTCGCGAAAACTGCGGATCAGCTCCGAGAAGATCCCGACTTCGGCCAAGGTCAGCCCGGCGAAAGGCTCGTCGACCAGCACGACCTTGGGATCCCTGGCGATCGCCTTCGCCAGTTCGAGCCGGCGCAGGTCGGCGAACGGCAAGGTCGGCGGCCGCCGGTCCATCACGGCGCCAAGGCCGACACGGTCAGCGATCCATTTGGCGCGCTCGGTCAGTCGCTTGTCCGGGAACAGCATGAACAGGCTGTCGGGCAACAGCGCGACCATGATATTTTCGAGCACGGTCTGCCGGTTGAGCGGCCGCGAATGCTGGAACACCATCCCAAAACCCTTGCGCGCGATCTTGTGCGCGGGCAGGCCTGCGATGTTTTCCCCCTGGAAAATGACCTCGCCCGCGCTCGGGCGCTCGATGCCCATGATCGCCTTCATCGCGGTCGATTTACCGGAGCCGTTCGGACCGATCAGCCCAAAAATCTCGCCGGCGCGCAGATCGAGATTGAGGTTCTTGACGGCTGTCAGGCCGCCGAAGCGCTTGGTCAGGCCGCGGACTTCGAGCACGGGAGGGTTGTTGGTCAACGCTTCCATCACGAGCGCGCCCCGCGCGACAGCGCCGCTCCGAGGAAGCCGTCGGGAAAGAACAGGATCACCAGCAATGCGACGGTCGAGACGATGAAGGTCGCCAATTCGCCGGTAGGCCTCAGGAACTCTCCGGCGACGATCAGGAAGATCGCGCCAAGTGCTGCGCCCAGCACGGTGCGTCTTCCGCCAAGCACGGCGGCGACGATCACCTGCACGCCGACGGCGATGTCGACGACGGTTCCTACCGAGGCGGTGCCGAAATAAAACACCAGCAATGCGCCCGAGAGCCCTGAGAAGAAGGCGCTGACGACGAAGGCTGCGAGTTTGTGCTTGACGATATTGAAACCGAGCGCGCCGGCCTGCACCGGGTCCTGTCCGCTGGCCTGCAGCACGAGACCGACCGGCGACTGCGAAAGGCCGTACAGGATGATGGCGCTCAAGGTCATGAAGCCCAGTGCAATCCAGTAGTTCGCCCCGGCGTCGATCGTGATGACATCGGGAATGGTGAGACCGATCTCGCCGCCGGTCAGGCTAGCGAACACCACGATGAAATTTTGCAGCATCAATACCGCGACCAGGGTGGTCAGCCCGAAATAGGGTCCGCGCACGCGTAACGCCGGCAGTGCCAGCACAAATCCGGCGATGACCGAGGCCATCGCGCCGAGAAAGATGCACAGATAAACCGACCATCCATATTCGTTGTTGAGGATGCCGGCGGTGTAGGCGCCGACACCGATCAGGAAGGTCGGGCCGAAATTGACCTCGCCTGCGAATCCGAACAAAAGGTCCCACGCCATCGCAAACACGCCGAAATAGTAGGCGACCGTCAGCAGGCCGAGAACATAGCCGGAGACATAGAGCGGCAGGGTCGCGGCGAGGACAACGATAGCGAGCGAGATAAAGAACAGCTTCGATTGGAAAAAACCGGCCATGCTCATCGCCTCCCGAGCAGGCCCTGCGGCCGGATGTACATCACGATCACCAGCAGCAGCAGCGCCGGAATGGTCCGGTAGGCCGGCGAAACCAGATAGGCGGTCAGCGTCTCGAGGTAGCCCACCACGAAGGCCGCGATCAGCGAACCGGAAACGCTGCCAAGGCCGCCGAGGACCACGATCGAGAAGGCGCTCGCGGTGAGCGGGCCGACGCTGTAGGAACTGACGCCGAGGAACATCCCGAGCAGCACGCCGGCGATGCCGGCAAGGATGCCGTAGATCGCCCAGACCATGATGTAGATGCTGGTCAGCTCAAGCCCGAGCAGCGTGACGCCGCGCGGATTCATCGAAGCCGCCAGCACCGCCTTGCCGGTGCGGGTGCGGTTCACCAATAGCCAGAGCAGGCCGATCACCAGACAGCAGACCATTGCGGTAAAGATCTCATTCTTCGGCGTGCGTACGCCGACGATGTCGATCACCCCCTCGACGATCGGGAGCACGGTCTTGGCATTGTTGGTAAAGAAATATGCGATCAATTCCTGAATCATGATCCCCCACAGCAAGGTGCCGGTGAGAACGAATATTTCCTTCTCCTCGTTGGCAATTCGTCTCGATTTCTGGATCGGCTGCACCACTGCGAAATAAGTCACCAGTGCCGCTATCAGCGCGGCCAAGACCCCGATCAGCGCGCCGCCATAGGTGTTCAGATGAAGT
The DNA here is from genome assembly GCF_049512235.1 of Bradyrhizobium sp. Classification (GTDB taxonomy): domain Bacteria; phylum Pseudomonadota; class Alphaproteobacteria; order Rhizobiales; family Xanthobacteraceae; genus Bradyrhizobium. Next base: position 2,584 of record NZ_JBEKXH010000563.1, read on the forward strand.
ACGCTCGCGGCAGCCCATGCCGCCACCGCCGCCAGCACCATGATGGCGCCATGCGAAAGATTGAGCACGCCGGAGACGCCGAAGATCAGGGTAAAGCCGGTCGCCCCCAGCGCGTACAGCGCGCTGATGGCAAAGCCGTCGATCAGTATTTGGAGGAAAAGCATTATGGTAGCCGCGGCAGCACCGCTGCCCCACTCTCTAATTCAGTGATTATGAAGTTCTGATCATATCGATATCACCACCGTCATTGCGAGCCACCGGCGCGGCGCAAGGCGCCGAGCCGGTGTGCGAAGCAATCCACTTAAGCGTACGCCGGGCGATGGATTGCTTCGTCGCAAGGGCTCCTCGCAATGACGGTGGCAGATCCTCAGTCCTGAACCGATAGGTTTCATGGAATCGCTGGTCCAGAATGCGCGAGATGCGAAAATGCTCCCGGGTCGCGCCCGGGAGCATGCTCGTTTTTCAATTCGATGTGAGTTTGATAAAACTCGGGAACTTGAGCTGGCCCTTGGCCACTTCCGCAGGCCAGACGGCGACTTGCTTGCCATCCTGCCATTGCAGCATCAACCCGGTGATCAGGCCCTTGCCGTATTTGATCGAATGGGTGAACTGGTCGTCCTTGCCGTAGAACTGGATGCGGCCGATGGTGCCGATCCAGTCGGTCTTTTCCAGCGCCTCGATCAGCTTGTCGGCGTCGGTCGATCCGGCACGCTTGACGGCGTCGGCGATGTAGTAAACTTCGTCATAGGAGGTGTAGCCGGCATAGGACGGGAAGTTACCGAACTTCGCCTTGAAACCCTGGGTAAAGGGAAGGCTCTTCGGCGTCACCGGGACGTCCGGACCGGATACGCCCTGATAGAGCACGCCTTCCGCCGCGTCATTGGTATCCTTGCCGAAGGTAGAGTTGGTGGCTTGTGAACTGATCCCGAGCATCGGGATCGGAACCTGCTGGTTCTTCCACTGCACCGTCGGCTGCACCCCGACATGCGAAATGCCGGTGATGATCACGTCCGGCCTCGTGCCTTCGATCTTGTTGAAGATTGGCGTGAAGTCGGTGGTGTCGGGCGAGAAGCGGATGTGATCGAGCACCTTTAGCCCGATTCGGGGCAGGCATTCTTCGTAGCCGACATCGAGCGGCGTGGTCCAGGCGGCGTCCTCGCTCATGATCACGGCGCTCTTCATGTGCTTTTGTTCCACCAGCAATTCCTTGGCGGCGTCGCAGACCGACAGCGCCAGCGCGGCCGAGGTC
>NZ_JBEKXH010000564.1:0-3818 GCF_049512235.1 Bradyrhizobium sp.
CGGCGGCGGCATCCTGGTGCGCGCCCTGACGATAATGTTCGACGGCGACGGCGTAATCATTTTCCGCTTTGAAGTGCACCACAAAAGCCAGCGCCGCGCCCAAGGCAGCGATAACGCCATAGCCGATCCATTCCCCACGAGTGATCATTGTGCGCACCTGCTCTGTAGTAGACGATACGACACAACAGTGGCGGTTCCCGTTGGTGGAGCAGGAATAGCAATGGCAGGGTTCGGTGAACCAAAGCGTTAATAATCGTATCGGTGAAAATACGGATTCCGCGCGGCAACCAAGCCGCCGCCGCTGGGCGATAAGGCCGAGGTCCGTTCAGGGCTCGAGCCATTCATGGATCGGCAGCGCGGGCATGTTCTCGTTTCACGCGCCGGAGACTTCTGACTGGGTATCGACCGCCACGGATTTCAGCGAGATCGACTCCCAGGCCGCGACCACGATCAGGATCGCCGATGTCAGCCCCGACAGCAGCAACGGCGACAGCGCGCCGGCGAACCAGGCCAACAGTCCGAGCGCGATGATGCCGACGAGGTGGGATAGCTGAAACCAGCCGCGAAAAGTGTGCTTGAACAGGATGGTTCCGATCAGAAACAACAAGGGCCCGCCGATCGCGCTGACAACCGTCTTTAGATCGGAATGGCCGGCCGGATGAGTCAGTACCAGTTCATCGGCCACCGCCGACAGGATAATGCCGGCCACGATCGGCATGTGCAGATAGGTGTAGGCGAGCCGCGCCAGCCGACCCGGTTCGCTGGATCTTGATATCTGTTCGGAACCGGCTTCGGCCCCCTTGTGGAAATAGATCCACCACATCGCGATGGCGCCGACAAAGGCGGAGGCGAATGCGCCGACGGTCTCGGCGCTCCAGCTCAGATCGGCAAAGGTCGCGCCGGTCACGACGATGGATTCGCCGAGCGCGATGATGATGAAGCCGGCGCAACGCTCCGCCATATGACCGCCCTCGACGACCCAGTCCGCCACAGCAGACGCGCCGTATTTCGGGATCCAGAACCGGACCGCCGGCGAGATATATTCGATGCCCAGCGCCACGGCCCACAGCAGCAGCCGCTGATATCCTTCGGCGACGCCGCCCGCGATCCAGAACACCGCCGACACCGACAGCCACACCAGGATCCGGATCGCATTGATCCGCGCCGGCGTGCGGGTGGGCGGGATCGATGCCAGCAGAAATACCGTCCGGCCGACCTGCATCGCGGCATAGGCCAGCGCGAACCACAATCCCCTGTCTTCAAAAGCCCTGGGAATCGAGGTGGAGAGCATGAGCCCTCCCAGCATCAGCAAAAACAGGAGGATACGAACCGGGGTGAGTTCGGGATTGAGCCAGTTGGTGATCCACGAGGTGTAAACCCACACCCACCAGACCGCCAGGAACAGCAGGGTCGTTTGCAACGCCCCCAAGGACGTGAACCGGCCGAGCAAGCTGTGCGATATCTGAGTGACCGCGAAAACGAACACCAGATCGAAAAACAGTTCGGCGTAGGTGACGCGGCTATGCTGGTTCGGCACGGTCTTGCGAAACAGCGTGCCGCGCCCATCGTCCCCGGCCATCGCCACGGTCCCCCCTAGCGTCCGTCGGACCGACCTAGCCCTCCGGCACCCCGGTGCCCTCCGGCACCCCGGTCTGCAGCGCCAGCGCGTGCAGCAGCCCGCCCATCTGCCCCTGCAGGGATTGATAGACGATCTGGTGCTGCTGGACGCGCGATTTGCCACGAAATGAGGCGGAGATCACGGTCGCGGCATAATGATCCCCGTCACCGGCCAGATCGCGGATCGTCACCTCGGCGTCGGGGATTGCTGCCTTGATCATCGATTCGATATCGTGGGCGTCCATTGGCATCCCAATTTTCTCCAATTCGGCTCTCGAGCGGGTGGCCGGCGCAAAGCCGGCGAAACCCCGAACCTAGCGCGGACACCCTTCTACGTCACGCTCTCTCGCACTATATTGGTGGCCGAATTGTTCTAATGCCGTTCGACCCGATCGCCCGTTCACAAGGCCTGAGCCAAAGGAGCCGACCATGAAACTCCCCGGTCCCGACCACCCGATCACCATTACGGTGAACCCGAAGCGCGTCCGTGTTTTAGCCGGCGGTGTCGTCATCGCCGACACCACCCAAGCCCTGACGCTGAAGGAGGCGAGCTACCCGGCCGTACAATATGTACCACGCCAGGACGCCAAGCTCGACCTGCTGGCGCGTACCGACCGGGTGACGCACTGCCCCTACAAGGGGGATGCGAATTATTTCAGCATCAAAGCCGACGGCAAGACGCTGGAAAATGCGATCTGGACCTATGAGATGCCCTTCCCGGCGATGGCGGAAATAACCGGCCATCTGGCGTTCTATCCCGACAAGGTCAAGATTGAGGAAGTAGCCTGAGCGGGGTTGGGTCGCAGGGTGAGCAAAGACTAACGGCTCGCGCGGATGCGCGAGCCATTAGCCTGATTGCTTCATTGCGCTTGCCGTGCTGGGAACGAATGGGCGGGCCGCCTCACACCCGGAAGATGGTGAGGCCAAGGATCAGCAGCACCAGGAAAATCACGGCGAAGACGTAGAACAGGAAGCGCGCGACATCCGCGGTTGCGGCCGATATGCCCGTGAATCCGAGGACACCGGCGACAATCGATACCAGAAAGAAAATCAGCGCCCATTTCAGAAGTGTCATCGCCGCTACTCCATCAGCGCAACCTTTGTAAATCGCCGATCTAACCGTGATCGGTGCAACCGGTTCCCGTCAAAGATCCCGGTTGCCGGATAATTCGGCCTTGCTGAATCCGGCTCCCGGCGGCAAGATCGGCCACGATCACCCCGGGGGGGCGCCCATGACGACCATTTCCAGCTCGCTGGCATCAGCTGAGGCCAGGGCCGCGCCAAAGGCCAAAGCGCGAAATGCCTCGCTTGATCGCGCCCGCACCTTCTTGACCCTTGTGGTCGTGACCCACCACTCCGTCATCCCCTACACCTATTTCGGTCATACCGATCCGAAGTCATGGCTCGGCTTTGACTGCATCGTTCTCGCCACCGACAGCTTTTTCATGGCGATGTTCTTTTTTCTCTCCGGATTATTCGTGTGGCCGAGCCTTGTTCATAAAGCGCCGCCGATCTTTCTTCGCGACCGCTTGCTTCGGCTCGGCCTGCCGTTCGCGATCGCCGCGTTCACCATCATTCCAATCGCCTATTACGCCATCTCGCTTCGGCAGCAGCCCGATCTCGGTTTCGCGGCTTTCTGGTGGAAGACCATCACCATCGGCCCCTGGCCGAGCGGCCCGTTATGGTTCGTCTGGGTGTTGCTGGTTTTCGACGCTTCGGCCTGCCTGTTGTACCAACTCTCGCCCAGGCTGCTCGATCCAATCAATCGCCTGTCGTTGCGCGGCTACGACCGGCCGACTGAATTCTTCCTGTTTCTGCTGGCGGTCACCGCCGTCGTCTACATTCCGGCGCGGGTCTATTTCGGACCAAACCACTGGTTCGAGTTTGGTCCGTTCGCGGTCCAGGCCAGTCGCGTGCTGCTATATGCCGCCTATTTCTTCATCGGGGCGGGCATCGGTGCGGCGAATTTCGATCGCGGCGTGCTGAGTGCGGATGGACAGCTGGCAAAGAGCGGCTGGGGTTGGGTGATCGCGACGCTGGTTCCGTACTGCCTGTTGTGGGGGTTGATCTATATCAAGCGCGAGATTCTGGGGAATCCCCCCGTGCAGCCGCATTGGTATGAGGCCAGTTACGGCCTGTTCTTCGTCATCTTCAGCGCCGCTATCTTGTTCGCAATCCTGGCGTATTTCCTGAGGTTCAAA
>NZ_JBEKXH010000565.1:0-3806 GCF_049512235.1 Bradyrhizobium sp.
CCCAGGTCGAGACCGGGCATTTGTGCCCGGTCACCATGACGCGTGCCTCGGTCGCGGCATTGGCGGCGCAGCCCGATCTCCTGGCGAAGACGATGCCGGTGATCGCCACGCGCGCCTACGATCCCACCTTCGCGCCGTGGCCGACAAAACGCGGCATGACGCTCGGCATGGGCATGACCGAGAAGCAGGGCGGCACAGACGTGCGCTCCAATTTGACGCGCGCGACAGGAGAGGGCGAGTTCTATCGGATCACCGGCCATAAATGGTTCATGTCGGCGCCGATGTGTGATGCGTTTTTGGTGCTGGCGCAGGCCGACGCGGGGCTCACCTGCTTCTTCGTGCCGCGCTTTCAGCCCGATGGATCGGTCAACGCGATCCACTTCCAGCGCCTCAAGGAAAAACTCGGCAACCGCTCCAATGCCTCTTCCGAAGTCGAGTTCCACTCTGCCTATGGCAGCCGCGTCGGCGACGAGGGCAAGGGCATCAGAACCATCATCCAGATGGTGCAGTTGACGCGGCAGGATTGCGCCATTGCCTCCGCCGGCCTGATGCGGTCGGGCCTGGCGCACGCGCTGCATCACGCCCGGCACCGCAGCGTGTTCCAGAAACACCTTGCCGATCAGCCGCTGATGCGCTCGGTGCTGTCGGACATGGCGCTGCATGTCGAGGCGTCGGTCGCGCTGGTGATGCGGCTCTGCCGTTCGTTCGATCGCGCGCCGGACGACGCCAGCGAAGCGGCCTATATGCGGCTGTTGACGCCGGCGGTAAAATACTGGGTCTGCAAGAGCGCGCCGGGATTTCTCTACGAAGCCATGGAGTGCCTCGGCGGCAACGGCTATGTCGAGGAGGGTATTTTGGCGCGGCATTATCGCGAATCGCCCGTCAACGCGATCTGGGAAGGCTCCGGCAATGTGATGTGCCTGGATGTGCTCAGGGCGTTGTCGCGCGAGGGAGAAGCGGCCTCGGTGGTGCTGCAACATCTCGCCTCGCAGGCCAGGGGGCTGCCTGGCGCCGGCGAAGCGGCGGCCTTTGTCGCCAAGGCCTTCCGCAGGCCGGACTCTGAACGCGCCGCGCGGCATTCGGTCGAGCAGTTGGCGCTGCTGGCGGCCGCCGCCGCGCTCAACGAGGTGTCGCCGCGTCACGCCGAACTGTTCGCCGCGACCCGGCTTTCGGATAATCGCGCGGCGATGTACGGCGCGGTCGATCTCGCGCCGGAAGATGTGAGCGGCCTCTTGGACCGGGCGCTGCCGTGATGCGTGACCGAGTACTGCAGTATGGCTTAGCAACAACTGCAAACATAACGACAACTTGAATTCGCTCACACCGTCTGAAAGCCGCTGATGGATTCCCTCGCTCCCGAAAGTCCGGTCGCAATGATGCCGGAAATTCCCGTCATGCGCCCCCCGAAAATCTGGAAATTCTGGGGCACCGCGTTGTGGGGTCTGTTCGTCTTCGCCGCGATGGTTGTAGCGCAAGTCGCTGTCGTGGTGGCCTTGCTCGTATGGCGGTGGGAATGGCCGCTCGATCTGGCTGCCGTGGTCCGCGTGGCCAGCGGTGGTCTGACCCTTCCGCTCTCGGTGATCGCAGAGCTTCCCGCGGTGCTCATCGCGCTGTGGATTGCGATCCGCCGCTCCGGCACGGCGTTTACGGATTATCTCGCACTGCGCCGGACTTCCTGGCGCAATTTCTTGACCGGTGTTGGTGGTCTGTTTGTTCTTGTGATGGGGTGGGATCTGCTGTCGCGCGCCACCGGGCGCGAGGTCACGCCCGGATTCATGGCGGATGTGCTGCAATCGGCGCGCGCCGACGGCGCGCTGTGGCTTCTGGTGATCGCCTTCTGCGTCGCCGCCCCGATTTCGGAGGAATTGTTCGCGCGCGGCTTTCTCTATCGCGGCTGGTCGGAGTCACCTCTCAAGGTCCCCGGCGCGATCCTGCTGTCGTCGCTGCTATGGACGGCGCTGCATCTGCAATATGACTGGTTCTTTTTCGGCGAAGTGTTTTGCATCGGCCTGCTGCTCGGATATCTGCGCTACCGCAGCCAGTCGACATGGCTGACGATCGTCTTGCACGGCCTCAACAACCTGGCCGCGGTCGTGCAGACCCTGTGGCTCGCCGGAACATGATCGGAAGGCTCGGCTGCGCACGATTCCGGACGCGCAAGAGACGGTACCGGCAGCACGCGGCGGTTTAATTCCCTTGTCATGCACGCAAGGATAAGCTTGAATGCAAGCCATAAGCGTGAATGTAATTTGCAGGGCGCGGAAACATGGAGCCACTAGCTTCAGCGGCCAAATTGCAGGCCGACTGGTCCGTTACGGCGACGCAGCTGAAAAAAACTCTGGATCTGGCGCGCCGCGGCACTTTCGTGATGTCGGGAGTGGCGGCATTGCTGGCTGCGATCGCCAGTCAAATCCCCGAAAGCCAGGATCGGGCGCGTCTTGCCGTGGCGGTTGCCAGTGCCGTGTTGCTCGGTTTGGTCAGCTTCCTGACGGTGCAGTTGCTCGGCAGCGCGAAGACCATGACCTGGACCCGCATTCGCGTCGCCTCGGAAGGGCTGAAGCGCGAGGTCTATCAATATGCGGCCATGGCCGCGCCTTATGACGACCCGGCAACGAGTGACAACCTGCTGCTGGCGGAGAAGGACAAGATCGCGAACGATATCGATGACGTCATCGGGGTGATCGAGCGATCGGGCAAGCCGGGGTCGCTACCCCAGAAGCGTTTTGCGACCCCGCAGGAGTACATCGCCGTCCGCGTCAAAGGCCAGATTGGCTGGCTCGAGGACCGCGCCGAACAAAACCGCCGTGCCTCGGTCATCCTGCACCGGTGGGAATTTTGGCTTGCGTTGGTTGCCGCGGTGCTCACGGCGGCCGTCGGCGTCGCCGGCAAGAATCTTTTTGGACTGCCGTTCGACTTTGCGGCACTGACCGCCGTCCTGACCACGATCGGCGGTTCAATCCTCGCGCATATCGAGGCCTCGCGCTACGATTACCTGACGGTCACCTACCGGGCGACGGCACGGCGGCTGCAATCGGAGCTTGACCACGCAACGGCCTTCACCATGCCTTCACAGCCATGGTCCGACTTCGTGCACCGCTGTGAGGCGATCCTCTCCGCCGAAAGCGCCGCCTGGGCCGCAAAATGGAGCAAGGCTTGAGAGCCTGTGTGATGCGCGGTCAGGGTGCTGCGAGCCAGTGCGACATTTGAAAACCCGGGACCATGGCCGCCGCAATAAACCCGCGCGTCAATCATTGCCGCGGCATTGGCGAAAGCTTCTTTAGCCGGTCCAGCGCGCCCTGCAGGATGAAGATCGCGGCGTGCTCGTCGATCACTTCTGCGCGCCGGGCGCGGCTCATATCCATGCCGATCAACTCGCGTTCGACCGCCGCGGTGGAAAGCCGTTCGTCCCACAGCGCGATCGCAAGATCGGTCAGCTTCGAAAAGTTGCGGGCGAAGGCGCGGGTGGATTGCGCGCGCGGTCCCTCGCTGGCGTCCATGTTGATCGGCAGCCCGAGCACGAAGCCCGTGGCGCGGCGCTCGCCTGCGATTGCAAGCAGGCGCGCCGCATCGGCCTTGAAAGCCTTGCGCTGGATGGTCGTAACGCCGGTCGCGAGCCGGCGATCGGGATCGGACACCGCGACCCCGATGGTCTTGGACCCCAGATCGAGGCCGATCAGCGCGCCGCATTGTGGCCAGTGCGCGACCGCGTCGATCAGGGGCAGGATAAGGGCAGGCATCGCGTTGGCATAACATGCCGCCGGTCGGGCACGCAAAGCCGGGCGCTGCTCGTCTAACGGGATCGGCAG
>NZ_JBEKXH010000566.1:0-3806 GCF_049512235.1 Bradyrhizobium sp.
CCACCCCCGACCCCTCCCCGCGATGCGCGTGGGGGGAGGGGAGCTTATAACCTCATCCTGATTTATCCACCGGCGCCGACCCATGGACGGACTGCCTGCAAAATCCGAAGCCGTTAATTTGACGTCTGTCCTAGCGGCGGAGGTCGCGATACAAAAACACCGCTGTCATTCCAGGGCGCGGAGCGAAGCGTCCCGGAATGACAGAGGGATTAAGGTCGAGCGGCACGTGCCGCAGCTCACAGAAAAGCCCCGTCCGGCAGGGGAGGCCGGACGAGGCTCTCATGTCCGGCGCGCCGCGGCGGTGGCGCTGCCGGACAATTGATTCAAGCGGGGTTGAAGGTTACTCGACCACCTGAACGATACGGCGCGAGCGCGGCTCGACCAGCACGGTGTGGCCGTTGACCACGGTGTAGCGATAGGGCGTGACGCCGAATGTCTGCGGTACGTCGTAAAAGGTGACGCCGGTGTCCGGCAACACGCCGCCGACGATCACGCGGTCGGGAACGACGTAGTTCGGCACGCGCTCGCGAATGATGTATTCCCGGAAGGCCGGCCGCTGTTCGACGGCGAGGCCGCCATCGGCATCTACTTCCACCGGCGTGCTGACGACGATGCCCGTCGAAGGCGCGACGCCAACGGTGACATCGCTCTGCGCCTGTGCAGAAAGCGGTACGAAAGTGGCGGCCGCGATTGCGGCAATCGCAAGTATCCTGTTCCGCATGATAAAACTCCTTCGCGATGGCGCAGGCCGGATTGCGCCGGCACGCCCATGTGCCAATTCATCGCGCGCCGCATCGTTCCCTTCGGAAGGCCTGCACATCTTGCCGCCGCAATTGTCGACATTTTTTGCTGCGGCGCGGAACCCGAAACAGGTCCCCGACGTCTGCTATCGTGGAACCGGCCCAAAGGGTAGAATGCAGCGATCGATTCCATTCCCCGAAAACTCATTCCGGAGATATTTCAATGACCATTACGGCTGCCCACATTCCTGCCATCGTGGCCCTGATCGCCGGCGTTTTGATCCTGATCATGCCGCGGCTGCTCAATTTCGTGGTTGCGATCTACCTGATTTTGACCGGCCTGATCGGCCTCGGGGTACTCAGGATGTTTCATATGTAGTTCGCAAAAGGGAACCGCGGCTTGCGCGGAACCCGCCAAAATGGTGTAAGGCGCGAAACTTCCTTTCCTCTCGCGGATTAAGTGTGAGCCATGGCCAAACCTGCCGCTAAACAGAAGAAAACCGCAGTGAAATCAAAGCAATCCATGCCGGCCCGCGCGAAAGCCGCGGTCCCCGTCCGCAACGCGCTGAAGAAAGGCCCGGCCAAACCGGCGCCGAAGCCCGCCGGCAAGATGGTCGCTGCCAAGCCTGTGCCGGAAGCGGCAAAATCCGCCAGATGGGTTTACACATTCGGCGACGGCAAGGCCGAAGGCAAAGCGGAGCTTCGCGATTTGCTGGGCGGCAAGGGCGCCAATCTCGCCGAGATGGCCAATCTCGGGCTTCCGGTACCGCCCGGCTTCACCATTCCGACCTCGGTCTGCAGCTATTTTTACGCCCACGACAAATCCTATCCGGCGGAGCTGAAGGCGCAGGTCGAAAAGGCGCTGGAGCATGTCGGCAAGCTGACCGGCAAAGTGTTCGGCGGCGCCAGAAATCCGCTGCTGGTTTCGGTACGATCGGGCGGCCGCGCCTCGATGCCGGGCATGATGGACACCGTGCTCAATCTCGGTCTCAACGACTTGACGGTCGAAGCGCTGGCCGAAAATTCCTCCGACCGCCGCTTCGCCTATGACAGCTACCGCCGCTTCATCACGATGTACTCCGACGTGGTGCTCGGCTTCGAGCATTCCCACTTCGAGGACATTCTCGATACCTTCAAGGACAGCCAGGGCTATACGCTCGACACCGACTTGACCGGCGACGACTGGGTCGATCTGGTCGGCCGCTACAAGGATGCGGTGGCGCGCGAAACCGGAAAGGATTTCCCGCAGGATCCGCACGACCAGCTGTGGGGTGCGATCGGCGCGGTATTTTCATCCTGGATGAACGCGCGCGCGGTGACCTACCGGCGGCTGCATGACATTCCGGAGTCCTGGGGCACCGCGGTCAACGTCCAGGCAATGGTGTTCGGCAATATGGGCGAGACCTCCGCGACCGGTGTCGCGTTCACGCGCAATCCCTCGACCGGCGAGAGCCGGCTGTACGGCGAATTCCTGATCAACGCGCAGGGCGAGGACGTGGTCGCGGGAATTCGCACGCCGCAGGACATTACCGAATATGCGCGCCAGGAGTCCGGTTCCGACAAGCCTGCGATGGAAACCGCGATGCCCGAGGCGTTCAAGGAGCTGACGCGGATCTATACGCTGCTCGAAAAACATTACCGCGACATGCAGGACATGGAGTTCACGGTCGAGCGGGGCAAGCTGTGGATGCTGCAGACCCGCAATGGCAAGCGCACCGCCAAGGCGGCGCTGCGGATCGCCGTCGAACTCGCCAATGAAGGCCTGATCTCGAAAAAGGATGCGGTGTCGCGGATCGACCCCGCCTCGCTCGACCAGTTGCTGCACCCGACCATCGATCCCGCCGCCAAGCGCGATGTGATCGCCACCGGCCTGCCGGCCTCGCCCGGCGCTGCCGCCGGCGAAATGGTGTTCTCCTCCGATGAGGCGGCCAAGCTGCAGGCCGATGGCCGCAAGGTCATTCTGGTGCGGATCGAGACCAGCCCGGAAGACATCCACGGCATGCACGCCGCCGAAGGTATCCTGACCACGCGCGGCGGCATGACCTCGCACGCCGCGGTGGTCGCGCGCGGCATGGGCAAACCCTGCGTCTCCGGCTGCGGCACCATCCGCGTCGATTACGGCCGCGGCACCATGAGCATCGGCGCGCGCACCTTCAAGGCCGGCGACGTCATCACCATCGACGGCTCGCTGGGGCAGGTGCTGGCCGGGCGGATGCCGATGATCGAGCCGGAATTGTCGGGCGAATTCGGCACGCTGATGGGATGGGCCGATGCCGTCCGCAAGCTCGGGGTCCGTGTCAATGGCGACACGCCGGACGATGCGCGCACCGCGATCAAATTCGGCGCCGAGGGTATCGGGCTTTGCCGCACCGAGCACATGTTCTTCGAGGAGACCCGGATTCGCACCGTGCGCGAGATGATCCTCGCCGAGGACGAACAGGCCCGCCGCTCCGCGCTGTCGAAACTGTTGCCGATGCAGCGCGCGGATTTCGTCGAACTGTTCGAGATCATGCAGGGCCTGCCGGTGACGATCCGGCTGCTCGATCCGCCGCTGCATGAGTTCCTGCCGCATACCCAGGCCGAGATCGAGGAAGTCGCGCGCGCGATGAACACCGATCCGCGACGGCTCGCCGATCGCGCCCGCGATCTCGCCGAGTTCAATCCGATGCTCGGCTTTCGCGGCTGCCGCCTCGCCATCGCCTATCCGGAAATCGCCGAGATGCAGGCGCGCGCCATCTTCGAAGCCGCGGTCGAGGCCGGCCGCGCAACCGGCAAGCCGGTTGCGCCGGAAATCATGGTGCCGCTGATCGCCAGCAAGATGGAGCTCGATATTGTGAAAGAGCGCATCGACGCCATGGCGGAGAAAGTTGCCGAAGAGACCAAGACCAAGCTCAAGTATCAGGTCGGCACCATGATCGAGCTGCCGCGCGCCGCGCTGAAAGCCGGCGAGATCGCCGAGACCGCGGAATTCTTCTCGTTCGGCACCAACGATTTGACGCAGACCGCCTTCGGCATCAGCCGCGACGACGCGGCCAGTTTCCTGGGAATTTATACGTCGAAAGGAAT
>NZ_JBEKXH010000567.1:0-3800 GCF_049512235.1 Bradyrhizobium sp.
GCCGCGGCGCCTGGTCGGCGACGGCATCGATGTTGAGGGCCAGACTGATCAGGGCGCGCTCGGTAATTTCCGCCCCCCTCAGGACGCGTTTGACCGTTCCGTCGTAAAGCACCAGCACCGTGTCGCAACAGCCGATCAGCTCGTCATAGTCCGTCGAATAAAGCACGATCGCGGTCCCGGCCTCGGCAAGCGTGCGCAGCAGCTGATAGAACTCCTGTTTGGTGCCGACGTCGATGCCGCGGGTCGGGTCGTTGAGCAGGATGATGCGGGGCTTGCGCATCAGCCATTTGGCGATCACCAACTTCTGTTGATTGCCGCCGGACAGCGAACTGGCCGGAGCCGCGACGCCGTCGGTCCGGATGCCAAGCAGCGTTATCATCTTGTCAACGGCATCGCGTTCCGCATCGCGGTCGATGACGCCGCCGTTCGCGAGCTCCGACAACGTCGCAAAGGACAGGTTGTCTCGCACCGACATTTGCAGCATCAGCCCCTCGGTCTTGCGATCTTCCGGGATCAGCGCCATGCCGATGGCTTCGGTCTTTGCCGCGCGCGGCGAGCCGATGCTGACCGGTTTGCCGTCGACCAGGATCTGGCCGCCGATCCCGCGCAATACACCGAACAGCGCCAGCAGCAATTCGCGCTGCCCTTGCCCGTCGAGACCGCCGAGGCCCACAACTTCGCCAGGGCGAACGCTGAAGGAGATATTGTTGAGGCGCGGCGCCCAGCTGAGATTGCGCACTTCGATTGCGGGCGTTGCCGCGGTCGCCGGCGCCGCGGGCTTGGACGGGAACACGTGACTGTATTCGCGGCCGATCATCATTTCGATGACCTCGTTGTCGCTCTTGGTCCCAGCCGCGTAAGTTGCGATCCTTCTGCCATTGCGGAATACCGAACAGTCATCCGCCAGTTCGGCGATCTCGTGCATCCGATGCGAGATATAGAGCAGCGCGATCCCCTCGGCCTTCAGCCGCTTCAGGACATCGAAGACGCGCGTCACGTCGGCCGCAGCGAGCGCCGAGGTCGCCTCATCGAGAATCAAAACCCGCGGCGTGCGGGTCAGCGCCCGCGCGATTTCGATCAGCTGCCGGCGCGACAAGGGCAGGTCCTTGACCAGGGCCAAGGGGTGGATGTCCTCGCCGCCGGCGCGCGCCAGTGCCGCCTCGGCTATTCTGCGCTGCGCCTTGCGGTCGATCAGGCCGAACCGGCCCGGCGGGTTTGAGGTCACGATATTGTCTGCGACCGAAAGGTCAGGGATCAGCGACAGCTCCTGAAAAATGCAGACAATGCCCGCCGCGCTGGCCGCGGCCGGGTTGGGAAAGTTGACCTCGCGCCCCTCGAGCCGCATTCGCCCCTCGTCGGGCGCGACGACGCCGGACATGACCTTGATAAGGGTGGATTTGCCGGCCCCGTTCTCGCCCAGGATGGCATGCACGCGCCCGGCCTTGATGTCGAGATCGGCCTCCTCCAAGGCCCGGACGCCGCCATAGCGCTTGGAAATTCCTTCCATGCGGAACAGCGGGACAAGGCTTTCCATCGAGTGATCCCCGTAGCAGGCGCCGCGGGCCGCGAGTTCGCCGCGGCGATCGGCCGGAATGAGCCTTACTGGTTGGCCTTGGATTGCCCCATGATTTCCTGCGCCGAAAAATTGATGCCGCAGGTCGGGAATGAGTTGCCGACGAAGAAATTATCGGACTGGCTCGAATAGAAATCCTGCCCATCCTTGAAGTTGGGATCCTCGGCAACCGCCAAGGGAAGCTTGACCGACTGCGGGATGACCTTGCCCTGCAGCGCGTCAATCGCGGTCTTGATGGCGACCGCGACCTGCGCGGGGCCGGTGCCGGCCGACGAGCACTTCAGGCCCTTGGCGGCATCGGCGGCGCAGAACTTGCGGAAGCCGTTTTCGGTTTCGCCGCCAAACGGGACGAAGGGATGTCCGGCGTCGATCATGGCCTGCACCACGCCGGTATCGCCGCCTTGCGCGGTGATGCCGTCAAACCGTTTCTGCACGGCGATCGCGTCGGCGGTCGCTTTCTGCGCCGTCGCATCGTCCCACTTGCCGACCACCTCCACGACATTCCACTTCTTTCCGGAGGCATCGAGCGTCTCGTGGATGCCGTTGTGACGGTCGGTATCGACCGACGTACCCGCCACGCCACGGACCTCGAGGATCTTGCCGCCATCGGGAATATGCTTGATCAGCCAGTTCGCCCACAGCACCCCGAGGCCTTTCTGATCGACGTCGACGTTGATGGCGTCCTGGGTGTCGAGGATGTTGTCGAAGGCGACCAGCACGACGCCGGCATCCTTGGCCCGCTTGATGACCGGCGCGAAAGCCTTCGGGTTCTGGGCATTGACGACCACGGCGTCAAAACCGGAATCGATGAAATTATTGATCGCGGAGATCTGCGCGGCGACGTCTTCGCCCGTCGACACCACCTTGAATTCCTTGATCTTGGAGGCGACCTCGGGTTGCGCCGCATAGGCCTTGGCGGTCTGGATCATCTGAATGCGCCAGGTGTTGGCGATGTAGCCATTCGCCAGCGCGATGCGATAGGGGCCCGTCTTGGCGGGGAATTTGAAGAATTTTGTGTCTGCCGACCAGGGCGCGTAGCAGGCGGGATCGGCTGACGGCCCCTGCACGATTTGCGGCCCGGCGGCAGTGGCGGCTGAGCCGATCGCAAATGTACTCAATGCTATCGCAACAGCCGCACGGCTTACCATCACATTGGATTTCATGCTCTATCCTCCCTGTAAAGCCGATCTACGTCGGCAGTTTGCAGCGCACAACCGCCGCTCCGGCAATCCCAGGCTGATCGTTGTCAGCCTTGCCCGTTATTCTCTCCCGGCGGCGATTGCGATGCAAGTGCGCGAGGCGACGCCGGCCAGGGCAGCAGCACGATCTTGCCGCCGAGCCCTCCGGCGTCGATCCGTGCGTGGACCTGTTGCACTGCCGTGAGGGGTTCGCGACCGATAACGATCGGATGGATGGCACCGCTGACGAGCAACTCGAACAAAGCCGCCATGTCAGCCCTGAAGTCTTCAGGGTGCGACAAGCGGCGGTCGGTGATGCTGTACCACAGCGCCCGTCGGCCTTGGTATAGGAAGCTCAATGCGCTCCATAGCTTCAGGCGCGCCAGCCCCAGCCCAGCCGCGATCAGGCTTTCGCGCCCGACGGCCATGGTCTGGGAGCCATAGCCGATGAGGGTACCTGCCGGCGCGAGACAGGCAAAGGAGCGGTCGAAATGAGATCCGCCGATCGCGTCGAATGCCGCATCAACGCCCGCGCCGCCAACTCTTGCCGCCGTCAGTCGACGCACCGAAGCAACGAAGTCACCGGCGCGGTAGTCGATGGCCGTGGCACCAAATTGCTCGACCGCCCTGAGATTCACCGCCGAGCAGGTGCCGATGGCTTTGAGGCCGAGATGGCGGGCCAGATCGAGCAGCGCGGTTCCGACCGTACCTGACGCCCCGATCACGAGGATCGTCTCGCCGGGAAACAAGCGACGATAGCGCGTCAGCATCTGGAAGGCCGTGAGGTAGGCGAGCGGGATGCAAACCGCCTCTGCCGCATCGACGCCATCTGGAACAGGTACCAGAAAACGCGCGGGACGAATGGCATATTGCGCGTAACCGCCGACCATGCAGAGATCGGCGACGAGTTGCCCCTCGCGCGGCGAGACCACCCCGGAGCCGGCCTTCTCGACAATACCCACCAGTTCGTAGCCCGGAGTAAACGGCAGCGGTCCCTTGAAGTCGGGGTAGCGGCCGCGCCGGATGAAAGTGTCGGTGAAACCGGTCCC